>SCTX01000079.1 GCA_004298385.1 Betaproteobacteria bacterium | reverse complement strand
GCCCAGGTCGCGCAGGAAGCGGCGGAACTGCGGCATTTCCCTGGGCGGCACCTGCATGCCCACCAGCACGCGGCCATAGTCGGCGCCGTGATTGCGGTAGTGGAACAGGCTGATGTTCCAGTCGGGGCGCATGCTGTTCAGGAACTTCATCAGCGCGCCCGGGCGCTCCGGAAATTCGAAGCGGTAGAGCAATTCGTTCTGCGCCAGTGCCGCGTGCCCTCCGACCAGGTGGCGCACGTGCAGCTTGGCCATCTCGTTGTCGGAAAGATCCAGAGTCTTCAGGCCGTGACTGCGCAGCTTGCGGATGAGGCGCGCTGTCTCGTCGCGATCGTGCACCTCGACGCCGACGAACACGTGCGCCTCCTTCGAATCGGCGATGCGATAGTTGAACTCGGTGACGTTGCGCGCGCCCAGGGTAGCGCAGAATTTCTTGTAGCTGCCGGGACGCTCGGGGATGGTCACGGCGAGGATGGCCTCGCGGTGCTCGCCCACCTCGGCGCGCTCGGCGACGAAGCGCAGGCGATCGAAATTGGTGTTGGCGCCGCAGGCCACCGCCACCAGCGTCTGGCCGCGCACGCCTTTCTTCTCCACGTACGCCTTGGCCCCGGCGATAGCCAGCGCGCCGGCCGGCTCGAGAATGGAGCGGGTCTCCTCGAACACGTCCTTGATCGCGGCGCAGATCTCGTCGGTATCGACCAGGATGACCTCGTCGACAAATTGCCTGCACAGGCGAAAGGTTTCTTTGCCCACCTGCTTCACCGCCACGCCGTCGGCAAATAGGCCCACCTGCGCCAGGCGCACGCGCCGGCCGGCTTTGAGCGAGCGCGCCATGGCATCCGAATCCACCGGCTGCACGCCGATGACCTTGATCTGCGGTCGCAGGCGCTTGACGTAGGCGGCGATGCCCGAGATCAGCCCGCCGCCGCCGATGGCGACGAAAATCGCGTCGATCGGCGTCTTCGCCTGGCGCAGGATCTCCATGCCGACGGTGCCCTGGCCCGCGATCACGTCCGCATCGTCGTAGGGATGCACGAAGGTAAGCTTGCGCGAGCGCGCGAGCTTGAGCGCCTGCCGGTAGGCCTCGTCGTAGGAATCGCCTACGAGCATCACTTCGGCGCCGCGCGAGCGCACCGCGTCCACCTTGATCCGCGGCGTGGTCACCGGCATCACGATCACCGCCTTGCACTTGAGGCGCTGTGCCGCCAGCGCCACGCCCTGGGCGTGGTTGCCGGCCGAGGCGGCGATGACCCCGCGCTTCAGCCGGGCGGGAGGCAAGCGCGCCATTTTGTTGTACGCGCCGCGCAGCTTGAACGAGAATACCGGCTGCATGTCTTCGCGCTTGAGCAGCAGTGTGTTGGCAAGGCGCGCGGACAGAATGGGCGCAGCCTCCAGCGGCGATTCGATCGCCACGTCGTAGACGCGCGCCTTGAGGATTTTTTCGAGATAGTCGGGATGCATATGGTTTCGATTCAAGATGAGCGTGCAAGGGTAGCAGGATGTGCTTTGCCGCGGCAAGGCGCATCCCGGCGGGCGTTTCGCACGCTACCGGGTGGCAGCGCAAGGAGCACTTTGGTAAGCTAGCGCCCATGCCGAAAAAAAGCGCAAGAAAAGCGGGCAAGGCGAGGCCGTCCTGGGAGCGCGGCTACCAGTCGCACGGCTACTGGAAAGGCAAAGAACGCCTGGGCACGGTGCAACTGGGCGAGCGCGGCGCATGGGACGGCCGCTACCGCTGGCAGGCGGGCAACCGCGCGGGCCATACGAAAACCCTGGGCGAGGCCAAGCGCGCGGTGGAGGAAACGGTGCTGTCGCTGGCGACCCAGTTGCCGCTGTTCGGCGATGTGGACGGCGATTGAATTCGCGCTGCCCCGATCTCCCCCCAATCCCGAGCGTTATGTTCTTCCGATTGACCCACAACTATTATTTAAGGAGGAATCGTCATGCCGGATTACAGTCGATATCAGTTCGTCAAAGTCGAGGTGGCGAACAAGGTGGCCACGGTCACCCTCAATCGCCCGGAGGCCATGAATGCCACCAACCCCCAAATGCATGTAGAGCTGGAACAGATATGGGTGGATTTGGCCGAGGACGCCGCCGTCAACGCTATCCTGCTGACCGGTGCCGGGCGGGCGTTTTCCGCCGGCGGGGATGTCAAAGCCATGGCGGCCCGCTATGGCACCGAGGAGGGCAAGCAACGTACCTTGACGCTTCCTTCTGGAGCCCGCCGGCTGATCCAGAATATGTTGGACGTGGGACAGCCCATCATCGGCGCCATCAACGGCGATGCCATGGGACTGGGAGCCACCATCGCGCTGTTTTGCGACGTCATCGTGGCTTCCGAGACGGCCCGTATCGCCGATACTCATGTAAAGGTGGGGATCGTCGCCGGTGACGGCGGCGCGGTAATCTGGCCGCTGCTTATCGGGCCGGCCCGGGCCAAGGAATTCCTGATGCGGGGGAAAATCATCAATGGTGCCGAGGCCGCTCAAATGGGGCTGGTGAACTACGCCGTGCCCGCCGGGGCCGTCTTGCCCAAAGCCCGGGAAATCGCCCAGGAACTGGCCGACGGCGCCACCTGGGCGATCCGCTGGAGCAAGTTGTCGGTGAATAAGTGGCTGAAAGATCAGGTCAATCTGATTCTGGACGCTTCCCTGGCCTACGAAATGCTGACCTTCCACACCGACGACCACCGAGAGGCTGCCCGTGCTTTCGTGGACAAGCGCTCGCCGAAGTTCGGCGGGCGTTAGCTGATTCGTCTCAGGCCACGGCGCCAGAGCGGGCGGACACGCGCTGATGCCAGGTAAGGAAGGCGCCGCATGAATCGGCCGGGGCGAGCTTTAGCCGCTGGGCAAAATCCGCCACCACCAAGGCGGTGATGTCGGCCAGGGTGAAGACCTCCCCCGCCACGTAAGCTTGCCGCGCCAACTGCTCGTTCAGCAGGCGGTAGAACAGGCCGATCCGTTTGCGCCCTCGCTCTGCCAGGGCCGGGATTTGCTCGAAGTTTTCCGGGCCGGCGAGAGCGCGGTCCTTGAAGCTGGGGGCGGAGTTCCGAAAAGCCTCGGCGGCGGCGGAAAACCCCAGGTCCTCGATCCAATGGTTCCACATCAGGACCAGCGCCCGCTCCTTGGGAGTGCGGCCGAGGAGCGGCGCTTGCGGGTATATGGATTCCAGGTAATCGCAAATCGCGATGGTTTCCCCCAGGCAAGTGCCGTCGTCCAGCTCCAGCACGGGAACGGTGCAGCGGGGGTTCTTGGCGCGGAACGCTTCGGTGAGATGCTCCGCGGCCCGCAGATCGACTTGGACGGTGGGGATGTCGGCCTTTTTTTCGGCGATGAAAATGCGCACCCGACGCGGGCTGGGTGCGGTGGCGCAGTCGTAGAATTTCATCGGGCTTGTCCTCGCTGACGGGTTGGAACAGGAGCGGGGCGCCGGGCCGAATTGTGGGCAAGACGCCTCCCCGCTGGGGAATCACCCCGTTCAATGTATTCCCCGGAGTCGGTGCTGACCTTGATTTTATCACCCATGAGAACAAAGGCCGGGTCCGTCACGGTGACCCCGGCTCTCGACGCCGCGCCGCATTCGGCCCGAGGCGCGCAGTTCGCCTGCATGGCGCTTCGCGCATTGCCACAGCGGGCCCGTGCGGGCCCGAAACCCACCGGCGCGAAACCTGATTAATCGCGCGCCCGTGCTAGCCTCACCGGCCCTTGAACTCGGGCGTGCGCCGCTCGCCGTAGGCGCGGATTCCTTCGCGCGAATCCTCCGTGCGGAAGAGCCGGTCCTGCTCCGCCTTCTCGCGGTCGGTCGCCGCCCGGACGCGCTCGGCCAGACCCACGCGCAGCGCCGCGCGGATCGAGAGCAGTGCGAGAGGGGCCGAGCCCGCGATCTCCCCGGCCAGCTCGTAGGCGGCCTTCCGCACCTCCGCCTGCGGCACCAGGCGATCGGCCAATCCCATGGCGACCGCCTCGTCGCCCTTCACGCGCCGGCCCGTGAGCAGCAGCAGCATCCCGTTCTGGCGGCCGATGAGCGCCGGAAGCGTTTCTGTGAGACCGAAGCCGGGATGAAAGCCGAGCCTTGCGAAGTTCGCACTGAAGCGCGCTTCCGCGCAGGTCACGCGGAAATCTGCGGCAAGCGCGAGCCCGAGGCCGCCGCCGATCGCGGGGCCATGCACCGCCGCGACGATCGGCTTCTTCGTGCGGAAGACCCGCACCGCCTGGTCGTAGAGGTGGCCCGGATAGCGCTTGCTCTCCTGCACCCCTCCCGCGCCGAAGTTCGCGCCTGCGGAGAACGACGTTCCCTGCGCGGCGAGCACCACCGCGCGACAGGCCGGCTCCTCGTCCAGCGCTTCGAGCGCATCTCCGACTTCGCCGATCAGGTCGAGCGTGAGGAAGTTGTGCGGCGGATCGCAGAGCTCGATCGTCGCCACGTTGCCTTCCAGCCTGGCGGTGATCTTTTGGAAGTCGGTTCTCAGTGTCATCGTTCGTCTCCTAACGCGGGGGTTCCCGCGGGTTCGTGCTACGCGATCGCCGCCGGGAGGCCGGCTACAGAACACCGACATGCGGCCCTCGGCCTCGATCAGTTTCGGAATGCCGTGGCGGCAGCACCGCAACGTACCCTTCAGGTCCAGACGATAGAAAATTCAATCCCGCCTCATTTCGTCCGTCGGGTCGATGGCAGTGGTTCGCTGCTGACTCTTAGCGCCTCCGGGAATCGCGCCCATAGGATGTTGCGCCTGCGTCCGGCCGATTGCAATGCCGGGTTGGTCGACACCGACAAGCCGTGGTGGCGATCTGTGGTGGCGATCTTGCGCGACTTGCCACGCCATTTTACACTCCAGAAACGCTGCGGCGGCGCCCCGACCGCCCCGCCTCTCGGGCTTCACGCTTCACACACCAAATGGAGGAAACTGCCATGGACTACAGCGGTTATCGAAATATTTCCTTCGAGCGTGCCGGCAAGGTTCTCGTCGTGACCCTCGACCGCCCGGAGGCCCTCAACGCCACCGATGCTCTGCTGCACCGGGAACTCTCCCAGGTATTCGCCGATATCGCTCGCGACCCGGAAGCTCACGCGATCATCCTCACCGGCCGCGGCCGGGGATTCTGCGCCGGCGGCGATCTGAAGTGGATGAGCAACATCACCCCGGAAGAGCTGGATGCCCTGTTCAGCGAGGCTCGCAAGATCATCCTCGACCTGCTGGAACTGGAGCAGCCCATCATCGCCGCGGTAAACGGACCCGCCACCGGCCTGGGGGCGACCCTGGCGTTGTTTTGCGACATCGTGATCGCCGCCGACAACGCTCGGATCGGCGACACCCATGTGCATGCCGGAGTCGTGGCGGGCGACGGCGGGGCGGTGATCTGGCCTTGGCTGGTTGGGGCGGCCCGGGCCAAGGAATATTTGATGACGGGAGAACTCCTGAGCGCCGCCGAAGCGTATCGGCTTGGCCTCGTCAATCATGTGACACCGGCAGGGGAATTGATGGAAAAGGCCATGGCCATCGCCACGCGGCTGGCGGCGGGCCCGCAACGGGCCATCCGCGGCACCAAGGCCGCTGTGAACAAGGTGCTCCGGGATGCCGCCAACCTGATGCTGGACACTTCCCTGGCGTTGGAGAGGCAGTGCTTCGCCACCCACGACCACAGGGAAGCCATCGGCGCCTTCGTGGAGAAGCGCCCGCCACGCTTTACCGGCCGCTGAAGCCCTCAAGGGGCGCCGTGACCAGCGGCAGCAATCACTCGCCAAAATCGCTTTCGCGTGGTTCTTCAGGAACCTTGACCAACGCCGGCCGCCCCGCCGGCGACGGCGTGCACGCCGGACTGTGCGCTCTGCACTATCCTGTCCTCGAGCGTCGGTCAGTTGCGCTTCGCCTGCCAGCCCAGCCAGGCGGCGAATGCGGCGAGCTTGGCCCTGATGACTGTCCAGAGCAGCGCTCGGGCCGAGAGTGCCGCCGATCTATCCGGCGGCGCGCGCGGTGCAGACTCCGTCGGGGCCTGCGACACCTCGGTCGGCGCCGCTTCGCGGCCGAATTCCTCAGCCACGCGCTGCGCGAATGTCTCCATCAGCGCATTGGTCACCGCAACGCCGCCGGCGCGGCCGAAATCGGCCAGCACCCCGCCCAACTCAGCATCCGAGGTCAAGGCCACGATGCTGGTCGGACTCGCCGCCGCGGGGTCTTCGCGCACGGTATAGAGCACTTTCACCTCGATGCGCGCCGCTGCTCTCTGGTCGGCCGCTCCGCGCACGTGCAGCCGACCGGTACGCGCCTGCGCATCGACCGCGCAGGCAAGCTTGCCTCGAAACTTGATCTGCTTCGGCCCGAAAGCAACCAGCATCGCGCCCAGGTAATTACCCTCCGCGTCCCGCCCTTCGATGCTGGCGCCGGGCATGCACTGCGCCATGCGCTCTACCTCGGCGAAGCGCGCGAGCACCGCCTCGGGCCGGCCCGGAACGCGAAATTTGCCTTCAAAGCGCATGCCTACCCGCTGCGCGCCAGCCGGCGCAGCAAGGGCGCGCGGTTCGCTTCGCCGTAATGGACCTTTGCATACGAATCGGCCATCGTGCTCGGCGAAACGCGCACATCAATCACGAACAGCCCGCCTGCCTTCAGCCCCCTTTCGATCGCGGGGCCCAACTCGGCTTCAGTCTGAATCTTGACCCCGTCGCCGCCGAAGGCACGCCCGATCGCCGCGTAGTCCGGAGACTGCCACTGCGCCAAGCTCGAGTCGAACCCCTTGGCGCGCAGTTTGTGCACTTCAGCGCCAAAGCCGGCGTCGTTCCAGACGATCAGTACCAGGTGCAGCTTGTGCCGCGCCACGGTGAACAATTCCTGGATATTCATCAGCAGGCTGCCATCACCCTCGATGGCGATATGCGGCCGGCCGGGATTGCCCACGCCGACGCCGATGGCAAGCGGCAACCCCTGACCGACCGCACCGAAGTGGTAGGAAAATCGAATGTCCGCGCCTTCGGGCAGCGTCAGATACATGGCGGGGAACGCCAAAAAATGGCCGGCCCCGCAGGTGACCACGCAGCCCTTAGGCAGCGCCGCCGAGAGAGTGCGCGCCAGAAGGCGCGGATCTAGGCCGTCCGTGGGCTTGGCAAAAACATGCTCCGGCGCCTGCAGTACCGCGCGCGTTTCGGCGGAGCGAAAACCCGCCTTGCGCATCCCCTTGGCCTCCAGCTTCTGACAGAGCGCCGCCGCAGTCTTCTTCGCATCCCCGCAGACATACAGACCGGGCAGAAAACCGATCTCCCCCGGGGCAGCCTCGATGTCGATGCGCGCAACTTCGGCCGAGGGGAATATCAGCCCGCCTTCGGTCGTGTAGTAGCCAAGCTCCGCGCCGATTCCGAGAACAAAGTCAGCCTGCGCCAGCAACTGCTCGGACGGCGCAGCAGCAAAGGCACCGCAGATGCCGATGTCGTACTCCTCACCTGCGAACCAGCCCTTGGACTGCAGGGTCGTGGCGAGCAGCGCGCCAACCTGCTCGGCCAGCTTGACGATCTCCGCCCTCGCACCCGCCACCTGCGCGCCACGCCCGGCAATGATCACCGGGCGTTCAGCCTTGACCAGTTTTTCGAGCACCGGGATGAGCGCATCCTCGCTCGGCACCCCGGCGCGCGCCGGCAGATAGGTGCTCGAGGGCCGGTACTCGAAGTCCCAGTCGAAGGAGCGCTCCTGCAGATTCATGTCCAGGTTGAGCACCACCGGACAGCGGTGCACGCGCGCGGCGTAGAAGGCTTCCGCCATCTCATCGGCCAGGTCGTCGACGCCGCTTATGTCATGAAAACGCGCCCCGCACGCCTCCACGAAGCGGCGCTGGTCCATGCTCTGAAGCCTGTTCTTCGCGCAGGCCGGAATCTGCCCGATGACCAGCACAAGCTGGGAACGATGGCGCACCGCGACCGTCAGCGACGTGCCCACCTGGGTCAGCCCCGGGCCGCAGGTAATCGTGGCAACACCGACCTTGCCCGTGGCGCGCGAGTATCCGTCGGCCATGGAGACTGCCCCGGCTTCATTCCCGGAGGATATGATCGCGATCTTGCCCGCGCGACCCAGCGCGCCCCACAGCGACATGTTGCCATCGCCCATCAAACCGAACAGGGTATCGCAACCCTCGGCTGCCAAGCCCGCCGCCACCGCCTCGTATACCTTCATCGTCCCTCTCCTTTACCCAGCGCAGCGCCCATCCGCACAAACCGCTTGATTCAATGCCGATCGGTGTTCATCACTCCCTCTCCGTTTCGATTGACCGTCCACGAGACGGCCGCCTGATCGCGATCACACACTATTTAACGGCCTCCGCAACTGCGCGCGTTGCCCGCGCAGCCACGGCGAGCGGTAGGCGCGGATGTATTGCGGCGGATAGCCGACTTCGCCGCCCAGGGCTGCCGCGGCCCGCCACGCCCAGTGGGGATCGCTGAGCATGCCGCGCGCAAACGCGGCCAGGTCGCACTGGCCTTCGCCGATCGCGCGGTTCACGTGGTGCGGATCGAACAGCATCCCCACGCCCATCACCGGCAGGCCCGAGGCATTCTTCACCGCGGCGGCCAGCGGCAACTGGTGGCCTTCGCCGATCGCGATCTGCTGCTTCAGCGACAGCCCGCCGCTGGACACGGTCAGATAATCGCAGCCGCGCGCCTTGAGCTGCCGCGCGAATTCGCAAGTCTCCTCCAGCGTCCAACCGCCTTCGAGCCAGTCGGTCGCCGACACCCGGACGCCGGCCGGACGCCCATCCGGCCACGCGGCGCGCACCGCGTCGAACACTTCGAGCGGAAAGCGCATCCGGTTTTCCAGACTGCCGCCCCACCGATCGGCGCGCGTATTGCAGAGCGGCGAGAGAAAACCGTGTAACAGGTAGCCGTGCGCGATATGCAATTCCAGCAGATCGATGCCGATCCGCGCCGCCCGCCGCGCGGCAGCGGCGTGCGCTTCGCGCACCGTGGCGAGACCCGCCGCATCCAGCGCCAGAGGTTCGGGCCAGCCGGTGTCGTAAGGCGCACTGGTGCAGCTCACGGTTGGCCAGGGCTGCTCGGCGGGCGGCAATGGTTCGCCGCGGCCCTCCCACGGCCGGCGGGCCGAGCCTTTCCTCCCCGAATGCGATAGCTGGAGGCCCAGCCTCGCACCGCCGTGCCGCCGGCAAAAGTCCAGCACGCGGCCCAGCGCCTCCTCGTTGTCGTCGGAGTAGAGGCCGAGGCAGCCGTGGGTGATGCGCCCGCGCTCTTCGACGTGCGTGGCCTCGACGATGACCAGGCCAGCGCCCGACACCGCGAACTGGCCCAAATGCATCAAGTGCCAGTCGGTCGCGCTGCCTTCGATCGCGCTGTACTGGCACATCGGCGAGACCACGATGCGGTTCGGCAGCTCGACGCCGCGCAAGACCAGCGGGCTCAGCAGTGGGACAGTCATGCGTGGTCTCCAGTAGTCTCCGGCATTCGTTCAGGCTCCGGCGGGCGCGCCAGTCCATGGAACTCGGCTGCGCAGCGCCGATCGGCGTGCCCAGCCGAGGCGGCGTGCGCTCCAGCCGCAGCGGTGAGCGGAGCCGTTCCCATTGCCATCACCCCGCTATCCGCATCAGTCCCGCTCGCGAATAAAAGCATCGGGCAGCGGACGGTCCGGTTCGCCGGTATATTCATAGGGCAAGCCGACCATCAGTTGCAGCGAAGGTTTTTGCCGCAGCTGCTCCATAATGTCGGCAATCACTCCAGGCCCCAGCGACAGCATAGCGACAAAGGTCATTTCCGGCGGCTCGAAACCAAGCTCCAGCAAGGTGCAGGCGAAACGCCCGTCAATGTTGATGCATAAATCAGCGCGCTTGGGGTGTTTGATATATTCCGCATGCACCGCTTCATAGAGCAAGGTTTTCTCCCCGACAAAGCCATGCTTGGCCGCAACCTCGCGCAAGCGGACGGAGCGCGGATCGGTCTTGATGAATAGCGGATGGCCAACGCCCGGCATGCGCTGCTTGGCCGCGTTGTATTCCGCCACCACGCGAACCGCAGTTTCGGCAATGCTGAGATTCCCGGCGCGCATTAGCGCCTCCCAGCGGCGGATTTCCTCGCCACAATGTTGTGGAAACATGGTGTAATCACCGCCCGCCATGAACGCGCCCATGAACGCCAGAAACGGTTGTTGCGGATTAGCGCTGATCAAAGTGCGGGCAACGCTCCAATAGGTATAACCGATCATCCCGGTAAGCACCGCATCAAGCACTTTGGTTTCGGCATCGCTCGGCAAACGGCCGCGCAAGGTCAGAAAGAAACTCTCCGTATACGTCATATTGCCGCAAATCTGGGTCTGCGGATAACCGCGCACAAACACGCCGTCCTGGCGGGTGTCGCACGCCTCGACGGTAAGCGGTGTAAAGCCGGGGGTTTTGTGTGCCACGAGCTGTCCTTTTGTGATGAAGACTACAGGAAACTCAATCCCGCCTCATTTCGCGCGTCGGGCCGATGACAGCGATTAACCGCCGAGTTAGCGCCGCCGAGCATCGCACCCATAGGATGTTGCGCCTGAGCCCGGCCGGCTGCACTCAGGGCAGGGCTTGTCGAACCTGAACGGCTAGGCGTAGCCACGTATACCCTTCAACACGCCCGCTACGCGGGCTGCTCAGAGCGAACGGCAGGCTACCGATGTCAGTTATTTATCCGAACTTCAATGACTCCGGCGGCAGCCCCTTGTCACCTTGTTCTTCAATAGTGCGCTTACTCGACCTTGACGTTGGCCTTTTTGACGATGGCCGGCCAGCGAGCCAAGTCCGCCTTGATGACGGCGGCGAGCTGCTCGGGGTCGCCGCCTCCCGGTTCCAGGGCCGAGGCGGCCAAGCGTTCCCGCACCTCGGGCAGTAGCAGGATTTTGTTGATTTCCGCGTTGAGCTTGCTGACGATTTCCTTTGGGGTGCCGGCGGGGGCCATGATCCCTAGCCAAGCGCTGATCTCGAAAGGCAGTCCGGCTTCGACCATGGTGGGAATATCCGGCATGGCCGAGGAACGCTTGGCGCTGGCTACCGCGATGCCCCGCAGCTTACCGCTCTTCAGGTGGGGGATGGAGGTGACCGGGGTGTCGAGGGCATAGTGCAACTGGCCGCCGATCAGATCGGTGACCATGGGGGCAGTGCCTTTGTAAGGAATGTTGACGGTGTCGATGCCGGCCACGTCCTCGAACAATTCGCTGGCCAAATGGGTGATGCTGCCGCTGCCCACGGTGCCGTAGTTCAATTTTCCGGGATTCGCCTTGGCGTAGGTCAGAAACTCCTTGAGAGTCTTGACGGGCACGGACGGGTGGACCACCAGCACCAGGGAAGAGAACCCGGCCTGGATGATGGGGATCAGGTCCTTCGCCGGATCGTAGGGCAGCTTGAATAGGCTGGGGTTGATGGCGTAGGTGGTGGCGACCAGGCCGATGCTATAGCCATCGGGGGCTGCTTTAGCCAGGGCATCGGTGCCGATGATGCTATTGCCGCCGGGGCGGTTCTCTACGAGCACTTGCTGACCCAGGCTCTCGGACAGCTTCTGGCTGACGATGCGGCTAAAAATATCGGTGGAGCCTCCCGGCGGGTAAGGCAACAGGAAGCGAATCGGCTTGTTGGGGTAGCTTTGTTGGGCGAGGGACTGGCCGACGGCGAGCAGCAACAGGGCCGCGACCGAGGCAATCTGTTTGATTGATGGCATGTGGAACTCCGGGGTTGGTTAAACGAAACGGCGCCGGGATTTTACCACCGGCGCCTGCCCCCGGGTCTCGGTGAGCGTTTGTATCACCCAGCTAATCCAGCTTGATGCCGGCCTTCTTGATGACCGCGCCCCAGCGTTCGGTTTCCGCCTTGATATAAGCCGCCAACTGTTCCGGCGTACCGCCTTCCAGGATCGCGCCTTGCGCCAGCATCCGTTCCTTGTGGGCGGGATCGTTGGTGTATTTCTGAATTTCGGCGTTGATCCGGTTGACGATCTCCTTGGAAGTGCCCGCCGGGACCATGATGCAATACCATGTGGAAGCCTCGAAACCGGGGTAGCTCTCGGCGATGGCCGGAACGTTCGGCAGCGAGGGAAACCGCTTCAACGAGGCGACGGCCAAGATTTTCAGCTTACCGCTCTTGATGTGGGGCTCGGGGACCGCCAGACCGTCGAACAACAAATGCACCTGGCCGGCCAGCAAATCTATGGTGGCCGGAGCATTGCCTTTGTAATGAATGCTCTCGAAACTCACCCCGGCGGCCTGTTCCAGAATCTTCACCGCCAAATGGGGCGCGGTGCCGTTGCCCGGGTCCGCGAAATTGACCTTGCCCGAATTGGCCTTGGCATAGGCGATGAGATCCTTGAAAGAATTCGCGGGAACCGCGGGATGGGCCAGCAACACATAGGGCAACACTGCCACCTTGCCCACCGGGACGAAGTCCTTTTCCGGGTTATAGGGGAGCTTGCTGAACAAGTGCTGGTTGATGTTCAGCGCGGTGCCCGTCGCAAAAAACAGCGTATAACCGTCGGGGGCCGATTTGGCCACCGCGTCCGCGCCGATGATGGTGGCGGCTCCCGTACGGTTTTCCACCACCACTTGTTGGCCGAGGCCCTCCGACATCTTCTGGGCCAGCGCGCGGGCCAGCACGTCCGAAAAGCCGCCGGCCGAATAAGGCACGATCAGCCGAACCGGCTTGGCGGGATACGCCTGGGCGAACAGCGGCCCGGAAAGCGCGAACACCGCCGCGACCCCCAGCAAAGTGGAAAGAATACGAACGAATCTGCTCATAATGAATACTCCTGTCGGCATCAAAAAAACAAAAAATAGGGAATTCGATCCCGCCTTATTTCGCGCGTCGGGCCGATGGCAGCGGTTTGCTGCCGACTCTTAGCGCCGCCGAGCATCGTGCCCGTAGGACGTTGCGCCCGCGCCCGGCCGATTGCAATGGCGGTTCGGTCGAACTGGCGCGACGCTACGCCGCGCTCAACTTCGCGTACTCCAGTGCCAGCCACTTCATCCCCTGGCGGCCGAAATTGATCTGCACGCGCGCATCCGGTCCCTGGCCTTCGGCGTCGACGATCACGCCCTGTCCGAATTTGGCGTGGACCACGTTCTGGCCGACGCGCCAGCCGAGCTGGGTCGCGCGCGGCAAACCCCTGGGTATCGCGGCGTCCCGCGCCGAAGCGAGCACCGGCCCGGGCAGCGACAGACCGCTCAAGCGCGGCGTCAGCCATTGCACCAGCCCGGCGGGTATCTCGTCAAGAAAGCGCGAGGCGACGTTGTAGCGCGTCTGCCCGTGCAGCATGCGGTTCTGCGCGAACGACAGGTACAGGCGCGCGCGCGCGCGCGTGATGGCCACGTACATCAGGCGCCGCTCCTCTTCCAGGCCGTCGTTCTCATTGCGGCTCTGCTCGTGCGGGAACAGGCCCTCTTCCAGCCCGGTGACGAACACCGCCTGGAATTCGAGTCCCTTGGCCGAATGCACCGTCATCAGTTGCAGCGCGTCGGCGCCCTCGCCCGCCTGATGCTCGCCCGCCTCGAGCGCGGCGTGCGCGAGGAACGCAGCCAGATCCTGCTGCTCGTCCTGCTCCTCCTGCACGAACAGCGCGGCTGCGTTCACGAGTTCCTGCAGGTTCTCCAGCCGGTCGACGCCGTCCTTCTCCGCCTGGAAATGCGCGAGCAGGCCCGACTTGGCCAGCATGTGCTCGACGATCTCAGGCAGCGCGAGGCCTTCGGCCTCCTTGCGCAAAGCCGCGATCATGGCAACGAAGGCGCCGAGGGAATGGCCCGCCTTGCCGGCCAGCTGCGGCACCGCATTGTAGAGGCTGGTATTGCCGGCCTTCGCCGCCTCCTGCAGCGCTTCGAGCGAACGCGCGCCGATGCCGCGCACCGGAAAGTTGACCACGCGCAGGAACGCGCTGTCGTCCTCGGAACTGGCGATCAGGCGCAGATAGGCCAGGGCGTGCTTCACTTCCATGCGCTCGAAAAAGCGCAGCCCGCCGTAGACGCGATAGGGTATGCCGGCGGAGAACAACGCATGCTCGAGTATGCGCGACTGCGCATTGGAGCGGTAGAGCACGCCGATGTCGCGCCGTGCCAGTCCGTCGCGGTTGAGCGCCTGCACTTCCTCGGCCAGCCAGTGTGCTTCGTAGCCGTCGGTCTGGGCTTCGTATATCCGCAACGGCTCGCCATGTCCTTCCGACGTCCACAGATTCTTGCCCAGGCGCTTCCTGTTGTTGGAAATGAGCGCGTTGGCCGCATCCAGAATGTTGCCGTGCGAGCGGTAATTCTGCTCCAGCCGGATCACGTTCTCGACCTGGAAGTCGCGCTCGAAATCGGCCATGTTGCCGACGTTCGCGCCACGAAACGCGTAAATAGACTGGTCGTCGTCGCCGACCGCGAAAATCACGCTGGCGGGACCGGTGAGGAGCTTGAGCCAGCGATATTGCAGGCGGTTGGTATCCTGGAACTCGTCCACCAGGATATGGCGGAAGCGGCCCTGATAGTGCTCGCGCAGGATTTCGTTCTTCGACAGCAGCCCGAAGCTCCGCAGCAGCAGCTCGGCGAAATCGACCACGCCCTCGCGCTGGCACTGCTCGTCGTAGGCGGCGTAGATTTCGGCGTAGCGGCGGCTGAAATCGTCGTAGGCCTCGGCCTCGCCCGCGCGCTTGCCCTCTTCCTTGTTGGCGTTGATGAAATACTGCACCTGCTTCGGCGGAAAGCGGTCTTCGTCCACATTCATCGCCTTCAACACGCGCTTCACCAGCGACAACTGGTCGGCCGAGTCGAGGATCTGAAACAGTTGCGGCAGTCCCGCGTCGCGGTAGTGCGCGCGCAACAGGCGGTTGCACAAGCCGTGAAACGTGCCCACCCACATGCCGCGGGTGGAGATCGGCAGCATGGCGGAGATGCGCGTGAGCATTTCCTTCGCCGCCTTGTTGGTGAACGTGACCGCGAGCACGCCTGCCGGGCTGACGTTGCCGGTCTGGATCAGCCAGGCGATGCGCGTGGTGAGCACGCGTGTCTTGCCCGAGCCGGCGCCCGCGAGGATGAGCGCGGACTGGTTGGGCAGGGTGACGGCGGCGAGTTGTTCGGGGTTGAGGTTGGCGAGTAGCGACATCGTGCGGGACGCGTTTATTTACCAAGGCGATTCTACCGCAGCGGCAGGTCGAGACAGCCGGGGATTTCGCGGATGCGTCCCTATATTGTCATTCTCGGCCCCCTCGCTCCACGGGGGGCAAACTTCGCGAAGAATGACAATCCTGCGGCTGCCCTACATCGAGACCTTGGGCTCGGCGACACCCATCCTGCCGCGGATCGAACCGGCCAGCGCTTCGGCTTCGGCCTTCGAGGGCAATTGCGCCAGGCGCACGATGTAAATGCGCTTCTCGGCCGACATCGCCGGCCGGATCTGGGCGGCATAGCCGGCGGCGCGCAGCGCGTCGTATAGCTCCAGCGCCTGCTCCTGGGTCTCGACGATCGCGGCGATCACTTTCCACTTGCCGCCGCGTTGCGCCGCCCCCGATCCGCGCGCAATCTGCGTCTCGGCCGACCATATCCTGAGTTGCGCCGGATCGACCGGCGCGACCGGCAGCGGCGGCGCATCCCTGGGCGCGATGTAGAAGGACAGCGGCTGGTCCATCTGGAACGGCCGGTCCTGGCCGCGCTGCACCTCGATCTTGCCCTCGATCAGGCAGACGATGTCCTTGTCCGAGGCGGCCTTGCCCCAGACGTCGGTGCCGCGTATGCCCGCGGTCACCGTGGCGATGGTAATCCGGATATCGCGCCGGCGCTGCGCTCGCAGCGCGTCGGTGGTGAAGCGAAACGCGCCTTCGAGCACGTTCATCGCGGCGGAGAAGATCCTGTCCCTGCCCTGGCCCATGCGGTCGAGCTTGAGCGTGCCGTTCTCGCCCAGCCTGACGAGGGAGCCTTCGGCCATTTTCAGCAGCAGTTTGGAGTTCGCGCCGGTGCGCAACTGGTCCGTGTCTTTCAGCGCCATGCCGGGGGCGAGCGGGATTCTGGCGCCGCCGCGCTCCACCCAGGCCGGCATCTGCACCGCTTCGACCACGGCGTTTGGGGTAGCCGCCACCGCAAGTTGCGCCGCCAACAGCAGCACTGCGCCGGCGAATTCCAAAGAAAGCGTTTTCATGATGCATTCCTCCTGAGTCAACAATGCGACCGCCGCAGCCGATCGGTCAGATTCGAGGAGCGGCCTTGTATAATGCGCTCATTGTCACACAGCGAAACGTCCATGCAAGCCCAGTACCACGCCGAAGCCACCGAACGCGCAGCCCAGCGGCATTGGGAGAAAACCCAGGCATTCCGCGCGGTCGAGGAGTCGCCCGGAAAAAGCGCCCGCCCGAAATATTATTGCCTGTCGATGTTCCCCTACCCCTCTGGCAAGCTGCACATGGGGCATGTCAGAAACTACACCATAGGCGACGCGCTCACCCGCTATCACCGCATGCGCGGCTACAACGTGCTGCAGCCCATGGGCTGGGATGCATTCGGGCTGCCGGCCGAGAACGCCGCCATGGCCAACAGCGTGCCGCCGGCGAAGTGGACCTACGACAACATCGCCTACATGAAACAGCAGCTCCGGTCGCTGGGCTTCGCCCTGGACTGGTCGCGCGAGGTCACCACCTGCCGGCCCGAGTACTACAAATGGAACCAGTGGCTGTTCCTGCGCATGCTGGAAAAAGGACTGATGTATCTCAAGACCGGCACGGTCAACTGGGATCCGGTGGACCAAACGGTACTTGCCAACGAACAGGTGATCGACGGCCGCGGCTGGCGCACCGGGGCGCTGGTGGAAAAGCGCGAGATCCCGATGTACTACCTGAAAATCACCGCTTACGCCGAAGAGCTGCTCGCCGCGCTCGGCTCGCTCCCCGGCTGGCCCGAGCGCGTGAAGACCATGCAGGCCAACTGGATCGGCAAGAGCCACGGGGTGAATTTCGGCTTCCCCTACGCCATGGCCGGCGAACAAAAGCTGCTCAAGGTATTCACCACCCGCGCCGACACCATCATGGGCGTGACCTTCTGCGCCGTGGCGGCCGAGCATGCGCTCGCCACCCATGCCGCCAGAAACAATCCGCAGCTTGCGGCATTCATCGAGGAGTGCCAACGCGGCGGTGTGCAGGAGGCCGACATCGCGCTGCAGGAAAAGAAAGGCATGCCCACCGGCCTCAGCGTGACTCATCCGATTTCGGGCGAACAGATCCCGGTGTGGGTCGGCAATTATGTGCTGCTGAGCTACGGCGAAGGCGCGGTAATGGGCGTGCCGGCGCACGACGAGCGCGACTACGCCTTCGCGCTGAAATACGATCTGCCGATCAAATGCGTGATCCGCCATCCGGCGGGCGATAGCGTGCCCGAGCCGTGGAAACCCGAGTACGCCGAATACGGGACCTGCATCAATTCAGGCAAGTACGACGGTCTGGATTACGGGCAGGCGACCGACGCCATCGCTGCCGACCTGCGCGCCAAGGGCCTGGGCGACAAGCAGGTGGTGTGGCGCTTGCGCGACTGGGGCATCTCGCGCCAGCGCTACTGGGGCACGCCGATTCCGATCATCCACTGCGACGGCTGCGGCGCGGTGCCGGTGCCGGACAAGGATTTGCCGGTGGCGCTGCCCGAAGACCTGGTGCCCGACGGTTCGGGCAACCCGCTCGCCAAGCACCGGGCCTTTCTCGACTGCGCCTGCCCGCGCTGCGGCAAGAGCGCGCGGCGCGAGACCGACACCATGGACACCTTCGTCGATTCGTCCTGGTACTACATCCGCTATGCCTGCCCGGGCGCGGCGCAGATGGTGGACGAGCGCGTCAACTACTGGCTGCCGGTGGACCAGTACATCGGCGGCATCGAGCACGCCATCCTGCACCTCCTGTACTCGCGCTTCTGGACCAAGGTGATGCGCGACTTGAAGCTGGTCGAGTTCGGGGAGCCATTCGCGAACCTGCTCACCCAGGGCATGGTGCTGAACGAGATCTACTTCCGCAAGAACGGCGCCGGGCGCATCGCTTACCACAACCCGGCCGAGATCGAGTGGCGGCTGGACGACAAGGGCCAGCGCGCG
>SCTX01000168.1 GCA_004298385.1 Betaproteobacteria bacterium | reverse complement strand
CATTCGCGCTCGTACAGGTGAATCACACGGCCCCGGCCGTCGCCGGCGATCTGCACTTCGATGTGACGCCCGCGCTCGATCAGTTTCTCCACGATCAGCCCGGGGTAGCCGAAGGCATTCTTCGCCTCGCGCATCGCCGATTCGATCTCGTCCTCGAGGCGCTCGAGGCCGACGATGCCGCGCATGCCCTTGCCGCCGCCGCCCGCTGCGGCTTTGAGCATCACCGGCAGGCCGATGCGGCGCACGAGCGCGGCGATCTCGCCGGGGTCCTCGCTCGGCGCTTCGCTGCCCGGCACGATCGGCACGCCTGCGGCCTTGGCCTCGCGCTTGGCGGCCGCCTTGTCGCCGAGGCGCTCGATGACCTCGGGCGTGGGGCCGATGAACACCAGGCCGGCCGCCTCGACCGCGCGCGCGAACGCGGCGTTTTCGGCGAGAAAGCCGAAGCCGGGGTGGATCGCCTCGGCGCCGGCGGCGCGCGCCGCGGCGATCACTGCGTCGATGCGCAAATAGCTGTCTGCCGCGGCCGCGCCGCCGATCTCGATCGATTCGCCGATCTCCTTCACGTGCAGCGCGTCGCGGTCGGCCGTTGAATGGACTCCGGCCACGGCCACGCCCAGGCGCCGGCAGGTACGGGCAACGCGGCAGGCGATCTCGCCGCGGTTGGCGATCAGGATCTTCTTGAACACGGAATAGATTCCTCCAAGCTCACATGCGAAATACGCCGAAGCGCGTGGGCACCGGCGCAACCTGCCCGGCCAGATCCAGCAGCAGCGCCATCACCTCGCGCGTCTCGACCGGGTCGATCACCATGTCGCACCAAGTGTTACGCGCGAAGTTGTAGGCATTGGCGAAATCCTCGAAGGTCTTGCGCACCGGCGCCTTGTACGCCTCGCGCTCCTCGTCGGTCCAATTCGTGCCGTCGCGCTCGTGCTGGTCGTCCTTGACCATCGCCAGCGTGGTGGCCGCCTGCTCCGGGCCCATGATCGCGGCGCGTCCGTTCGGCCACATGATGAGCGCGTTCGGTTTGAAGGCGCGCCCGCACATCGCCAGATAGCCCGCGCCGTACGACCCGCCGATGATCAGCGTGTACTTGGGCACGTTGGCGCAGGTCATCGCGGTGATCATCTTGGCGCCGTGCTTGGCGATGCCGCCCTCCTCGGCTTCGCGTCCGACCATGAAGCCGTTGACGTCGGCCATGAACAGCAGCGGAATGCCGCGCTTGCAGCACAGGTCGATGAAGTGCGCCGCCTTCATCGCGCTCTCGGAGAACAGCACGCCCTGGTTGCACAGGATGCCGACCTCGAAGCCCTTGATGCGGCCAAAACCGGTGATCAGCGTGTCGCCGTAGTCGGGCTTGAACTCGTGCAGTTCGCTGCCGTCGACGAGCCGCAGCACGATCTCGCGGTTGTCGGTCGGCACGCGCGGGTCGGCGCTGACGATGCCGTAAATTTCGCGCGGGTCGTGCAGTGGCTCGCGCGGCGCGGCCACGTCCCAGCGCTGACGCGGCACATCGCCCAAGTTGGCCACGATGTCGCGTATGATCGCGATCGCATGGCCGTCGCTTTCGGCCAATTTGTCGGTCGCGCCGCTTTGGCTGCTGTGGCGCTCGGCGTCGTCGGCGTTCGGCGTCGCCGCATTGCCGACGGCCAGGGCCCCCTGCTTGCGCACGATGACGACCTCGTCGCACAGCGCGGGAACGAAAGCGCCAGCCTCGGCCACCGGGCCGTGCACGCTTGCGATCTGGGCGATGCCCTCGCGCGACATCCGCATTTGGTTATAGAAGATCGAACCGAACTGGCCTTCGTCGGGGAAGACCCCGGCTTGGTCGGCCGCGTCGCGGTCGCCGGACTGGACCAGCGTTACGCACGGCAGCCGGTGCTGCCAGGCGAAGCGCTGGGCGCGCACGTGTTTCTTGCAGGTGATCGCATTGTAGGCGCCGCCGATCACGGTCGCGTCGTTGGCGATAACCATGCACGGCCGGCCGCAAATGATGCCCACGCCGGTGATGATGCCGCCGCCGGGCGGCAGCCCCTCGTATAAGCCCTCGCCGGCCAATTGGCACAATTCCAGGAACGGCGACCCTGGGTCGAGCAGCGCGCTCACCCGTTCGCGCGGCAGCAACTGTTTGGCTTCGCGCAGCCGATCCTTCACCTCGGGCGGGCCGCCAACCATCGCCGCGACGCGGCGTGCGCGCAGGTCCGCGACCCGATCCTCGTAGAACTCGCGGTTGCGCCGGAACTCCTTCGTCGCCGTGGATAGGCCGGACTGCA
>SCTX01000009.1 GCA_004298385.1 Betaproteobacteria bacterium | reverse complement strand
AAGGCAAACTAAATCTTGCGAATTGTCGATGGCTTCAACCGCCGACGGCCGGCTCGCTTATCGCATCGATCTCGGCGAGCACGCGCGCAGGCAGCAGTTCGTTCATGCAGCGGAAATGCCCGAGCGGGCACTCGCGCGCGAAACAGGGGCTGCACTCGATCTCGATTTTGACGATGCGCGCCAATCCCGGTTGCGACGATATTGACAGCGGCGGGGTGTGCTCGGGACTGGAAGATCCGTACAGCGCGACGAGCGGCCTGCCCAGCGCGGCGGCGACGTGCATCAGTCCGGAATCGTTGCTCACCACCAGCTTGGCGCAGGCGATGAGGTCTATGGCAGCGGCGAGGTCGGTCTTGCCGCACAGGTTCTCGCACACATTACCAGATTGCGCGCGGATGTCCTCGCCCAGCTCCGCGTCCTTGCCCGAACCGATCAGCCACACGGCGTAGCCGCGCTTTGCCAACACGCGCGAGAGCGCAGCGAAATGCCGCGCCGGCCAGCGCTTGGCCGGGCCGTACTCCGCCCCGGGGCAGAACGCGGCGACCGGACGCGAGCGGTCCAGGTCCAGGCGCGAGGTGGTGCGCGCGGTGTTGACCGGATCGACTTCGAGCCGCACCGCGGGCAGCGGACGCGGCAATTCCGCGCCCGGCTTTTCCGCGAGCTGGGCGTAGCGCTCGGCCATCAGCGGCAGCTTCCCCTTGTCGAGCTTATGCACCAGGTTTAACAGGCCGTAGCGCGACTCGCCGACATAGCCCGCGCGCAGCGGAATGTCGGCGAAAAAAGGTATCAGCGCCGACTTGAAGCTGTTGGGCAGGACAAGGGCTTGGTCGTAGCGTCTCTGCGCCAGTTCGCGTCCGAGCTTCCAGCGCGCGCGCAGCTTCAGCTCGCCTTGCGCGAACGGCGACGCGATGACCTCGCTTATTTCGGGCATGCGCGCTAGCAGCGGGCCGCACCAGGGCGGCGCCAGCGCATCTATGCTTACACGGCCGAGCTTGTCATGCAGGCGCCGCAACAGCGGCTGGGCGAGCAGCGTGTCGCCGATCCAGGATGGGGCGACGATGAGGATGCGCGGCATCGGGTAAGACGCGGGGAGCGAGGAAGGCGTGGAGAGAGGTGCCGTGTTCTCCCCACCCCTCACCACTCATTCCCGACGCGGTTCAGTGCCCTTTTGGCGGCGCGCCTTTGTACACGTAGCGCGTGCCGCAGTACGGACAGAGCAACTCCCCCGCCTTTGCCACGTCGAGGAACACGCGCGGATGCATGTTCCATACCGGGGTTGCGGGCGTGGGGCAATGCAGCGGCAGGTCCCGCTCCGTGACCTCGACGATGCGCTGTTGTTGCTGTGCAGTGGCGGACATCAGCGTTTCCCTTTTCTTGCGGACTTGACCGCTTTAGGTTTGCCTGCGGCAGTTTTGGATTTGCCTGCGGCCGTTCTAGACTTGCCTGCGGCAACGGGCGCAAGCCAGTCGCTGTGACGCTTGTCCCGGCCATTGACCACTTCGAAGAATGCCTTTTGCAGCTTGCGCGTAACCGGGCCGCGCCTGCCGGCGCCGATCTTGCGCCCGTCGACTTCGCGAATCGGCGTGATTTCGGCCGCGGTGCCGGTGAAAAAGGCCTCGTCGGCGATGTACAGGTCGTCGCGGGTGATGCGCCGCGGCGTGACCGTGTAGCCCAGGTCGGCGGCGAGCGCAATCACGCTGTCGCGGGTGATGCCCATCAGCGCCGAGGTCAGCTCCGGCTCGTAAATGCGGCCGTTCTTGACCAGGAACAGGTTCTCGCCGGCGCCTTCGGCGACGAAGCCGTCGACGTCGAGCAGCAGGCCCTCGTCGTAGCCGTGGTCGAGCGCTTCCTGGCTCGCCAGGATGGAGTTCGCGTAGGTGCCCGAATACTTGGCGCGGCACATCGACACGTTCACATGGTGGCGCGCGAACGACGAGGTCTTGACGCGGATGCCCTTCTCCAGGGCTTCGGCGCCGAGGTAGGCGCCCCAGGGCCAGGCGGCGATGGCGACGTGAACCGACGCCCCTTTGGGGGAAACCCCCATTTTCTCCGAGCCGTAGAAGGCGATCGGGCGCAGGTAGCATTCCGCGAGCTTGTTCGCGCGCACCACTTCCTTGTGCGCTTCGATGATCGTCTGCTTGCTGTAGGGAATTTTCATCATGTAGATGTGCGCCGAGTTGTACAGGCGGTCGATATGCTCTTTCAGGCGGAACACGGCGGTGCCGTCGACGGTGTTGTAGGCGCGCAAGCCCTCGAACATCGCCAGCCCGTAGTGCAGCGAGTGGGTGAGCACGTGGGTGGTAGCCGAGCGCCAGGGCACCAGCTTGCCGTCGTACCAAATGTATCCGTTGCGGTCGGCCATCGACATTATTGTTAGCTCCTTCAAAGCAAGGCGGAAAACACCATTTTAGCGGAAAGCGGCTGGCTTGAGCGGCGCATCACGACGGAGATGTCGGTAGTAAATGGAAATGTCCGATTTTGTGTCAGGGAGCAGGTCATGGGCTGCTGAGTTGGTTCAACTCGTCCGTATGCTCGCCACGCCGTCCCAATCGGCGCCGGGAGGCTGGCGGCCAAAGCGCTCGCAGCGCTCGACATAGATCCGCGACGGCTGGTCCGCGGGATTCGCGTCCAGCGCTTGGCGAAATGACTTGGCTGCGCGTGACCACTGCCGCAGCCGATATTGCCTGATGCCCTCGGCGAACGCCGGCAGGACGAGCTCGCCGCGCGGAAAGCTTTCCTCGGTATGGTGGTCCAGTACCTCGTAGACCGTGACCGGATGGTTCATGCCCGGCATCCTGACTATGTCGATTTCGCGCAGCCGCACACTGCGCCGGAGCCGGCTTGCCGTGGTGTCGCAGATGAGGATGCCGGCGCCGTAGAACTTGGTCGCCGCCTCCAGCCTCTCGGCCAGGTTCACCTTTTCGCCGATCACGGTGTAATCCAGGCGCCGGGGCGAACCGATGTTTCCCGCGACCACCCGGCCGGTGCCGATGCCCACGCCTATGCGGATCGGCGCATGCTTCGCCGCGAGCCTGCGCGCGTTCAGCTCGCCCAGGGCGCTCATCATCTTAGTGCCGACCGCGACCGCGTTGTCGACGTCGTCTTCGCCCGGAAACACCGAGCCGAACACCGCCATGATCATGTCACCGATGTACTTGTCGAGGATCCCGTTGTGCGCGTACACCACGTCGACCATGCATGCGAAATACTGGTTCAGCATGGACACAGTCTCCCGTGCGCCGAGTGTTTCCGTCATCGAACTGAAGCCGCGGATGTCGGAAAACAGCACGCTGACTTCGCGGTCGACGCCTTCGAGCATCTCGCCGTCGTTTTCCAGGACTTTTTCCACCACCGCGTGGCTCAGGTAGCGCGACATCGTGCTTCTCAGCCGCTTCTCCCGGGTCACGTCCTCGAGCACCACGAGAAATCCAATCGGTTGATTGTGAGCGTTGCGCAAGGACAGCGTGGTGGCATTGACCGACACGGCGGGGCCGTGCTCCAGTACCAGCTCCGTATCCATGGCGATGACGGTCTTGCCGGCGCTGCCGACCTGGCGTAGCGCACCCGCGAGCCATGGATTCCTGCTCCCTAGGTTTTCTTCCACCGATTTGCCAATTAGCTGGGTCTCCTGGCAGCGCAGGATCCTGGACGCAGACTCGTTCACCTTGAGGATCGTGCCGGCCGCGTCCAGGGTCAGCACGCCGTTGCTCATGCTGCGCAGGATGTCCTCGTTATAGCTGCGCGCCTCGCTGACCTGCTCGAACAGCATGGCGTTCTCGATCGACACGGCGGCTTGCGCCCCGAGCGCAACCAGCCGCCGCGTGTCGGTCTGCGTGAACGCCCCGTGCCGCTTGTTCAGGACTTCGATCACGCCGACCTTGTTGCCGTTCTTGGTGGTCAACGGCGCGACCAGCATGTTGCGCGTGTGGAATCCGGTGCGCCTGTCGACCTCTGGGTTGAAGCGCGCATCGGTCTGGGCGTCGGCGATGTTTATCGGCGCGTTGCGCGTGAAGCACTCACCCGACAGTCCCGCATTCGCCTCGATGCGGATCGCGCCTCCGACGACGCCGCCGGCGACGCGCGAGTAGAGTTCACCCCGGCGCGGGTCATACAGGAACAGTGATCCGCGCTCCGCGTCGAGCAGGCGCGTCGCCGCGTCGACTATCATCTCCAGCAGCGGATTCATGTGGATTTCCGAGGCGATCGCGCTGCCGACTTCCAGGAGCAGCGCCTCCTCGCGCCGCGCGCGCTCGAGGTTCTCATGCAACTGCGCGTTTCCCAGCGCGGCGGACGCCTGCAGCGAAAGCGCCTCGAGTAGCTTCTGGTCGTCCAGATCGAAAGCGCCGTCGCGCTTGTTCAGCGCCTGGGTGACGCCAATCACATCGCCGCCCTTGTTCTTGATCGGGACGCACAGGATGTTTCTGGTGAGGTAGCCGGTCTTCTCGTCGATGTCGCGGTTGAAACGCGCGTCCGCGTAGGCGTTTTCGATGATTTCGGCCTGACCGGACGCGAACACCGCGCCGGCAACACCGAGGTGGCTGGGGAAGCGCACGTCGCCCACGATACTGTCCTGCATCACGCGCGAAAACAATTCTTGCGTGTCCGCATCGTACAGGAACAGCGAACTGCGCTCGGCGTTGAGCGTTTCGCTCACCACCTCCATCAGCCGCGGGAACAGCACGTCCAGTGAAAGGGTGTCATAGACGCGGTTGCCGATATCGATCAGCGCAGAGGCGCGTCGAACGAATTCGGTGACGCGAAAGAAAAGCTGCGCCCTCTCGTCCTCCGACAGCCGGTGCAGAAGTTTTTCGATGTCGGCCTGGTGCAGCCGGTGCTCGACAATGTCGCGGACCGTTTCCGAATTAATTTGCATGGATTGCACTCCCCCGGCACGGTTCCTATGCCGGCATTCTAATTTCTTTCGCGTCGTCGCGCGCGCCGGATAACACGGACTCCCACAAGCGCGGCGTCGCATCGATATATGGCTGCAGCGGCCCAGGTTCGACGCACGCGTACTGCGCGCGGTTTAGCCTCTCCGCGCGCCGCAGCCTGCGGTATTCGCGGTAGCCGTCGCGCACGCTCATGGCCATGGCGAGCGGGATCAGCCCGAGTTGCCCCGCCATTTTCAGCAATGCGATGTTGCCCAGATTGCCGGTGAGCTGCGGGTGGCGGCGCGCATGCGCGAGCACCAAGAAATCTTGACAAAAAAATTCCGAATAGGGCTGGGTTACAGCCGGGTACAGAAACGTTGTGCGAGGCGGCGCTTCGCCGCGTTACTGGTCACATGACAGCGCCAATCGCCGGACCGATCTTTCATCCTGGATGCCATTGCGGGCGAAGCGGTCTTTATGCGTCGTGCTGAGAGATTGCGAGGTGGTTTGTGAGCTGCAATCCCGCCCGGGCGCCACGCGGCTGGACCTACCGGCCGCTATGATTTGACCTTCTTGCCGACCGTCATTCCCAAGGCCCTGAACTTGCGGTACAGGTGGGTGCGCTCCAGACCGCTCTTCTCGGCTATGTAGGCGATCGAGGCGCCTTCATGCGCCAGCAGCTGTTGAAAATAGGCGCGCTCGAACGCATGCCGCGCGTCGCGCAGCGGCAACCCCAGCAGCTCCAGCGACGGCTCGGGCAGTTGGGCGGACGGGGCTGCGGCGGCATTCTGCGCGAATGACTTCGGCGGCTCGGGCAAAGGTGCTCTGGCCGCGCCCTCCTCACGCAGGTCCAGACTCCCGGCGACCATCGCGGCCGGATCATTTGCCCCCGCCGGAATAATTGGCGCAAGCTCCTGAACCGCCTCGACAAACATGTCGGCAGCAGAATATGACGTACGCCGTTTCGGCTTGGTTGCGGGTTCGGGCGACAAATTCGCGGGTCGCACACCAATCCACCGCTCGTATAGGTTAGTCATGGTCAAATTGATCGCTACCTTGTTCAGTTTGATACTGGAGGAATATCGCATCCGTCGGAGAGATCCGGGCATGGCCTGCACGTGCCCCCCGGAACCGGCGAGGCGGCTGCTGCCGAACTTACGCTAAGAACGCGCGAACCTGCATCTGCGTTCCAGCGATTCGGGCGGGAATGAGAACAAAGTCACATGAAGTCGATGTAACAAATTGTTTCAACCACCAGCGCCGTCGAGCGTGCAGCAGTTGTCACGAATGCCGCTCCTCAGTTGGGGACGGCGATCAGATAAAGCCCGAGCAGCAGCAGCACCACGCCGGAGAGCAGTTTGAGCCGGCGCCCTTCATGCTCCTGCAGCCGATGCTGGCTCAATGTGGCCACGCCGATCGCGAGCACGATGACGTCGTCCAGCATGTACATCGCGTTGTAGAGCAGCAGGTAGCCGTAGTAGGTCCACGGGTCGAAACTGCGCAGCGTCAGGATGCGCGTGTAGAGCGCAGGAAAACCCGAGGTGCAGAGCAGTTCGACCAGTTGGACCACAATTGCGAGCACCACCGTACCGGCGATCGCGACGAGCATGCTCTCTTCGCGCAGGACGCGGCGCATCCTGGCGTAGATGCCCGGCTTGGCCGCCGCCGGAATCGACAGGGTGATGCCTCGGCCCAAGGCCCAGAAATCCTTGACGTTGATCAGGCCCGCGACGAGCGCGATCACCCCGAGCACCACCTCCGACGCGCGCGAGGCGCCGACCAGCAGGAAGAGATTGAGCCAGGTGGCCATGAAGGCGAAATAGGCAATCCCCTCGATCACGACGAAGGTGCCGGCAATCAACAGCATTTTCCAGCGGTCGCCGATCGCCGCCAGCATCGAAATCATCAGGATCAGCACCCACATCGAGCATGGGTTGAATCCGTCGAGCACGCCGATGACCACGGTGAACAGCGGCAGCCCTATGTCTTCGACCGTGACCTCCTTGTCCAGCCAGGGCAATGCGATGGATTCCGGCGCTGTGGGTCGCGCTGCCGCGGCCGGAGCGGGTTTGCACGCGATACCCTCGTCCAGTGGGCAGGTTTCGCCCTGGCGACCTGCTTGCCCGGCTGTCGCGGGCCGCTGGTCGAGCAGCGCCTCGATGCGCGCCCCGGTCGTGCTCTCTCCGGCGAAGCCCACGACCAGTTCGCCGCGCACGTAAAAGGCCGGCACCCCGGGGGTCGTCACGCCCGCCTTGCCCGCGATTTCACGCAGCCGCGCGAGCGCGGCCGGCTCCTTGCGCACATCCTGAACGGTCACATGCAATGTGGACCGCTCGCGGCGCAAGCGCCGCAGAAATCGTTCTGCGTCCACGCAGTGAGGGCAACCCTCGCGGACGAACAGTTCCAACTCGGTGACGGGCGCGGCGTCGCCGGCCGCCGTCGCAGCCGGCACCGGTCCGCCAAGGTGGAACAGCAGCGCTGCCGCCAGCGTCAAGACGCCGGGGCGACACCATCTTCGATGCACGAGCCGCAGGAGCGAAATCATATTCTTGGAATCGGTCCGATGTTCCGTGCAAGAATCGGCCGCGGAAAGGACCCTGCGCTGGACATGATGTGGAACTCTTTCTCGAACCAGTCGGGTTGCCTGCTTCGTTAATCTAGACCTGCTTTGACGCCGGGCGTTGATTGCGGTCAATGGATGGCGCGGTTTTCTGGCGGGACGAAGAGCAGTTCCGCGTCGCCAACCGACCGGCCGCGGATGGTGCTAAGGTTTGGCTGGTGACGCCTTTAGTTAATCAAAGATAATACCGTTCAAAATCCCGGCCATTTTCTGTAAAGGAGGAGTCTGGAGTGAACGTAACCGCCATGCGCGCACTTTGGCCGCCAAACGCAGCCCCGCCTTACGATACTCTGCGCGATCCGGCGTTTTTCGCTCGCATGCTGCGTGACGAATGGGGCCATGGTCTGGATTGACCCGACGGCCTCGATCTGGGTGCAGACATGCTCTACGAACTGTCCCGCAGGCAGGCTGGATTACCGACAGCCAGCGAGTTCGACAAATGGATGCAGCGCAATAGTCTTTCGCTGGCGAAGGCAGCCGAAACGCTTGGAAGGACGCGCCGGATGATTGCTCACTACCGCACAGGTAGCCGCCCTAATCCGAAGGTGGTTGGCTTGGCCTGCAAGGGTTGGGAAGCGGAGCGCAGTCGCGCGTGAGCATCAGGGAACGTATCGCCGGCCACCGCCTCAGCATTGCGCGCCCGCAGGGCTTGCGCCGGAGGCGAACACGGTTTTCCAAAGCTCCAGCGTCGCCTTGATGTAAGCGACTAGCGGCCCAGGTTCGACGCACGCGTACTGCGCGCCGTTCAGCCGCTCGGCGTGCTGCAGCCTGCGGTATTCGCGATAGCCGTCGCGCACCGTCATGGCTGTCTCGAGCGGGATCAGCCCGATCTCCCCCGCCATTTTCAGCAACGCGATGTTGCCCAGATTGCCGGTCAGCTGCGGATAGTGCTCGGCATGCGCGAGCACCAGATACTGGACGATGAACTCGATGTCGACCATGCCGCCGCGGTCGTGCTTCAGATCGAACAGCTCGCCGCGGTTGGGGTGGGCGTCCGCCATCTGCTGCCGCATTGAAACGACTTCGCGCCGCAGCGCCTCGGGATCGCGGCTGCGGCGCAGGATGGCGATGCGCTCCGCCTCGAACGCGGCGCCCACTGCGGCATCGCCGGCGCAGTAGCGCGCGCGCGTCAACGCCTGGTGCTCCCACACCCAGGCATCTTTTTCCTGATACTCGCGAAACGCGTCCATCGAGCTTACCATTAGGCCGCTCGCGCCGTTGGGGCGCAAGCGCAGGTCGGTCTCGAACAGCACGCCCGAAGGGGTGGCGCTGGTGAGCCAGGTGTTGACGCGCTGCGCCAGGCGTGAGTACAGCTCGGGCGCGCGCGCATCGGCGTCGTCATACAGAAAGATGATGTCGAGGTCCGAGGCGTAACCCAGCTCCTTTCCGCCGAGCTTGCCGTAGGCGACGATGGCGAAGCGGGGCGCGTCGCGGTGGCGCTTGCGCAGTTGTGCCCAGCACAGCTCCAGCGTGACCGCGAGCATCAGATCGGCGAGCGCTGACAGATGATCTGCCAGGACTTCCACGGTGAGTTGACCGGCCAGGTCCTGCGCCAGCAGGCGGAACACCTGCGCGTGGTGCGCTTCGCGCAGCACGTCCATCAGCCGCTCGGCGTCGCCCTCGTGACGCGCGAGCTGCGCGCGCAGGCCGGTGGCGAATTCCTCCCAGTCCGGCGCCGCGTAGAGCGTGCGCGCGTCGAGCAGCTCGTCGAGCAGCAGCGGATGGCGCGTGACGTAGGCGGCGGCCCAGCCCGATGCGGCGAGTAGCTGTACCACTTTTTCAAGCGCCTGCGGGTATTCATGCAGCAGCGCGAGATAAGCACCGCGCCGGCTGATGGCTTCGAGCAGATCGAGCGCGCGCGCCAGCGCGGCTTCGGGCGCGACTGCCTTGGACGCGAGCTCGACCATGCGCGGCACCAGAGCGTCGTAGCGCTCGCGGCTCGACTCCGGCAGTTGCAGATAGCGCGGCGACGCGCGCGCCCCGGCGAGCCGCGCGAGCGCGGCGCCGGTATCGGCGAAGCCGAGGACGGAAAGCCGCTCCTGCGCCGCTTCCGCGTCGAGTTGCCCCAGCCAAAGCGGCGCGCAGGAGTGCTCGTCTCGCACGGGGCCGGCGAACACGCCGTCGAAATGGCGCGACACCTGCTCGCGCTGCGCATCGAGCCGGGTCATGAATGCGGCGTAATCGTCAAAGCCCATGGCTGCCGCGATCAGGGCCTGGTCGCGGCTATCCGCGGGCAGTTCGTGGGTCTGGGCGTCGTCCAGGTACTGAAGGCGATGTTCCAGCCGGCGCAGGAAATCGTAGGCCGTGCGCAGTTCGGCCACCGCCCGCGCCGGAAGCAGCCCTTTCTTCTGCAGTAGAGTCAGCACTTCCAGGGTTGGACGGGTCTGCAGCTCCGCGTCGCGCCCGCCGCGTATCAACTGGAACGCCTGGGCGATGAATTCTATTTCGCGTATGCCGCCGGGGCCGAGCTTGATGTGCCCGGCGAGGTCGCGCCGCGCGACCTCGGCGCGGATCTGCGCATGCAAGGAGCGCATTGCCGCGAACGCGCCGAAGTCGAGGTACTTGCGGAACACGAACGGCCGGGCGATCGCGGCGAGCTCGCTCGCACGATCGCGGCGCCCTGCCGCAAGGCTCGCGTTGCCGCTCGCAGCAAGAACGCTGGAGTCGCCACTTGTGGCGCCTGCGGCAACGCCCGCATTGCCGTTCGTAGCAAGAACACCGGAGCCGCCACTTGTGGCGACCACGCGCGCCTTGATCCAGGCGTAGCGCTCCCATTCGCGCCCTTCGGCGATGAAGTAATTCTCCAGCGCATCGAAGCTGCAGGCGAGCGCTCCGGAATCGCCGTTGGGACGCAGGCGCATATCGACGCGAAATACCTGGCCATCCTCGGTGATGTCGGCCAGCGCGTTGATGAGTTTGCGCCCGAGCCGGGTGAAATATTCGTGATTGGACAGCGGCCGCGCGCCCGCGCCTCGGCATGCGGTCTCGCCTTCCTCGGGATAAACGAATATCAGGTCGATGTCGGAGGACACGTTGAGTTCGCGCCCGCCCAGTTTTCCCATGCCGACGACGATCAACTCCTGCCGCTTGCCGTTCGCCATCGGCGTGCCGTGCTGCGCCCGCAGCCAGACGTCCAGGCGCTCGATCGCGTATCCGAGGCTCAGTTCGGCCAGGTCGCTCATGCTCGCGACCACTTCGGCGAGCGGCGCGCGGCCGCTCAAATCACGCAACAGCACGCGCAGCATGACCTCTTGGCGCAGCCGCCGCAGCGCGCGTTTCAGCGCCGCCTCGTCGCCGGCCGGTTGTGCCGCGAGAAATGCGCGCATGGCGCCGGCGTCGAACGGCTGGTCGATGGCCGCGAGCGCGGCTTGGAACAATTCCGGCCGTGCTTGCGCCAAGCGTTGGGCGTAGCGGGAACAATCCGGCACGCCTAGTGGAAACCCCTGATCTGGAGGCATTTATCGATAGTTTGCAGGTAAAATGAAACCTTGTCTGGTCTCTTTCTTATTCAGTTTGCGTTCATTGTAGGGCTTTAACCGAAACGCGCCCATGTGCCGAATGCAAACAGGCGCTGGGGGAGCATGAGGTATCCCCTCATTTTGAAACAGGTTCTAAGGAATTCGCCCCCGGATGGCGCAACCAATCCAAACCGAAACTAGCGCGGCGCCGCCGGCAGAGGAGGATTTCTCGCCGCTGGCGGAGCTGGGGGTCGCGCCGGCGCGGCGCAGCATGGTACGCCGGCTGTTGCGCATCGCCGGCATCTCCGCGCTGGTGGTCTATTTCGGTTTCGCCGTGGTGGTGCTGGCGCTGCGTTTCTGGATTCTGCCGCAGATCGAGGAGCATCCGCAGGCCGTCGCCGAAGTCATTTCGCGCGGCATCGGCCAGCGCGTCAGCATCGGCAGCGTCGATTCGGGCTGGCAGCGCCTGCGCCCCTACCTCGCGCTGGCCGATGTGCGCTTGTACGATCGGGAGGGCCGCGTCGCGCTGTCGCTGCCCTCGGTGTCCTGCACCCTGTCGTGGGACTCGCTTGCCTTCGGCGCATTGCGCTTCGATTCCGTTTCGCTGGACAAACCCGAGCTGAATATCCGCCGCGACAACGCGGGGATGCTCTACGTCGCCGGCGTCGGGCTCGACCCGGAAGCGGCGGGCGGCGGTTTCGCGAACTGGCTGCTGGCGCAGCGCGAAATCATCATCCGCGACGCCCAGGTGAGCTGGGAGGACCAACTGCGCCAGGCGCCGCTGCTGTCTCTCGCCGACCTGAATTTCATCATGCGCAACCGCGGCAGCCATCATCGGTTCGCGCTGCGCGCGCAGCCCTCGCGCGAGCTCGCCGCCGCGCTCGACATTCGCGGCGATCTGGAGGGCGGGACCTTCGAGCAGTTGCAGGCCTGGAACGGCAAGCTCTATGCCGAACTCGCCTACACCGACCTCGCGGCCTGGCGCGCGTGGATTGACTATCCGCTGGAGATCCGGCACGGACAAGGAGGCTTGAGGCTATGGCTGGGTTTTGCCGACAAGCGCCTGGAGGAAGCCACCGCCGACGTTGCGTTCGGCAATATCAGCGCACGTCTCGCGCCCGAGCAGCCCCTGTTGGAAATGCGCTCGCTGCAAGGTCGCCTGTCGGCGAAACGCTCGCAGGGCGGCTACCAGATTGCCGGTAGACAAGTGGCGCTGGAACTGCAATCCGGCGTGATCCTGCCGCCGGCGCGGTTTGCCGTGCAATGGCGGCCCGGCGACGACAAGCGCGCCGAACAGGGCGAGGTGCGCATCGACGCGCTGGCGCTGCAGCCGCTGGCGCTGCTGGGCGAATACCTGCCTTTGCCGCCGCAGGTGCGCAAGGCACTAGCCGAGGCTGCGCCTCAGGGCAGCGTTGCCGACGTGTACTTCGATTGGCACGGACCCCTGCCGAGTCCGCAGCGCTACAGCCTGCGCGGGCATTTCGACCGTCTCGGCATGCGCGCTTACGCCGGTTTGCCCGGATTCTCCGGCATCAGCGGCAACATCGATGGCAACGAAAAGGGCGGCAGCGTGTTGCTCAATGCGGGCAAGTCGAGCGTGGATCTGCCGCGGGCATTTGCCGACCCGGCGCGCAATTTCGACACGCTCACCGCGCAACTCGCCTGGAGCCATGTGCAAGGCGAGTTGCAGATCAAGCTGTCCAATATAGCCTTTGCTAATGCCGACCTGGCCGGAACGGCTTTCGGCAGCTACACCACTGCGGCCGGCGGCGCCGGCGTCATTGATCTCACGGCGCGGCTCGCCCGCACCGACGCGCGCCGTGTGGCGCGCTACATACCTTTCATGAATCAGGTCGCGCTCGATTGGCTCGACCGCGCCCTGCTTGCCGGGCGCGCGAGCGAGGTCAGCCTGCGCCTGAAAGGCGACCTCAAGGACTTCCCGTTCCAGAGCGCGCGAGGCGGCGTGTTCCAGATAGCGGCGAAGGTGGTCGATGGCAGACTGCAGTACGCCGCGGGCTGGCCGGCGATCGAGGGCATCAATGCGCAACTGCATTTCGACGGCAAGCGCATGGAGGTGACGAGCAGCAAGGCGAGCGTGCTCGGCGCGAGGGTGACCAATGCGCACGTCGTCATGCCCGACCTGTTCACGCCCGACCGGGTGCTCGCGGTAACCGGCCAGGCCGAAGGCCCGACCGCCGAATTTCTGAAGTTCATCGCGCAAAGCCCGGTGAACAAGCTGACCGGTGGATTCACCGCGAATATGGGCGCGGCCGGGAGCGGCAGGCTGGAACTCAAGCTCGACCTGCCCCTTGCGCGCCTTGCCGAGACCAAGGTGGCGGGCAGCTACCGCTTCAGCGCCAATCAGGTGAGCCTCGATGCGCACTGGCCGCCGGTAACGCAGGCGAGCGGGCGGCTCGAATTCACCGACAGCGGCGTGAGCATGCGCGCGGTCAACGCGCAGTTTCTGGGCGGTCCGGTCACGCTGGCCATCGCCAACCAGCGTGACGGCAGCATCAGCGTGAATGCCCGCGGCACGCTCAACGCGGCGATCCTGCAATCGGCGCTGGAACAGCCGCTGCTGCAACAGGTGAGCGGCACGACCGACTGGAACTCGAGCGTGAATTTCCGCAAGCGCGGCGCCACCGTTCTGGTGGAATCCGGGCTGCAGGGGATAACGTCGACGCTGCCGGCGCCGCTCAACAAAGCGAGCGCCGATGTGCTGCCGCTGCGTTTCGAGCGCACCGTCGTGGCCGAGGAGCAGGGTAGCGGCTGGACCGGGCCACCGACGGCGGATCGCAGCACCCTGGATCTGGGCAAGGTCGTGCGCATGGAAATGCAGCGCCGCCGCGACGACGGAAAGATGGTGATCGAGCGCGGCGCCATCGGCATCAACGAGGCGCCCAGGCTGCCCGAAAGAGGTGTCGTCATCGGCGGCAACGCGTCCGAGCTCGACCTGGACCGATGGCTTCATGTACTCGGCGGTTCGGGCGGCGCTGCGGCGCCGCTGCCGATGCTGTCGACGCTCAATCTCAATGTCGGCGCGCTGGATATATACGGCAAGCGCATCAACGACGTCACCCTGCACGCCGGTTTTCAGGGCAGCGACTGGCTTGCCAATATCAGTGCGCGCGAACTCTCGGGTGACGTACGCTGGCGTTCGCAGGGCAAGGGGCGGGTGAGCGCGCGCTTTGCGCATTTCACGTTTCCCGAGCCTACTCCGGGGAAGCTCGCGGACGACGTGCCGCCGAAGGAATTGCCCGGACTCGATATTGTGGCCGACAACCTGGTCGTGCACGACAAGAAACTCGGGCGGCTGGAACTGGCGGCGGTAAACGAGGGGCGCGACTGGCGCATCGACAAGCTGAAGCTGACCACGACGGAAAGCCAGTTGAGCGCCGACGGACTGTGGCAGGGCGTCGCGGCGCAACAGCGCACCAGCTTGAACTTCAAGCTCGAAATAAAGGACCTGGGCAAATACCTGGAACGCTTCGGCTATCCGGGCAGCATGCAGCGTGGCAGCGCGAAACTGCTGGGCAAACTCGCCTGGGCCGGCAACCCGCAGACCATCGATTACCCGAGTCTTGCCGGAGACCTGTCGCTGATTGCGGAAAAAGGGCAGTTTCTCAAGATCGAGCCGGGCATAGGCAAATTGCTGGGCATCCTCAGCTTGCAGGCGCTGCCGCGCCGGATCACGCTCGACTTCCGCGACGTTTTCAGCGACGGCTTCGCCTTCGATACCATCACCGGCACCGCCGCGGTCGCGAAGGGAGTCCTGCGCACGCAGGACTTCCTCATGCGCGGACCGTCGGCGCAGGTGGCGATGTCCGGAAACATCGATCTCGCCCAGGAAACGCAGTCGCTCAAGGTGCGGGTGGTGCCGAGCGTGGGCGACACGCTGTCGGTGGCGGGCATGTTGATGCTTGCCAACCCGATCACCGGGGTTGCGTCATTTCTGGCGCAGCGCCTGTTCAAGGACCCTCTGGGCCAGGCCTTCGCCTTCGAATATGCGGTGAGCGGCACCTGGGCCGATCCCAAGGTGGAAAAAGTGCCGCGCGGGCAGCAAGACGGCGCTGCGGGGGAAACGAAGTGAGCGCGGGAGCCGGCCGGAACACCGGCCGGCATCATCCATCATCGACCGAAGGACAGGAAGAGCATTCATGGCTGAAGGCAGGTTCAAGGTAGCGGCAGTGCAGATGGTGTCCGAGCCCGAGGTGCAGGCGAACCTGGCCGTTGCCGGCAAACTGATTGCGCAAGCGGCGGGCGAGGGCGCGCAACTGGTGGCGTTGCCCGAGTATTTTTGCATCCTCGGCCTGCGCGATGGCGACAAGGTGAGCGTGCGCGAAGCCGACGGGCACGGACCGATACAGGACTTCCTCGCCGAGACCGCGGCGAAGAACAAAGTCTGGCTGGTCGGCGGCTCGGCGCCGCTCGCATGCGCCGACCCGAACAAAGTGAAGAATAGCTGCCTCGTGTTCGACGATGCCGGCCGGCGTGTCGCGCGCTACGACAAGATTCACCTGTTCGGCTTCGACTCCGGGACGGAGCGCTTCCAGGAGTCCCGCAGCATCGAGCCCGGCAGCGAGGTGGTGACGGTCGACGCGCCTTTTGCCAGGCTGGGACTATCGATCTGTTATGACCTGCGCTTTCCCGAGATGTACCGCAAGATGGGCGTCGTGGACCTTATCCTCGTGCCCTCTGCCTTCACCGCCACCACGGGCAAGGCGCATTGGGAGATGTTGCTGCGCGCCCGCGCGGTCGAGAACCAGGCCTATGTGCTTGCCCCGGCGCAAGGTGGCCATCACCGGAACGGCCGCGACACCTACGGCCACAGCATGATCATCGATCCATGGGGCAAGGTGCTTGTGGTTCTTGCAAGCGGGCCGGGCGTGGTTAGCGCTGAGATCGATCACGCCGAAATCGCCCGCGTGCGGCAAAGCCTGCCGGCGCTCACCCACAGAGTAATGTAAGAGGCGGTTTGCGCGCTGCCTCGATCAGGCCAAGTTCAGCGGTACGCCTCGGCGCACTTGATGATCGCGGCGTTCGCGGCCAGGCCAAGACAGGTTCTTGCGTCCGTGCCCGCCTTTGACCGGACCGGCTTCGCCACAGACGCCGCAGGCTTGGCCGCCGGCGCGGCGATGCGCTCTGCGGCCTGCGCGGAAGCGCTCCGGACTTCTTCAACGAGCGACGCGTACACGATGCCGGAAAACCATTTGCTGTTTTCCGTCTCGTAGAACTTGGCGTACTCTTCCAGGTCGGCGTCGCTTGCGTTCCTGTAGCTGAACGCGAGGTTGAGCATGGTTGCATTGCGAATGTTGTTGGTCGCGGAAGCGCGCTGTTTTTCGATCGCTTTGTCCACCGCGGCGGCCTTTTCCGCTCCTCCGCCAACGGCGCCCAGTGCAAGCCCTTTCATGGAAGAGAAGGCGACGTCGATGGCCAGGTCGCTTGCCCTCGTTGCGCTATCGATGCGCTTGACGAGACTCGCGCGCTGGGGCGAAGGCCGAGTCGCGGCTGCGCTGCGGGCGAATTGAGCGAGTTCCTCCTGCGACGGCAAAGCCTGCTCCAGTTCGATCATGCGCTTCGCCGCCGGCGTCGAATAATCCTTGAGCAGCGCCTGTAGGCGCTTCTCGTCGAAATTCTTCTTCAGATCGGCGCTTACCCGGCCATGAAATCCCTGTGCTGAAAACGACTCCGTCACGGCAGTTTCGATTGCCTTGAGGGCGGCGGGCGATGTCTTCGTTTGTTGCTTGCCGGATTGCTTGACACCGGCCATCAACTTCTCGGGGAACTGGCTCAGTTGTTGTTTCAACCCTGAAGCGGCCAGCACGTCCTCGATCAATTTGTCCCGCGCCGGGCCCGCGTCGGCCGGCGCGGCGGCTTTGCCCGCTGCGGCCGGTTTCGCCGCTGCCACGGGTTGAGGTTTGCTTGGCGCGGCCGGCGCCGGTCCGGCGTCCTCGAAGTATTGCCAGCCGAACCACCCCAGGGCTGCGAGCACGACCACCCCACCGACAATGGTTGGAATCTGCTTTTTGCTAAGAGCAAGTTCGGGAAGAGCAAGCTTGGGAAGAGTAAGCGCCATGTCGGACTCCCTTTATCGCGATTATTTCCCTTGGCCGATAGCCGTTATCGAGCCGCTGGAAGTTCCTGAAGCCTATTGTAAGACAAAAGAATACATTTCAGAACTTGGGCGGCTTGCCGCTGCCCGGTTACGTGCCGCTCGCGATGTACTCGACATTGGCAATCCAGTTGCGCTTCCGTCGCGCGAGGCGAGCCTCTTTCCCTTCACCATCGAAGTTCGCCGAAGCGCGGCGAAGGAGCGAATGATCGACGTTTTCGAACGCGTTGACGCTGACACCAGCGTAAAGATGGTGGTCGATCCGGCTGGTGACGACGGGCACGATGCCGCACCGGGCGCAGATGTGGAACTCACAGGTTCGGGTGCCGAATGCGTACTTGGATACGAGAGCGGGATGTTTGACCACTACCTCCAGAGCGCCGCTTGGATTGGAAGTCCATACGCCGCCGTGCTTGGTGCAAAACGAGCAGGTGCAAGCGCGAGCCGGAATTTCGGCCGGATCAGGTTCCCAAATGAGGGAGAAGGAGATGTTCCCGCAGTGGCACTTACCGTGGATCAACATTGCGACCTCCGTTGTTGCGGCATCTAACGTTCCGGGGAAGTTCATATAATCGGCGTTCAACCGCGCGCGGCTGCGATGGTTGATCGAAGCACGCCGCACCACGCGCGTCGGTTCGCGGCGCGCGGTTAGAGTGCGCCGCCCCTACCACTTAAATTCCCCCTTGTGCTTCCCGAGGACATGCAGGACGAATAAGCCGAACGCGACCCCCAATGCTATCCAGGAAGCCAGGACTTCCCATCGCGGCGCACCCCCTTCCCAATCCATCGCAGCGAACGGATTGAGAACGCCGATCGGAATCACGATTATTCCAATCCAAATGGCGCCAACAGTTATCCATCGCGCCCATCGCTTCAAGCGCCACATACCCCAGGAAAGTGTGGCGAAGAAAAGTACGCCCAGTAGCGCGAGTGGCGCCCTAATGATGTTGAACGTGAGGACCACTGCGAGAAGTCCGTAGATTGCCGCAGCCACGACTACGATACCGACAAGCAATCGGCTACCAGTGGCGGGCAGGTACTGCGACATCACTTTCATTGAGTTCGGCATAAAGTTGGGGGCTGGTCTTCTGAAAGGCTCATGAACGTTATGCTCCGCGGCGGGCCGCCACGGCCCGGACGCCATTGATGCAAGAAGAGCGAAAAGAACTGACGCAAGTGTATCGGCGTCAAGATCTCGAGGCCTGGAGTTTGCAGGCTTCTTTTCACTCGAGATTGTTGTCTTCTCCGCTGTTACCGCCATTACGCGCTCATCGGCAATTCTAGCCGAAATCGGCAATAACGTCCCGGGAGCGCTGGCCGTGCGCTTACTCATTTCACCCGGAAGACACTTCTGACAAGCCGGATCTGGCCCTGCTGAAGACTGCGCCGCGCGTTCCCGGCTTTTTGCGCGAGATTGTCAACGTACACCCCCAAGGTCAGCGGATTCGGTGCGGCGTCTGCGGTAGTCCTGCTCAAGTGAGCGTCGCTGGTAGCTCTCATTGCACGGCTCGTCGAATAGAAACTGACCCATTGCCAGGTTCAGGCAGAAAGCCAAATCGGGCGGGTACCTGTGGAGTGCTCATGAGAGCTAGACGTTTGAGCTCAGGCCGCAGCCCGCCAGGGCGGTCGCGCCTGCACCGAATTGTTGGGCGCCGCTGTGCTTTTCATTCTGGCTTCCAGGATTTCCTCGTGGCTGGCCGATGAGCGCTAAACGCCGTATGGGATCTTGGAGGCCATCATCTTCCTCCGATCAATCTTCCGCCCGTCGACAATGAACGTTCCGTCACCAACAGCGTGGACCGTGCGCTTCTCCTTGCGTTCGGTATCGAGGTATGCGGCAACAGCCTCCAACACGACAATGTTGTGCCTTTTGACGATGTCGATGACCTTGCACTCCATGTTGGCGAGGCACTCCTTGATCAAGGGCGATCTGACGACCTTGCCCTGCACAGGCGTGAGCTTGAACTTGGCAAACTTGTCTGTGTCTGTCCCGGAGCACGTCCCTATACCGACCACCTTATCGAGCATTTCAACCGTGGGAATGGCAATGACGCACTCCCTATTCTTTCGCAACGCCGCGAAAGAGTGATTCCATTCACCCGTGGTGATGGCAAATACCGGAGTGAAATCCAACACCATGGTCCAGGAGATAGTCATGATGTTGTCCTTGTGCCCGTCATGGGTCGTCACGAGGACAACAGGCCCCGATTCCATTAGAGTAAAGGCCTTGCTCAGCTTCAACTGACGCATGAGAGCTCCTCGTGATTTTCCTTTGTCCGTTGGTCAGGCCAAGCTCGCGCGCGCTCGATGTCATTAAGGTGGCCAACGAGGCGATAATCGGCGCTTGACGGCGACCAACCGGAGCGTCAGCGAAGGAAGGGAGCAGTCAAGCGTCCGAGTTGATCGCATTGTTGGATTCCATACTATGCAAGCGTGGCTGTGGCGCTATTTGTAAGAAGGAGATAGGCGGTAGTGCCGAAACTACGCTGTGGGCGGAACTGCTGTAGGTCCGGCGATCTTCATAGCCTTCATATACGCAGGTCGCTCTCCGATACGTTGTACATAAGACTGGGCATTCGGTAGATCTTTGATAGTGCGACCTCCGAAAAGCGGAAGAGACGTCAGGTCAAAAATTACCATTACATCGGCACAAGTGAATTCGGGACCAGCCAGATAAGGCGAAGCACCTAATCGCTGCTCGAGATATCGATAGTATCCCTCTTCCCGTCGTTTGATCAGACCGCCAATCCTATCGGCGTCAGGGCCGTGTGCCTGAGCACGAAGCGCCGACTTTGCAAAAAATAATCCGAGGATGTTGTTGTTGAAGTGCATCCAGTACAAGTATTCCGCATAGTTTGGTTGATCGGGACAGACTGTGAACTTGCCGTCGGCATAACGGTGACATATGTACTCGACGATCGCAGCAGATTCCGCAAGCATTAAATCGCCGTCCTGAATTATTGGCGCGGTCGCTGCAGGGTGAAGGGCCAAGTATTCGTCCGGAGCTAAACGATCCTCTTTGCGGTTGTACCATTTCAACTCGTAGGGAAGGCCCAATTCTTCCATAAGCCAGACGATGCGATCTGATTGGGATACTCCGAGATGATGAATAGTTATCACGAGTTAGGATCCTTGTACGCGGGGTTGAAAACGATGCGGCGATTTGTCTATTTGTGGAATCCAACGTGGAGCTAAGCGGCGGGCCACGACGATGGTTGATCCGGCACGACGCTGGTGGCCCGTCCGCAGCAACAAAGGGTTGGGCCTTAATTCTTCCATCGGTGATCTGGCCTACGTTCGACCCGCCCAGTACCCGGGCCTCTGCCTGTGATGGGCGATAGCCACGACACGAAGTTCATCGTCGCGGAGGTAGTAAATGATGCTATAGGGAAACCTTCGCAGTGAGAAGCGGCGTCTATCGTTTCGCCATAGCGCACCTATTTGCGGATGAACACAAAGGAAGTTGAGGGATCGCTCAAACTCAGTGATGAACGCAAGACCGAGTTCCCTACCGCCCTCTTGGGCATAGAAGACGCCCCCTTCGATTAATTCGCGGTCGGCCTCTGGGCTGACCGAGGGAGTCATTTGATCGCGGCGCGCGCGCGCGCGATTGCCTCCGATGCTGGAATAAGCTTGGCCCGTCCACTTTCGATGTCCTTGATACGACGTTCGACCTCGACCGCCCACGCCTCCTCAATGTCTTGGTCGTCAAAGAGGCTCGTTATTAAGCGGTCAGCAAGCTGCGCGCGCTCTTCGGGCGTGAGAGACAGTGCTTGGGCCTCGATAATTTCAAGCTGAGTGGACATACGAACCTCCAAGAATCAGTAGCGCGATGATACGCCCGTCGCGCGGACTTTGCCGAGGCCCAACGTTCGCAGCCACCGGCGCGCGCGCACCGATGTTCGATTCGGCACTGCACTGGCCGCGCGTCCGAGTGGGCTGCGCGGTTAAAGCGCACGTTACTTGATGTCTTCGAGTTTGACGCCGCGGCCCACACGGAAGCTTGCGCGAGCCTGCTCGACGCGCTGGATAAATCGAGGATCGTGTTCGAGTCTGTAGTCAAACCAGTCATCCTCCGACTTGAACCCTATTAGTACTCCCGCCGGCTTTCCGTGGCGTGTAATGACGACGTCTTGCGTTTCCGCTTGCCTAAGAAAGCGCGACAGGTCGTCCTTAACCTCGGACAGGGGGACCTCTTTCATTTTGAACTTCCGAACTGCGCCAGCCATGATTCAGCCTCCGGTTTTGTCACGATCGCCAGCACCTCGACGGTCGAACTCGAAACATCGTAGAAGACACGGACCTCTTCGACGCGGAGCCTGTATTGTGGCCGCGCGACACCGCGCAAGTGCTTGATCCGGCTACGGCTAGTCTTGGTCGGTTCGTGCCTCAA
>SCTX01000078.1 GCA_004298385.1 Betaproteobacteria bacterium | reverse complement strand
GCTCTTCCGATCTCCTGCGCCAGTTGCCACGGCGAGGACGGCAAGCGCATCCGCACCCAGGAACTGCCCAATCTCACCTCGAAGAAAGATGCGATTCGCGCATTCCAGGGTTGGCCCGGTTATCGCATGACCGGCGGTCTTATGCACACGCTGCAATGGCGCATGAACGACTGTTTCCGCCAGCAGCGCTTTCCCGAGCCGGGATACGCCTCCGAGACCATCGCGGACCTTCTGACCTACATGGGCGTGAATGCCAACGGGCAGGTATATAAGGGCCCGGGAATCAAGCGCTAGCAGGAGACAAGACCATGAAGCTATTCCAGGCATCGATATTCGGCGCGGCAGTGCTCGCCATCGCATTCGCGGCGCTGGCTGGGGACGACCACGCCAAGGCGGTGGCCATGATGAAGCGCGATTTTCACGCCAAGGGCATCGCCGGCACCGACCGGCTGAACGAGGACGGGTTGCAGGCACTGTGCAACCGCAGCCGCAATAACCCGCCCAAAGCCGTCGGCGAGCGCCTGCAGCGGGATCAGCTCGATGCGGTCAAGTATCCAGCGGACGGCAAATTTCTGGGCGACTGGAAATCCGGCGAGCGCATCGCGCAAAACGGGCGCGGCATGACCTGGAGCGACGGCGGCAGCGCGGCCAACGGCGGCAGTTGCTACAACTGCCACCAGATCGGGCCGAACGAGACTTCCTTCGGCACCATCGGCAACAGCCTCTCCCAGTTCGGCAAAACCCGCGGCAACAGCCCGGAGATGCAGAAGTACGTCTACGGCAAGATTTACAACGCCAAGGCGTTCAATCTGTGTTCGAACATGCCCCGCTTCGGCCATTCCGGAACACTGACCGAAAAACAGATCAAAGACCTGGTCGCGCTGCTGCTCGACCCGAGCTCGCCGGTAAACCAGTAAAGCCGGCCACGGCGTGAATCGACGCGAGTTCCTGCATGTCATGGGGATGGCCGCCGCTTGCGGCCTGCCCCTGGCGCAATTGTCCGGGTACGCCCACGCGCGGAGCGCGGCGCGCATCTACGACCTGCCGCGCTTCGGCAACATCCATTTTCTGCATTTCACCGACTGCCACGCACAGCTCCTGCCGATTTTTTTCCGCGAACCGGACGTGAATCTGGGCGTCGCGGGCATGAGCGGCCGTCCGCCCCACCTGGTCGGTAAGGCGCTGCTGCGGCATTTCGGCATCCGCCCCGGCACGGCCGAGGCCCATGCGTTCACTCACCTCGACTTCGAACGGGCGGCGAAGACCTTCGGCAAGGTGGGTGGTTTCGCCCACCTCGCGACGCTGGTGAAACAGTTGAGGGCGAGCCGCCCCGGCGCGCTGCTGCTCGACGGCGGCGACACCTGGCAGGGTTCGGCCACGGCGCTGTGGACCAAGGGGCAGGACATGGTGGATGCCGCCAAGCTGCTCGGCGTCGACATCATGACCGGGCACTGGGACTTCACCCTCGGCGCCGAGCGCGTGCGGCACATCGTCGACAAGGATTTCAAGGGCAGGATCGACTTCCTCGCGCAGAACGTGAAGACCGCCGACTTCGGCGACCCGGTGTTTCCGCCGTATGCGATCAAGCCGATGAACGGCGTGCCGGTGGCCATCGTCGGCCAGGCGTTTCCGTACATGCCGATCGCCAATCCGCGCTACTTCGTGCCGGACTGGAACTTCGGCATCCAGGAAGAGACGCTGCAGCGCGCGGTGGACGAAGCGCGCGCCAAGGGCGCGCAGGCGGTGGTGCTGCTCTCGCACAACGGCATGGACGTGGACCTGAAGCTCGCTACACGCGTGCGCGGCATCGACGCGATCCTCGGGGGCCACACCCACGACGGCATGCCGGCGCCGGTGATCGTGAACAACGCCGGCGGCAAGACGCTGGTGACCAATGCCGGATCGAACGGCAAGTTTCTCGGCGTGCTCGACCTCGACGTAAAGGGTGGCAAGGTCGCCGACTTTCGCTACCGTCTGCTGCCGGTGTTCGCCAACCTGCTTTCCGTCGACGGGGAGATGGAGGCGCTGATCCGCGAAGCACGGGCTCCTTATATAGCGAAACTCGGCGAGGAACTCGCTCTTACCGAAGGCCTGCTCTACCGCCGCGGCAATTTCAACGGCACCTTCGACCAACTGATACTCGAAGGCCTAATGGCGGAGAAAAACGCGCCGATCGCCTTTTCCCCCGGATTCCGCTGGGGCACGAGCCTGCTGCCCGGCCAGCCCATCCTGATGGAACACCTGATGGACCAGACGGCGATCACCTACCCCTACACCACCGTGACCGAGATGACCGGGGAGACGATCAAGATCATCCTCGAGGACGTGTGCGACAACCTGTTCAATCCCGATCCGTATTACCAGCAGGGCGGCGACATGGTGCGCGTAGGCGGGCTCGGCTACACCTGCGACCCGAACGCGAAGATCGGCGCCCGCATCAGCGGAATGTCGCTCAGGGGCAGGCCGGTCGAAGCGGCGAAAACATACAAAGTCGCCGGCTGGGCGCCGGTGTCGGAGGCGGCGAGGACGGGGGGCGGCGAGCCGATTTGGGAACTAATGGCGCGATACCTGCGCGGCCGCAAGGTAGTCAAGCCGCTGAAACTCGAACTGCCGCGCCTGAAGAGCATGAAGGCCAATGCCGGCATCGCCTGAGCGCATTCGCGCGCCTCGCGCGAATGCTCGTTGGCTGCGTCTGCGCGCTGCTCGCGGTCGCGGCGGCCGCAGCCGAGGCAATCATGCGGCGAACCGCGTCAACGCCTACGGCACCTATCTGCTGATGGAGCGCGAGTCGCTGCAGAAAAAAATAGCGCGGCGGCGCATCGCCCGGTCTAGGCCGAGGCGCCGCGCAACACCCAATCGGTAATAGCCTGCAGGATCTCGGGCGCATCGCCGATGGCGGGCATGACCCGCAGATCGAGCCGCGGATGCTGCTCGAGTATCTTCGCCACCAACAGCGGCAGGTCCTGCTTCAGGTGGCCGCCCTGCGCCATGAATAGCGGCACCAGAACGATGCGCTGCGCGCCACGCGCCGCCGACTGCGCCACCGCCGCCTCCAGGGACGGCGTCATGAAGTCCTGATATGCAAGCTCGACCTGCACCTCCGGCCGCGCCGCCTGCAGTTGCTGTTTAATGATGCCGAAGGGCACCGCCCATTCCGGGTCGCGCGCGCCGTGGGCAAACAGGATGATGGCTTGGACACTCATGTCGGTCGTTACCCCTTCGCGATCAAATCAGTCTCTGCTCTTGGCCGCGGCGGTAGACGAATACCCCGGACCTGCTCATGTTTGCTCTTGAAAAATATTGCGCCAGCGCGTCTGCGCGACCGGATAAATACAGCGCCGGCCGAACAGCGCGAAGGCGAAGAGTACCGCAAGGCTGTGGCGCTAGTCATCCAGGCTGTGCGCCGCCCGCGGTCCTGTGCTCTAATAAAGTCCCGTCTGTTTCGAATACGCCGAAGGAGCATCCATGACACACACCTATGAGGAACTCAAGCACAAGCCCCTCGCCGAACTGCGCGAGATTGCCGCCGGCATCGCCCACGAAGCGGTGCAGGGCTACACGCAATTGAACAAGGACCACCTGCTCGTGGCCCTGTGCAAGGCGCTCGGCATCGACATGCACGCGCACAAGGAGATAAAGGGCATAGACAAGGCCGCGACCAAGGCCAGGATCAAGCAATGGAAAGCGAAACGCGACGCGGCGCTGACTGCCAGCGACCGCAAGGCGTTGAAGGTGGCGCTGGACCAGATTCACCACCTGAAACGCGTGATGCGCAAGGCCATGGTCAGGACCGCTTGACATTGTGCAGGCGGCCCGGCGTCCGATCCGGATCAGACGCGGCGCCCAGATCGGCGGCCACCCAAGTCAGCGGGTTACCGATTCGCGAACCAAGCGCCTTGCTCCCGATGTCCGGAACGCGTGATACCCAGGGGAGGCGACCGATCGACACCGATCGCCGAGGACTTGCTGCGCCAATGCTTGGAAGAGAAAGATCCAATGACTTTCCCGGGCTTTGGCTTGGCGGGTCGAAAATCGTCGGTGTCTTCGGGTTGCAGAGCAGCGCCCGCGCCGCGTTTACTCGCCGGGAATAGGCCGCGCCGAGGTCGTAAACGCAATTGATCTGCCCACGGGAAGATTCGCGTGGAAACCTTCCACGATCGGCAGACTGGCGGGTGTATCGGCTTTCCAGGAAATCACGAAGTTGGCGCCCGAACCGCCCGTGTCGTCGCTTCTGGGAACAAACAACTCATACGTGCCCATCGGCCCGATGATCCTTGGCGATGTCACGTACTCCCTGAGCGCCTTCCCATCGGTGTCGTAATATTGCGCGGAAGCAATGCGGATTGATTTCACCGGATCGGTATTGCGGATGCTCACGGAAACCGAAACGAGCACCTTCATCGGCTGGCCCTTCTTGTCCATCTCACCGTGCCAAATGTGCGAGTAGATCGGCAAATACAGGTTCTGGCCCATCGATCTGCCCGGCGGAGTCTGGCCGGACGCAAGCCCGCCGGACAGCGCGAACAAGAACAAGGAGCACAACATTGACTTCATAAAACCTCCACCACGGAATAAACCATCCGGACAATATATTGGCGATAGCCCGATATAGCAACCGTCGTTCCCATCATTCAGACAGCCGGAGCTCAAGTGCCCGCCGCGGCGCCCGCCAGCATCAGCGGCGAAATGACTTCGACGTTTTCCGCCAGCGGATAGGGCTCGGCGACCGGCGCGACGACATAGGCCCGCTCCACGCCGAGGTCTTCGCAGGCATGCCAGAAACCCTTCCCGACCTTCGGCGCGTTGGACAGCTTGATTTCATAGCCGACGCTGCGTCCGCCCTCGGTCACCACCAGATCCATCTCCGCCCCCGCCGCCGTGCGATAGAAGGAGAATTCCGCCAGCGGCGGCGCGGCGCCGACAATCTGCTCGATGACGAACCCTTCCCACGACTGCCCTACGATCGGATGCGCGCTCAAATCGTCGATCGTCGCAATGTTGAGCAAGGCATGCAGGACGCCGCTGTCGCGCACATAGACCTTCGGCGACTTGACCAGCCGCTTTCCGACATTGACGAAGTGCGGCTCCAGCCGCCGCAGCATCAGGGTATCGACGAACAAATCGAGGTAGCGCCCGACAGTCGCATGGGCGACACCGCCGAGCGCCGCGCCGAGTTGCGAGGCGTTAAACAAGCAGCCATGCAGATGGGCGCACATGCGCCAGAAACGCCGCAGAGTCTCGGCGGGAATGGTGACGCCGAGTTGCGGCAGATCGCGCGCCAGAAAAGTCTGGATGAAGTCGCCCCTCCAGGCGAAAGAGGCGGCGTCGTCCCGTGCCGTGAAACTCGGCGGGAAGCCGCCGCGCAGCCACAGGCTGGATGCCGGCACCGGAGCCGCGCCGACTTCCTCGATCAGCAGCGGCGCGAGTTCAAGATAGGCGACGCGCCCCGCCAGCGACTCGGAACTTTGCCGCAGCAGCCGCCTGCTCGCCGACCCGAGCAGCAGGAAACGTCCCGGCCGTCGGTCGGCATCGATTTCAGGGCGCAGCACGGAGAAGATTTCCGGCAGCGCCTGCACTTCGTCGAGCACCACCAGCCGCCCACGATGGCGCGCGAAGAAGGCTTCCGACTGGGCGAGCCGCGCCCGATCCGATTCGCGCTCCAGATCGAGCACCACCGTATCGGGATACTCGGCCGCCAGCACCCTCGCCAGCGTCGTCTTGCCGACCTGGCGCGGCCCGAGCAACACGGCCGCCGGCTGTAGGGCAAGCCGGCGGCGCAGGTCGGCGAGGAGCTTCCGGTGCAGCATCCTTGCATTTTGATCGATAATCGATCAAAATGCAAGAAAAATGCTTACAGCTACTGGAGCACCTTTCCCGGATTCATTATCCCCTGCGGATCGAGCGCCGCCTTGATCCTGCGCATCAGCTCCATCTCCAGCGGCGACTTGTAGCGCAGGATTTCGCCGCGCTTGTACTGCCCCAGGCCGTGCTCGGCCGAGATCGAGCCGGAAAAGCGCGCGACGCCGTCGTGCACCACGCGGCTCACTGCGGACGCGCGCGCCATGAAGGCGTCCGCGTCCGCGCCTGCGGGAGGAGCGATGTTGTAATGCAGGTTGCCGTCGCCAAGATGGCCGAACGTGACCATGCGCACGCCCGGGAAAGCGCGCTGCAGTTCGGCGTCGGTGACGTCGATATACTCGGCAATGCATGAGATCGGCACCGAGATATCGTGCTTGATCTGCTGGCCTTCGCGCACCTGCGCCTCGGGGATGTTCTCGCGCAGCGCCCACAGCGCCGCGGCCTGCGTCTCGCTCGTGGCGACTGCGGCATCGAGCGCCAGGCCGCGTTCGGCCGCCTCGCCCAGCGCTGCCTGCAGGGCGGCGTCCAGGCTTTCGGCGCTCGCGGTATCGGACAATTCCAGCAGCACGTACTGCGCATAGGTCCGCGCGAACGGCAGCCGAGTCGCGGGAAAGTGCCGTGTCACCAACGACAGGCAGAACGCCGACATCAGTTCGAAACCGGTGACGCGGTCGCCGCACGCGCCCTGCATGTGCGACAACAACTCCAGCGCACGCGCCGGGCTCTCCAGCGCCACCAGCGCGGTAGCCCTGGCTCGCGGCCGCGGAAACAGCTTGAGCACAGCCGCGGTGATGATGCCGAGCGTGCCCTCGGCGCCGACGAACAACTGTTTCAGGTCGTAACCGGTATTGTCCTTCCTCAAGGCTCTCAAACCGTCCCAGATCCGCCCGTCGGGCAGCACCACTTCCAAGCCGAGCACCAGGTCGCGCGCGTTGCCGTAGCGCAGCACCGCGGTGCCGCCGGCGTTGGTGGAGAGGTTGCCGCCGATCTCGCAACTACCTTCGGCGGCGAGCGACAGCGGAAACAGGCGTCCCGCCGCGGCCGCCTCCTGCTGCACATTGGCAAGCACGCAGCCTGCCTCGACGGTGACGGTATTGTTGACCGGATCGACGGCGCGCACGCGGTTCATGCGCGAGAGCTTGAGCACGATCTGAGCGCCGCCCGGCGCGAAACGATTGGCGTCTTCCGCCGCCAGGGGCGTGGCGCCGCCGCACAGGCTGGTGTTCCCGCCCTGCGGCACGATGCCGGTCCGGGTGGCTGCGCAAAGCTTCACTACCGCGGCAACTTCCGCCGTGCTGGCCGGCTTCACCACCGCCAGCGGCATGCCGAAATAGCGCTTGCGCCAGTCGGTCGCGTACGGCGTTACCTCCTGCGGGTCGGTGATGACCGCGGCTTTGCCGACGATGGAATTGAGTTGTTCGATCAACCGAGTCATGTTCTTGCGTTCATGTAATGGCATTCGATTCTACTGCAAACGAAAAGGGCAACCACGCGGGTTGCCCTTTTCTCCGCTGCCCGGACTCAGCGCGCGTAGAGCAGCTTAGGCAGCCACAGGCCTATCTCGGGGAAAGTGTAAAGCCCGATCAAGGCGACGATTTGGATCCCCATGAACGGCAGCATCCCGGCAAAAATTGCGTTGAGGGTCACGTGCGGCGGCGATACACCCTTGAGATAGAACGCCGCCATCGCCACCGGCGGCGACAGGAACGCCGTTTGCAGGTTCAATGCCACCAGCAACCCGAAAAACAGCGGATCAATATGGAAGTGCGGCAGCAGCGGCAGGAAAATCGGCATAAAGATGATGATGATCTCCGTCCATTCGAGCGGCCATCCGAGAATGAAAATGATGAACTGCGCCAGGATCATGAACTGCACCGGCGTCATGTCGAGCGACAGCACCCACTTCTCGATGATCTCCTGCCCCCCGAGCAACGCGAATGCCGCCGAGAAAATGCCGGAACCGACGAACAGCCAGCACACCATCGCGCTCGTCTTGGCAGTTAAAAAAGACGATTCCTTGAGGATATTCCCGAGCTGTTTCACCGTCTTCCAGACTACGGGGCCGAGGCTGGGGCCGCTTGCCGGCGCCTCGCGCCAATGACCGATGAAGCGATAGATCGCCGCCAGGACGAATCCGCCGAATCCGCCGACCGCCGCCGCCTCCGAGGGCGTCGCGAGACCGAAGACAATCGAGCCGAGTACCAGAAGGATCAGCAGCGCGAGCGGAAAGAACGAGGTGAGCAGCAGCTTGAATATCTCGAGCCGCTCCCAGCTCCAGAACCGGTAGATGACTACGACGGCGATGACGCCGATGCCGAACACGATCCACAACCATATAGGCACGGGTAGCCGCTCGTGCACCGCGCCTGCTATTTCGGCGGGTTTCTCCTCGAGCACCGGCGCCTCACCCGGCGGCTCCTGCGCGCCCTCATTCGCCTCGGCGGGCAAAGCCGCGTTCGCCCCTTCAACTGGGGGGTCCCCTACTCCCGATTCACCTTTCTCCGCCTCGGGTGTACCGATGAGGCCGCTTGATGCTTCCCGTTCCAGTTCGGACGCCGCGACGAGCCCCCCCGATTCGACCAGCCCGGCGGTGCTCGCCTCGACTTCCGGCGCTGTCGCCACGCGATAGCTAGCGCCCAGACATGCGGCAATGAACAGCGCAGGCACCAGCGTGACGAATAGTTGCCCGAGCACGGTGCGTTTCGCGACACCGCGACCTGCGCCGAGCGCTCGCGCGAGCCCCGTCAACGCGTTGCTGCCCTGCTGCGCCAGGGTCTGCGCCCAGGGCGGAAGCTCCACGTGCCGTTCGGCTTCGGCGAGCGGAGGCATGAGCTCCGGCCTGAGCTTCGCGAGCACGATGACGTAACCGACGTAGAGAGAAGCGAGCATGAAGCCGGGCAGGAAAGCGCCGGCGTAGAGCTGGACCACCGAGACGCCGGCGACCGCGCCATAGACGATCAGCAGCACCGAGGGCGGAATCAGGATGCCCAGGCACCCGCCCGCGGTGACCGCGCCCGCCGCCACCTTGACGTTGTACCCCGCCTTGAGCATTGCCGGAAACGCGAGCAGGCCCATCAGGGTCACCACCGCTCCCACGATGCCGGTGGCGGTAGCGAAGATTGCGCAGGTAACGATGGTTGCCACCGCCAGCGACCCGGGCACGCGCGCGGTGGCAAGGTGCAGGCTTCTGAACAAGCGGTCGATCAGTTGCGCCCGCTCGACGAGATATCCCATGAACAAGAACAGCGGGATCGCGATCAGCACGTCGTTCGACATCACGCCGTAGGTGCGCTGGACGAACAGGTCGAGGACCTGGCGTACCGCGAGATCGGGATTCACGCTGCGATACGCGAGCCACGCAAAGAACACCCCCATACCCATGAGCGTGAACGCGGTGGGAAAGCCGAGCATGATGCCCACGCAGATCAGCGCGAGCATCATCAGGCCCAAGTGCCCGTTCGTGAGGGTTGCCCAGGGCATCAGCGCGATCACCGGGATGACGATCGCCGCCATCAGCGAGAAGCCGAACCAGAGTTCCTTGCGCAGCTTCATGGGTGCCGCTCCCGCCGCAGCACGAACTCATCGAGCTTCTGGATGTCCTCGTCCTTGACGTGCAGTTCGGCTTTCAGCTTGTCGACGTCCACTTCCTCGACATCCGCCTCGCGTGAAGGCCATTCGCCCTGCCTTATGCAGATGACGCAGCGGACGATCTCGACGATACCCTGCGCCAGCACGAACGCGCCGGCAAAGGGAATGACCGTCTTGAACCAGTAGATAGGCGGGCCCTCGGCAGTGATGTTCGAATGCTCGTTGATCGCCCAGGACTCCGCGGCGTAGAAGTAGCCTGCGTAGGTCAGCGCGACGATCCCGGGAAGAAAGAACACGATGTAGAGGGTGAGATCGAGGATGGCCTGTGCCCGCGGCGTGAAGAAGCCGTAAATCACGTCCCCGCGCACGTGCCCATTCTTCGCCAGCGTATAGGCGCCGGCCATCATGAACAGCGTCCCGTACATCATGATCATGGCGTCGAACGCCCAGGACCGCGGGCTGCTGAGCACATAGCGCGCGAAAACTTCCCAGGCGATGTGCAGGGTCAGCGCCACGATGAGCCAGGAAAAGGCCTGCCCGACCCAAGTGCTCACCGTATCGACGAAAAGCAATAGTTTTTGCACGGCTGAATGATCGCAGTGAAATGGCTAAGGAACTGGAACCCGCCTCTTAGGCCTATTGTGCCATTTCCGCCTTACGCCCGGCTGAAACGGAAAAAAACACCATCCGGGGCCGCCGGATGGTGTCTGTTGAATTTGAATTTCGCCTCAGCCCTTCTTCGCGGGCGCGCTTTTGGCGGGCGCTCCTTTCGCCGCCGCCGGCCGCCTGCCGAAGTAATGATTGTAGGCCATACGCCGGTTGACATAGGTGTCGAGATCCCAGCGCACCGCGCGCTCGGCGAACTTCATCTGCGACGCAATGACTTCCTTGAAAAACGGGTTCTCCGCGGACTTCTTCGCCACGATCTGGTCGTAGAGTTCAAGCTGCCTCTGCAGGATCGCATCGGGGGTCTTGTAGAACTTGACGTTCTGCTTGGTCTGCATGTCGATGTAGTCCTGCGAGTAGCGGTCGACCGCCTTCCACGACATGTCCGCCGAAGCGGCTTCCACGGCGTACTCGATCTGGGCCTTCAGCTTCGCCGGCAGCGCGTCGAACTTGGTCTTGTTGAAGCTGGCCTCCAACTGCTCGGCGTTCTGGTGGAAGCTCTGCAGCATGCACACCTTGGACACGTCGGGGAAGCCGAGCAGGCGATCGGAACTCGCATTGTTGAACTCGGCCGCATCGAGCAGCCCGCGGTCCATCGCCGGCACGATCTCGCCGCCGGGCAGCGCATTGACCGCCGCGCCCATGGCGGTAAACATGTCGATCGAAATGCCCACGGTGCGGAACTTGAGACCCTTGAAATCCGCCAGCTTGGTGATCGGCTTCTTGTACCAGCCGAGCGGTTGCGTCGGATTCGGCCCGTACGGGAAGGACACCACGTTGGCGCCGATGGAGGCGAACACTTTGGCGAGCAGCTCTTTGCCGCCGCCGTACTTGTGCCAGGCGAGCAGCATGTTGGCGTCCATGCCGTAGCCCGGTCCCGATCCCCACAGCGCGATCGCGTTTTGCTTGCCGTAGTGGTAAGCGAGCACACCGTGACCGCCGTCGAGCGTGCCTTTGGACACCGCGTCGAGCAGGCCGAAAGCCGGCACCACGGCGCCCGCCGGCAAGACGTCGATCCTGAGCTCGCCGCCTGTCATGTCGTTTATCTTCTTGGCGAGGTCGAGAGCGAACTCGTGGAAGATGTCCTTGGACGGCCAGGTGCTCTGGAAGCGCATGCTGATCGGGCCGGTTTGGCCCTTGGCGATCATGGGAAAGCCCAGCGTCGCGGCCCCAGCCGTCGCGACGGCAGCGCCGGTAAGAAACTTGCGGCGCGACAACGGTTTGGTTTGCTCTTTGCTCATGTTCCCTCCTTCGGATTAGATATTTAATTGACGGCGTGCAATAATCTAGAATGACCGGCCGCAAGCTGTGGCTCACCGGCAGAACATTCCACAATCCGGAATAACGTCCCGGATGCTCTATGAAGCGAGCAAATCCTATACCTGCGGCCGCCCGAAATCAATGCGCTGAGTCATGCCGGCGCAAGCGCGAACCCCGGTCAATAGGGCAAAACGCTTGGCCTCCCGGAGTGACGCTTAAAAAACGCACGCTAATGGGCTTTTTTGAGCCTATCGGCGGTATCGCCGGCCGGTTCCGTTGTTGCCGTTGGCGCCGAAGGCGCATTCACGGCGGGCGCTCCGACAGCCGGCATGCTCGCCGCAGGCCGGTCGCCGCGTGCCGGCGTTGGTTGCCAGCCCAGCGTCAGCATCAGTACGACAAAGCCGATGACATAGGCGAGCGTCACGTGCCAACCGTGCCTGATCCAGTTGCCGACCGACTTTGCTTCAGGATACATGTTGGACAGCGCCACCCCGGCGCTGGAGCCGAACCAGATCATCGAGCCGCCGAAACCCACGGTATAGGCGAGCATGCCCCAGTCGAAGCCGCCCTGCTTCAGCGCCAGCGCCGTGAGCGGGATGTTATCGAACACGGCCGAGATGAAGCCCAGGCCGAAAGCGGAGTGCCAGGACGCGGCCGGGAGTTGCTCCACCGGCATCATCGAAGCGCAGGTCACGAGGGACAGCAGGAAGATCGAGCCTTTGGTGGCCTCGGGCAGCAGTTCCCAGTCCGGCCTTCGCAAAGGCACGCTCAGCAGGATCGCGATCCACACTGCCACGCCGATGAACGGGAAGCTGTCCGATACGTCGGTGAAACGGACATTGACAATCACGTTCGCGACGATGGCGAAGATGAGAATCAACGCGACTATGCCGGCGCGAGGCCAATCGATATGGATATAGCTGTGCTCGTGCTTGATGATGGGCGAATGTTTGTGCTGCTGCATTGCCGCCGGGATCCCGCACACCACTAGCGCCACCGCCGCCGCGGCATAGGCGTGGAACACCGCGGCGGGGCTCACCCCGCTTATCCACATCATGGTGGTGGTGGTGTCGCCCACAACGCTGCCCGAGCCGCCGGCATTGGACGCGGCCACGATGGCGGCGAGATACCCTACATGCACCTTGGCCCGGAACAAAGTGTGCGCCATCGCGCCGCCGATCAGCGCAGCGGCGATATTGTCGAGAAAGGACGACAGCACGAACACTATTACCAGCAGGATGAAAGCGCCCTTCCAGTCGTGCGGCAGGAATCGCGGCAACACCGCAGGTATGTGCGTCTTCTCGAAATGGCGCGACAGCAGCGCGAAACCGAGCAGCAGGCCGAGCAGATTGACGAGGATCACCCATTCGTGGCCGAAATGGTAGATCAGACCCCGCATGCCGGGACCGTCCTTGAACCCGGTGAACACCAGTTTGTACGCGGTGATGACCGCGAGTCCCGTCAGCCCCACGCGCAAGGTATGGTTGTGAAACAGCGCAACCCCTAGCAAGGTTAGCGCAAACAGGATGAATTCGATCGGGATGCCGAACACGGCCGGGCCGGTCATGCCGTCGGCGGCGAACGCCGTACCGCACGCCGACAGGAACATCGCGGCAATGGATGCCGGCCGCTGCAGCCTTGCCGCAGCGCGCGCGAGACTCATTTTTTCTCCCCCCTTCTGCGGCGCGAACAGCTTCGATTCTGGCCAAGATTATCGCACGCTTGGGCGGTTGCGGATAAGAGCTGACGCCGGTTTTCACCGCCCCAGGCTTCTCGCTCGGCGGACGGCCTCCTTGCCAAACGCGCTCGCCGGCGGGTAAAGCCGCGCATCTATTGAGCCTTTAGGGCGGGTTTGAATGAGCGGCAACGGCGAGGTTTTTGCAGGCTAGCCAGGAGGCCGCGATCCCCGCGCAGGCTACCAGCGCCATCAAGCCAAACAACCGCCCGTAGTTCCCCAGGACGTGATGCAGGGCGGTGAAAGCCGGTACCCCCAGCAGGATGCCTACGCTGGAATAGAACAACGAGGCTCCGGATAGGGCGCTGACCTGGCCGGCTGGAGAATGGCGGGCCAGGACGGCGTGGAAGACCCCGTTCCAGCCGATGGCCGTGGCGCCGTAGACAGCGAATAAGCCGTAGATGGCCGGTTTGGACCAGTCCGGGGTGATCGACGCCGTTCCCAGACCGGCTGCGGCCATCAGCACCCCGATGATCCCCAGCACCGCGATCCCATTGCCGAGGCTGTCCGCGACCCATCCCCAGGCCAGCCGTCCCACGCCTCCCCCCAGTTGCATGACGGAAAACACGGCGCCGGCCTCCAGCAGCGAAAAGCCCCCTTCCGTGACCAGCGCGGTGACCACGAAGGTGGTCAGGCAAACTTGCACCACGACATAGGCGGTGGTGATGATCATGAGCCAGCGCAGCACGGGAATGCCATGGGCGAGGACGAGAGCGGAGAAGGGGTTTTGCAGCAGCCCGATTCCGGGATTACGGTCGGTATCCCAGCTTCTGTGCAACGGTTCCAGCAGCACCATTGCGACCAGGGCCGCCGCTGCTGCGACGCCAAACGCGGTCTGCCAGCCCAGCGCCAAGGCGATGGCGGGGGCACTCGCGCCGGCCACCATGCCGCCGACGGGAACCCCGGTTTGCTTGACGGAGAAGATGAAGTTGATCGAGCCGGCCGAGCCGAACCGCGCCAGCAGATGAGAGCTGGCGGGAGTAATGAGACCGTAGCTGCTGCCCAGCACCAGAGCCCCCAGGGCCATGGCCGGCAGGGAAGGAATGGCCGACAGCAGGCTGCCAACGGCGACGACGGCGAGTGCCACCTGGGCGGCCCGCCCCGCTCCCCAGCGGCGCACCAGGTTGCCGCTGAACAGCGAAGTGACCATGGCGCTGGCGTAGATGAGGGTGACGTAGTACCCGACCAGCGCGGGAGAGACTTGCAGGGAGGCCGCCACCTTGGGGGCAATGGTGGGCAATAGCGCGCTCGCGCTGGAGACCACCACCTGAGCGCCCAGGGTGGCGGAAACGACGGTGACGATGCGGTTTCGCAGAGGTATCGCATCCATGCTGGGTCCAGGGCGCATTATTTTCTTATCCCGGCCACCCACCGCTGGCAGATACCGTCGGCCACGGCGGTGAGGGCCGCGCAGACGCCGAATTCAAGCCAAACGAGAAATGCCTGGGACACGCTTCTACCATGCTCGCGGGAGAGTGGGACGCACGGCCATTAGAGCATGATCTCAAGGGGTGCCGCCGATGATCTGCTCGAAGCCTGCGCGTGCGATCGAAGGCTCAAGCAGTTCAATGCCCGGCGCCTGATCGACTATCCAGGCCCTGGCAGCATCCACGTCCGGAAGCGCTTCGCGCACTACCCGCAGCGCGCGCGCATCGCCGGCACGCCCCGCTTTTATTTCCACGGCGACGCGGCTATTGCCCCGATCGAGAAGCAGGTCAATCTCCGCGCCTGCGGCGGTGCGCCAGAACCAGGGGCGCGAATCGTCCGGCCACGCCACGCGCTCGCGGCGCAAGATGTCCTCGATGACAAAGCCTTCCCAACTCGCGCCACGCGAAGGATGGGCGTCCAGCTCCGCATGCGAGCCGATGCCGAGCAAATGATGGAGCAGACCGGTATCGCGCAAATAGACTTTGGGGGATTTGGTCAGCCGCTTGCCGACATTGCGAAACCAGGGCGCGAGGCGACGCACGGCGAACACCGATTCAAGCACGTCCATGTGGCGCTGCACGGTGTGATAGGAAACGCCCAGCGATGTGCCGATGGCGGAGGCGTTGAACAGGCCGCCATGCTGATGCGCGAGCATGGTCAGCAGTCGGCGCAGAAACACGGGATCCGCGGATACGCCATATTGGGGCAGGTCGCGCTCGACCAGCATGCGCAGGTACGCCTCCCACCACTCGCGGAAGTCGCCGCGAAGGGCGTCCGGAAACCCGCCCTTCAGCCACAGCGAACGCCAATTCTGGCGTATATCCCCAATGCCCCCAAGCGCCGCCTCACAGCAGGCGAGCGGATCGAGCTCCGCGGTCGCGATCCGGCCGGCAAGCGATTCGGCGATAGCGCGTATCAACCGTGGTTGGGCGGATCCGAGCAAGATAAAGCGGCCATTGCGCGAACGCTCGGCGTCGATGGCCCCGCGCAATGCCGGGAACAGCGCAGGTGCGGTCTGTGCTTCGTCG
>SCTX01000077.1 GCA_004298385.1 Betaproteobacteria bacterium | reverse complement strand
CGCTTGCGCCGGCACTGCCTGCGGTTGAAGTAGTGGCGACGCTGGAGCCGCAGCCGATTCCGGCCGCGGGGGAGAACGAGTCGGAACGCGATCGCGTCGCGCTGTTTGCGCTTGCGCCGGTACTGCCTGCGGTTGAAGTAGTGGCGACAGTGGAGCCGCAGCCCATTTTGCTTCGCCAGCTGCTAGAGCCCGAGGATATCCGCACGCTTGCCGACAGCCGACCTGCCGCGGCGCAAGCGCCTGTCCAACCCAAGCTCGCGCAGGCCGCGGGCCTGGAAGGCGAGCATGGAGGAGGTAGCGGAGAGCGCAAGGCGGGTCCGGCGGTGATCGTGGTGGTGCTGGCGCAGCACAGTGCAACTCCTGCTCCCCGGGGAGATTCCAATGTGAAAGAGGTGCGAATCGAACGCCGTGCGCCGCGTTATTTCACGGACTACCGCGGCGCCATGTTTTTCATGTAGCAACGCCGGCAGGCGTCACCTGCCCTGAGCGGCGAATTTATTGCCTCTCGCCGTTGCGGCGCTCCCGGGTTTGTTGTAGATTGCGCAGTAGATAATCAATAATCCCGTTCTAAACCCCAGTCATTTGCCGGGAAGGAGGAGCCTGGAATGAATATAAGTACTCCTATGCGAACTGCGGAAGCCGAAACAGGCTTATTCCGCACGCATCGGCCCGCCAATTTAAGGGTGACCGGCGGATTGATTTTCCTATCTCTAGCTCCGGTCATTGGAGACTGGAAGGGATGGGGCATAACCCGGTGATGCTCGAACATGCGATTGAAAGGCGGCTCCTTTTTCACGAGGCGGATCCGGCGGGGATCGCACAGTTCCATCAGCTATTCGCCTGGATGCAAGAAGCCGAGCAATCACTCTTCCGCTCTCTAGGATTGCCATTAAAGGAGTATTGGGCCTCCGGCGGAAAGAGGAAGCTGGGTTGGGCCAAGCATCACGCGTCGCTTGATTTTCTCCGCCCGATCCTGGTGGATGAGAAAGTGAAACTTCGGCTTCGATTGAGACGGATGAGCGAGCGGACTATGGCTTTTGATGTGGTGATCGAAGGCGAAGGCGAGGTCAAGGCCCGAGGAAAGTTGAGGACCGTCTGCATTCAAGGGAGGGAGGATAGCTTCAAGTCCGTTCCCATTCCCAAAATCGTGCGCGAAAAGATCGAACTTCTGCAGAAAGAAACAAGAAAGAAAGACAAGTGACCATCCGAGCGACAACGGCGGAAAACGGACTCCAGGATGAGCCGGCCGGCAAGAAGCCCGAATAGAGCGGCCAGGAACCCGGGTTTCAATTCTCTAAAGAGGCGTGGATTCAGCCCGAATGATGGATCGGGCGGCACGATCTCAGCGCATGGCGGGTGGGTTGGTCTTTAGCGATACCTATACAACGACGATGAGGGTTTCTCCAATGAAATGTCTGTTTCGCGTCATCAGTCTTGCTTTCTTCATGATAGGTTTGGCCGGGTTCGGCGCGGCCCATGCCCAGAGCTATCCCGGCAAGCCGGTCCGCATGATCGTGCCGTTCGCCGCCGGCGGTCCCACCGACTTGTTTGCCCGGGTTATCGCCCAGAAGCTCGCGGAGATGTGGGGCCAGCAGGTGATCATCGACAACCGGCCGGGAGCCAGCGCCATCATCGGGGCCGAAGTGGCGGCCAAGGCCGCCCCCGACGGCTATTCCCTGCTCATGGCTACCAGCAGTTCCCACGCCGCCAACGTGAGCTTGTTCAGCAAGCTGCCCTATGATCCGGTGAAGGACTTCGCCCCTATCAGCCTGGTGGGCACCACGCCCCTCATCCTGGTAGTCCATCCTTCGGTACCCGTCAACTCGGTGAAAGAACTCATTGCCCTGGCCAAGTCCAAGCCGGGGCAGATCAATTTTGCCGGAGGCAGCACTTCGGCTCAGGCCGGTGGTGAGTTGTTCAAGATGCTGGCCAATGTCAACATGGTGCATATTCCTTACAAGAGTAATGCTCCCGGCTTGGCCGACCTGATGGGCGGGCAAGTGCAAATTATGTTCGACGCCCTGAATACCGCCCTGCCGCAGGTGAAGGCCGGCAAGATCAAGGCGCTTGCCGTTACGGCGGCTACTCGGACTTCGGCAGCCCCCGAGTTGCCTACCATGGTGGAAGCAGGTGTGCCGGGTTACGAACTGGTGCCGTGGTTCGGCCTGTATGCTCCGGCCGGGACACCGAAGGACATTGTGACCAAGATTTCGGCCGATGTGGCCAAGGTCGTAAAGATGCCCGATGTGGGGGAAAAATTCCGCAGCCAGGCCATTGATCCGGTAGGCAGTACCCCGGAGCAGCTCGCCAGCTATCAAGCAACGGAAATCGTCAAGTGGGCAAAGATCGTTAAAGAAGCGAACATGAAGGTGGACTGACAGCCGATGTGTCGGCCTAGCACAGGCATGTTGGCTGCTGCCGGGCTCATCCCTGTCGGGGGCGAATTAATTTGGCCGGCGCAACACCTTGATCGTTGTGCGGCGGCCTTGATCCGCGGGATGGGCCGGCCCATCGCGTGGTAATTGGCCAGCTTGGGGGGACCGTGGCAACCCTTGCGGAAGAAATGGCCAGCCGCAGTCCGGTGGCCTTGCGGGTCGGCATGGAAGCCTATCTCAACGCCCACGACATTCAAGGTCCAGAAGCCTTCAATGTCATGCGCGCTTTCAGCAACGTGGTATTCCTGAGCGCCGATCTTCAAGAGGGGACCCGAGCCTCTCCGGAAAAACGGGCGCCGGTTTGGACCGGAAAATAATTTTAGCTAGCCTATACATACTTTGGGAGCTAAAACGGGTTCATTGCGCATGCATCGGCCCGCCAATTTAGGGGTGCCCGGCGGTTTTATTTTCCTTTCGCTTGGGCAGCGCTGGCATGATGGGGGAATATCTCGCCGGGCGCTTCCGCCGGGACGCCCTCGTCTATAGGCTCGGCGAAGGGACCGGCGAAATTCAACGCAACGTCATTGCACACAACTTGGAGATCAAAATATGAGAGAAGCAGCCACCCTGGAAATGCGCGGCGCCACGGCGCTGATTACCTTCAACCGTCCGGAGCAGAAGAACGCCCTGGACATCGACATGCGGGAGACCCTCGCCAAGCACGTCGTCGCGGTGCGGGACGATCCGGCGGTCAAGGCGGTGGTTCTGACCGGAGCCGGAGACGCCTTTTGCGCCGGCGGGGACTTGAAATCCCTGTCCTCGGAAAAACGCCCGGTGACCGCCAGCCGGAACCGCATCCGGCGCCTGCATATTTGGTTCCAGGAACTGGTGAATCTGGAAAAACCGGTGGTGGCCGCGGTACACGGACCAGCTTTCGGCGCCGGGTTCAATCTGGCGCTGGCCTGCGATTTCATCCTGTGCTCCCCGCAAGCGCGGTTTTCCGCGGTGTTCGAACGCATCGGACTGGTGCCCGATTTGGGGGGATTTTTCCTGCTGCCCCGTATCTTGGGTTTGCAGCGGGCCAAGGAATTGATTTTTTCCACGCGAGTGCTGGAGCCGGAGGAAGCCCGGCAATTGGGGGTGGTGTACGCCATTCATCCGGCGCCGCAATTGCTGGATGCCGCCCTGGAATTGGCCGGCCGCTTCCACAACGCCTCCACCGACGCCATCGGCATGGCCAAGAATGTCCTCAACCAAGCGTTTCACCTGGATCAGCGGGCGTTGGCGGAAATGGAGTCCTATGCCCAGGCGCTAGCGGTGGAAACTTCCTACCACCAAGAAGCGGTAGCCCGCTTCAAACGCAAGGAGCCGCCACTGTTCCAGTGGGGAAAGAAGGGAGGAAAATAACGGCAGGGAAGTGACCGATCGGCATGTAGAATTGAGGCGGAGAGCAATTTCGACAAACCGTGAGCAAAGCGGAGGGTTTATGAAACGATGGCGACATTGGGCAACGGCTTTTATCTTATCGACCACGGTCGCCGGCGTCGCCATGGCACAGACTTATCCGGACAAGCCCATTCGTGTGATCATTCCCTCCTCGGCCGGCGGCATTATCGATGTGCTGCCCCGTGCCTTGTTCCAGAAGATGTCGGAAAGCCTGAGGCAGCAGATCGTGGTGGACAACCGGCCGGGAGCGGCCGGCATCATCGGCTCGGAAATGGCCGCCAAGGCGGCCCCGGACGGCTATACCCTGCTGGTGGTCGCCACCGCCCATGCCATCAATCCCGGCCTCTACCCCAAACTTCCCTACGATACGGCAAAAGATTTCACCCCCATCACCATGGTGGCCCGGATACCCCTCCTTCTGGTGACCCATCCGTCGTTGCCGGTGAACAATGTGAGGGAACTCGTCGCCTTGGCCAAGGCGAAACCGGGTCAGTTGTTCTTCGCCTCCGCCGGCAACGGCCAGGGCTCGCACTTGGCGGGCGAGATGTTCAAATCCCTGGCGGGGATCGACTTGACTCACGTGCCCTACAAGGGCGCCGCGCCAGGTCTGGCTGATGTATTGGCGGGACAGGTTCCCATAATGTTCAGCGACCCCGTCTCCCCCATGCCCCACATCAAGGCCGGCAAGCTCAAGCTGCTGGCGGTGGGCACCCCCAAACGTTCGGCGGCGGTACCCGATGTGCCCACCATGATGGAAGCCGGCGTTCCGGGGTACGATGCCTACGCGTGGTTGGGGATTATTGGACCGGCAGGGCTGCCCAAGGAGATTGCCGCCAAGCTCCACGAGGAAATTATCAAGGCCATGCATGCGCCGGGGGTGAAGGAACGATTCTTCGACCCCAGCAGCGGCTTCGAGATAATCGGCACCAACCCGGAGCAATCCGCCGCCTTCATCCGGGCCGAAATCGCCAAATGGGCCCCGGTGGTAAAGGCTTCTGGCGCAAAAGCCGATCAATGAGAAAACGTCAGCGGCGCTGCCGGGGAGGGGGAACGAATCCGGTGGCAGACGTACGCCGAGGCGATGCGTACCGGAACCGGCGCCAGCTAGCCCAGGCCGAAGGGCACCACCGCCGCCCAGGCCGCCACCAGGAATAGTAGGCAAACCAATTTTGGAGGTTACTTTATGTCCTCATTTTTTCGCCTTTACCTTGTTCTGCTAGCTGCTGCTGGTTGTGTCATGCCCGTTTCTGCCTGGGGCGACACCTACCCCAGCAAGCCTGTCCGCATAGTGGTTCCGCAGCCTTCCGGCGGCCCCAGCGATGTGATGGCGCGGCTCGTGGCCTTGAAACTAGCCGAAGCCCTCAAGCAGCCAGTGGTGGTGGACAATCGTCCGGGAGCCAATGGTATTATCGGCACCGATGTCGTCGCAAAGGCCGTTCCCAACGGCTATACCTTGCTGATGACTCCGGCTAGCTCCCTAACCCTGGTTCCTCACCTCTATAAATTGCCCTACGATTCCATCAAGGATCTGGCGCCTGTCAGCTTGGTGAGCAATACTGGCACATTGTTTATGTTCGTGAACTCGTCGGTGCCCGCAAAGACCATCCAGGAATTCATCGCTCTGGCCAAATCCAAACCCGGCCAGATCAATTTCGGCGCCGGCACCAGCGCCACGCATCTTGCTGGCGAGATGTTCAGGCTGGCCACCGGTGCCGATATAACCGCCATACCCTACAAGGGAACCGGACCCCAATTGACGGCCCTGCTCGCGGGGGAGGTTTCCATGGCTGTCGACGGCTTTCCCGCGCTGCCCTATGTGAAATCCGGAAAGTTGCGCGCCTTGGCAGCGTTGTCCCCGAATCGCTCCCCGGTGGTGCCGGACGTTCCCACCATGCGGGAATCGGGAGTTCAAGGCGTCGAGATCGGCAGTTGGACTGGACTTCTGGCGCCGGCCGGCACCCCCAAGGAGATCATCAACCAACTGCAAGTGGAAATCGCCAAAATCGTCGCCTTGCCCGACGTTAAACAACGCCTAGTCACCCTTGGCGCCGAGCCGGTGGGTAACACTCCCGAACAATTCACCGCCATTATCGATGCGGAAAACGCGACATGGGCCAAGGTTGTAAAAGCAACCGGTTTCAAGGTCGATCAGTGATATCGGTATAGGGAGAGTAACAGACCACGTGTATGCTTTTGCGACGATTAAGGGCCGTAGCAGGACCAATTGACCGCGGGAGGCGAGTTCTAAGGTATGGGCGTGGGAGCACCCTGCCGCTGGCCGACGCGGTGAAGGCTGATGAATTAATGGAAGACCGCACTTCGGTGGGCAGTATCGTATTGACCATGTAATTTTGACGAAGGGGAGTGAAATGAGTTTCGAATTGACCAGCGAACAGGTCCAGTTGCGGGATGCCGCGAGAAAATTGGCCCAAGAGAAGTTCAAGGAAAAAGCCGGTTACTGGGACAAGCACGAAGAATTCCCGGAGGAGAACAAAGAGACTTTGTGCAAACTGGGTTACCTCGGCCTCAGCATGGACGAGAAATACGGCGGCTCCGGGCTGGGGTTGGTGGATACGTATTTGGTGGTGGAAGAAATCGCCAAGGTAGATATGACGACGGCTTTGCTCGTCCACGACCAGAACGTTTCGCCGCGCATCATCGCCAACTACGGCAGCGAGGAGCTGAAGCGACGGTTGATCCCCCAATTTATTGCTGGAAAAGCGGAATGCAGCATTGCTTGGACCGAGCCCCAGGCCGGTTCCGACGCGACGGCCATCACCACCAGCGCGGTGCGGGATGGGGACGATTACATCGTCAATGGGCAGAAAATCTTCACCACTTTCGGCGACCGGGCGGCGATGCATCTGGTCTACGCCAGATTCGGTTCCTCCAAGGGGGCCAAGGGCATCGGCACCATTATCGTCGAGCGGAACCGTCCCGGAGTCACGGTTCATTCCCTGGAAGGGAAAATGGGAGCGCGCGGCGCCAACGAGAACGAAATGTTTTTCGACAACGTTCGGGTGCCGGCCACCAATGTGGTCACGCTGGGAGATCCCGCCAGTTCCAAGGGATTTGTCCAACCCCTGACGATCTACAACGCGACTCGGGTGGGAATGGGAGTATTGGCCCTGGGAGTGGCGGAAGGCGCCTTCGATCTCGCACGCGAGTACATGACGGTGCGCGAGCAATTCGGCCAGAAGCTGTGCGAGATGCAGGGTTTGCGCTGGATGATGTCCGACATGCTGATCCAGATCGAGGCTGCCCGCTGCCTGTGCTACAAGGCGCTGGCCCTGGTGGATGCGGGCAAGCCGGATCCCTGCCTGTCCTCCATCGCCAAGCTGTACGCCACCGAAATGGCCATCAAAGTGACTCTCGATTGCCAGCAGATGTTCGGCGGTTATGGCTATTTCGGCTCCTTGCCGCTAGAGCGCATGGTGCGGGACGTGCGCATGCTGACCATCACCGGCGGTACCACCCAGACGCAGAAGAACGTCATCGCCAGCTACATTTTTCCCAATAAGTAGATTCTCCTGTTGCCGCTCCTACGGAGCGTATTGGCAGGACGGCATGGTTAACGTACTCTTGGCCTTGTGGCCGGCATCCTATCCGCGTAGGGTGGCCAGGCTGAATAGACAAAACCATAGTAAATAGCCTGCCCTCGCACAGGGGGCGGCATCGAGGCCGATACCCCATGTCCGCTGCTTCGCTGTTTTCCTTTCCCCGATTCTGGAAAGGCCTGGCCCCCAATGCGCGGGGCGCCGCCTGGATTTTGCTGGGCGCGTTGAGTCTGGTTTTTATGCACACCGTCAGCAAGGCGCTGGGCAAACGCTACGACCCGCTGCAGATGGCTTTGTTTCGCTGCTTCATCAGCATGTTGCTGGTGTTTCCGCTGGCGGCGCAGGGCGGTTCGTCCGGCCTGCGCACCCGCTATCTGAAGATGCATCTGGGGCGCTCGCTGTTCGGTTTGGCCAGCTCGGTAACGGCCTTCTATGCGGTGTCGCGCCTGCCCCTCGCCGATTTCACCACCATGAGCTTTACCCTGCCGCTGTTCATAACGCTGCTCGCCGCGCTGACGCTGGGTGAGCGCGGCACTTGGCAGCGCTGGCTGGCGACCCTCATCGGCTTCGCCGGCGTGGTAGTGACGGCGCGCCCCGGCGGAGACTTCCAGCCGGCGGCACTAGTGGCCCTGTCCAGCGCCTTTTTCGGCGGTTGCGTCATCATGGTCGTCAAGAAAACCCCGATCACCGAATCGGCGTGGGTGATGCTGCTTTATTCAAACGCCATTAGCTGCGCGTTGATGTTGCTGCCGGCGCTGAGCGTATGGCGCATGCCCGGCGGAATCGATTTGCTGCTACTGGCGCTGATCGGCGTCTTCGGCATGATCTCCCAGGTGACTTTCATTTTCGGCATGCGCGAGGGCGACGCCTCGGCGCTGGCGCCCTTCGATTACATGCGGCTGGTCTACGCCGCTGTGATCGGTTGGGTGCTGTTCGCCGAGATTCCCGACCAATGGTCGCTGCTCGGCTCGGCCATCATCATCGGTAGCACTTTCTATATCGGCCGCCACGAAAACCGCCTCGTCCGCGAGAAGGAGGCCATCCCGTTGTGACCTGGCGCTGGCCCAGCCTGGCCGCCGCGTCGAGGGTGGCGAAGGCGAGGGCAGCGGCTCCCCGGCTCTTCCACGCTCATATCCGTGATCTCCAACAATCGGCCCGCCATCAGGTGCCGGTCTTGAAATAGTCGGGGATGGGAATGGTGAAGGTGCTGCCCCACATGCGCTGCCCGCCGTCCACCCGAATCACTTCGCCGGTGACGAACTTGCCAGAGGACAAGGCCAGATAAGCCGCCGCCTGGGCGATATCATGGGCATCGCCGGCGGTTTTCATGGGATTGGAGGCGCGCAGGAAAAAGTTGCGGGCTGCCTCGGAATACACGTTCAGGCCGTCTGTGGCGATGGTGCCGGGCGCCACGCAGTTGATCCGGATGCCCAGCGGCGCCCATTCCACCGCCACGGTTTTGGAAAGATAGATCACCCCGGCCCGCGCCGCGCAGGTGTGGGCGCAACCGGGCAGGCCCCGGTCGATGTTCGCCACAATGTTGACGATGTTGCCACCTTGGCCGTGGTCCCGCCAGCGCCGTGCCGCCGCCTGCATCATGGTCCAAGTGCCGTTCAAGTTAGTGTCGATCACCGCGTTCCAGCCCTTGACCGAGTAGTCCAAGGCCGGCTGGGGAAACTGGCCTCCGGCATTGTTGATCAGCACGTCTACCCGGCCAAAGGTCTCCCATGCTTTATCCATCAGCTTGGCCACCTGATCAGCGTCGCGGATGTTGGTGGGGACCACCAGGGTGCGACCGCCGAACCGGGCGATGCCCCGCTCGGTTTCCCGCAAGGGTTCTTCCTTGCGGCCGGCCAATACCACATCGGCCCCCAGCCGGGCGAATAAATAACTCATGGCGCGACCCATCCCCGAGCCGGCGCCGGAAATCACGAACACCTTGTCGGCCGCGACACCGGGCGCATAGACCGTCTCCAGGCTGGCTAACTCCTCGTCGCTGAAACCATAACGGACAAATGCTTGGTCCATGGAACTCCTCCTCAATTGAATAGGGGACGGGATTACCCCCGTCGCCCTGTCATACCACCGTAGCTGCGGTTGCGCATACGGCGATTCATTAAACCTGCTGGAAGCGCCGTTGGGTAGCTGGAAGCACCGCCGGGTATCCGGCAGGGAAACCAGCCCTCGTATCGCGACAGGTTAATTGCGAAACATACAATACAAAATATACAGGACTACCATTCTCTATAAGCATGCATCGTTATTAATATAAAAGGGGGCACGCCCCCTTTTTCAACACCCGCCTAGAGCGGTATTCTCGCGGCTTGGCGGCTCACGTCGTGACCAGCGGGTTGACGACTGTCACCGCGGAGAATCGCCCGAAATCGCGATCGGCGGACCAGAGTTGCTTGACGCCGTGCTGCAGGCACAGCGCTGCGATGCGTGCGTCGTGCACCTTTGGCCCCGCAACTTTTCCGGTCAACAGCAGGCTGCGCAGTCGTTCCCAGTGCACCTGCGATTCTGCGAGAAGAACGAGCGACGGCGACTCGGTCCATGCATCAACCTGGCTTAGCGCCCGAGCGATCGGTGTTGGCGGCGCAAATATCTTCGGATGGGTCACAATCGCAAGAAATTCGTGGATGCATGGCCACGGGATCGCCCATGCCGCGCGCCCCTCCGCGACTGCCGCCAACCGCTGAAAGGCGGCTTGATGCCACTCCGAGTCCTCGCGGTGCGCGTAGACCAGGATATTGGTGTCGACGGCGATCAACCGCCGCGCCCCGCGTAAGTCAGCGCGCGCAAATGCTCCCAGCCGACGCCGCGTGCCGCCGCGCTGAGGCCGCGTCCTTTGAACGTTGCCTTGCGCAGCCGAAAGCGCCCGTGCTGCTTGCGCTGATTGAGCGTTTGGCGCAAACCCTGCTCGATGAGTGTTCGTACCGTGACGCCCTCGCGCGCGGCGATTGTCCTGACTTCAACCAGGAGGGCGTCCGAAAGCTCGACCGTCGTTTTCATATGGCTACCCATATTCTACTATATGTCTGCCCATCCATTATCAGGGCAGCCGTGACCGTAGTCAAGCGCCAAAGAGACACCCGCGCGTCCGCGGCTTGTGCGCGGAGAACCTGATCGCCAATATACTGGAGGAGGAAGAGTGGTCCGCGCGGTCCGAACGATTGGCGGAACACGAGGAACACTTGATCCGCTGGTTTGGCGACGACGACTGCTGGGTCTTGGAACATCCCTATCGGTTGGTTCGGACCTTTCGCGACAAACCGAAAGCGAAGGAAAACGCCACGGTTGCTTGGCGCGCAGCGAATGCAAAGCTGGATAAGATCATCGAAAAGGCGATCGCCACGCGGGGCGCCTTTCTCGACAGAAAGGATCATTGGGCCAAGAAGGACCGGACTGCGTTTCTGTTTGCGATCGAAGACCTAAAGAGGAAGCGCTCAATCGCAGAGCGGCGCGCCTGAGCACCGGCACCTCGACAAGAAAACCTCGAACCACAGTGCCGTTCGGAATTCCGGCCACCTGTTGTAGGCGAGGAGCCTGGGATGAACACGACTACCTTTATGCTGCGCACCCCGGCAGCAAAGACAGGCTCAATCAGCATGTCTCGGCCCTACGGATGTAGGCATGCATTGCGGTTGTTTTATCGCCCTATCGCCTTGCTGCTTTTACTCGCTAGCTGCCGCGCTTGGCCAGGTAGATGCCGGCGAGTACTACCAGCCCGCCCAGCATCTGCACCGGCCCCATGGCTTCGCCCAGCAGCGCCCAGGCGTAGACGGTCGCCAGCACCGGTTGCAACAGCAGGCTCACCGAGGAGAACGACGCCGGCAGATGGGCGAAGCCGTAGGCGATCAGGCTCTGGCCGGCAACGTGCGGAATCAGCGCAAGGCCGACGAGCACCAGCCAGCCGCTTGCTGACTGCGGCATGAACACGTCGGCGGTGGCGAGGCCGTAGGGCAGCAGGGCGATGGCGGCGATGGCGGTGCTGACGGCCATCAGGCTCGCGGTGCTGGTGCGCGCGCTCGCGGACTTGATCGCCAGCATGTATCCGGCATAGAACACCGCGGTGAGCACGCCGAGCGCGTCGCCTACAAGCGCGCGGCCGCCGAGCGCGAAGTTGGGGCCGATCAGCACCACCGCGCCGCCCAGCGTCACCGCCAGCGCGATCAGGAACAGGCGCGATACGCGCGCCCGGAACAGCAGCCAGGCGCCGAGGGTGACGAAAATCGGCGCGAAATTCGCTTCCAGGGTCGAGTTGGCGACCGTGGTGTACATGATGGACACGTGCCAGGCGCCGAGATCGCCGGCAAAGCACAGCCCGGCGACGGCGAGCGGTTTCCACGGCAGGGAGCGGGCGCGTTCGGCGCGCGGCGACATCCACACCCACAACCACAGCGGAGCGAGCGCCAGGGTCACTCGCCAGAACGCGCTTGCGGTCGGCCCGGTGTCGGACAGGCGCACGAAAATCGGCGCAAAAGCGATGGCCGCGGCGCCGAGGAGTAGGGCGGCGAAGGCGAGGGTCTTGCGCGAGGCCTCAGCCTGGCTCATGCCGGGCGTCGCGCGATGCAGAGAACATTCATGCTGCGTCCGAATCCGGGCTGGGCGGAGGACGCGATTATACAAGGAAGTCGCGCCGGCAAGGCCGCTCGTGCCGCGAGCGCCGCTCGCAGGCCGTTGATTTGTTTCGAACGTCCTGTTGCCCGCTGTGCCGGTGGTAAAATTTTGGCGACCGGATTTCGCGCCGCCCATGACCCCTGCCTTCGTCCATTTACGCCTGCACAGCGAATTCACCGTCACTGACGGCATCGTGCGCATAGACGAGGCGGTGGCGCGCGCCGCGCAAGACGGCATGCCTGCGCTCGCCATCACCGACCTCGCGAACCTGTTCGGCATGGTGAAGTTCTACAAGGCCGCGCGTGCCGCGGGGCTGAAGCCGGTCATCGGCTGCGATGTCTGGATCAGCAATGAAGCCGAGCGCGACAAGCCGTCGCGCTTGCTGCTCTTGTGCCGCAACCACAAAGGATTCCTGCAGTTGTCCGAACTGCTCACCCGGGCCTGGCTGGAGAACCAGGCACGCGGGCGCGCCGAGATCAGGAAGGATTGGTTGCGCGAGCAGTGCGCCGACGGCCTGCTTGCGCTCTCCGGCGCGCAGGCGGGCGATATCGGCAGCGCGCTCAGACAGGACAATGCCGCGCAGGCCGAGCGCCTGGCCGGGGAATGGGCGCAATTATTCCCGCGGCGCTTCTATATCGAGCTGCAGCGCGCCGGTGGCGTATCCACCGAGCCCTATATCCAGCGCGCGCTCGCGCTCGCCGGCCAGTTGGCGTTGCCGGTGGTCGCGACCCACCCGGTGCAGTTCTTGAAGCCCGAGGAATTTCTCGCGCACGAGGCGCGGGTGTGCATCGCCGAGGGCTACGTGCTCGCCGACCAGCGCCGGCCGCGCCTGTTCACGCGAGAGAGCTACTTCAAGACCCAGGCGGAAATGGCCGAACTGTTCGCCGATATACCCGAGGCGCTCGCCAACAGCGTGGAGATCGCGCGGCGCTGCAATCTCACGCTGGAGCTGGGCAAGAGCAAGTTGCCGCCGTTTCCCACCCCGGCGGGGGTGAGCCTGGAATCTTATCTCGCGCAGCAGGCCGCGCAGGGGCTCGCACTGCGCCTGGCAAAAATCTTCCCCGATGAGCAAGAGCGTGCCCGGCGCGAGCCCGAGTACCGCGCGCGCCTGGAATTCGAGATCAAGACCATCACCCAGATGGGTTACTCCGGCTACTTCCTGATCGTCGCCGACTTCATCAACTGGGCCAAGTCGAACGCAGTACCGGTAGGGCCGGGGCGCGGCTCGGGCGCGGGATCGCTGGTCGCCTACTCGCTCGGCATCACCGACCTCGACCCGCTGCGCTACGGCCTGCTGTTCGAGCGTTTTCTCAATCCGGAGCGGGTATCCATGCCCGACTTCGACATCGACTTTTGCCAGGACGGCCGCGATCGCGTCATCGCGTATGTGAAGAAAAAGTACGGCGCCCAGTCGGTATCGCAGATCGCCACTTTCGGCACCATGGCGGCCAAGGCGGTGGTGCGCGACGTCGGGCGCGTGATGGAATGGAACTACGGGCGCACCGACGAGCTGGCCAAGCTGATTCCGTTCACGCCGGGCAAGCTGGTCACGCTCGCCATGGCGCGCGAAATGGAACCGCGCCTCGCAGAGCGCGAGCAAAACGACGAGGAAACGCGCGAGCTGCTTGCGCTCGCCGGGCAGCTCGAAGGCCTGACGCGCAACGTCGGCATGCACGCGGGCGGCGTGCTGATCGCACCGGGTAAGCTCACCGATTTCTGCCCGCTGTACACGGCGCAGGGCGCGGAGAGCGTGGTGTCGCAGTTCGACATGAAGGATGTCGAGGCCGTCGGCCTGGTGAAATTCGACTTCCTCGGGCTGACCACGCTCACCATACTCGACTGGTCGATCCGCTATATCCGCACGCGCCAGTACGGCGAGCCGCGGCCGGATTTTTCGCTGGAGGCGATCCCGCTGGACGATCCCGCGATCTACAAGCTATTCGCCGGTGCCAATACCGGCGCCGTGTTCCAGTTCGAATCGCGCGGCATGCGCGACCTGCTAAAGCAGGCCCGGCCCGACCGCTTCGAGGACATCATCGCCCTGGTGGCGCTGTATCGTCCCGGTCCGATGGACCTGATTCCCGAGTTCATCGAGCGCAAGCAGGGCAAACAGCACGTCGAATACCTGGATCCGCGCCTGCAGCCTATCCTCGGCTCGACCTACGGCATCATGGTCTATCAGGAGCAGGTGATGCAGATCGCTCAGGTGATCGGCGGCTACAGCCTGGGCAGCGCCGACCTACTGCGCCGCGCGATGGGAAAAAAAAACCAGGAGGAAATGGATCAGCAGCGCGACGTATTTATTTCCGGCGCGCAAACGAACGGCCTGGACAAGAGGAAAGCGAGCGAACTGTTCGAACTGATGCAAAAGTTTGCCGGATACGGTTTCAACAAATCGCATGCCGCGGCCTACGCGCTGGTCGCCTGCCAGACCGCTTACCTGAAAGCGCACTTTCCCTCCGAATTCATGGCCGCCAACCTGTCGGCGGTGATGGACGACACCGACAAGGTGCATGGCATCTATGCCGACGCCCTGGCAAACGGTCTGAAGGTGCTCGCGCCCGACATCAACAGCGGCGCATACCGCTTCGCGCCGGTGGACGAGCAAAGCATCCGCTACGGCCTGGGCGCGATTAAGGGCACGGGCGAATCCGCGATCGACGCCATCGTGCGCGCGCGCGAGGAGGGAGGGCCGTTTCGCGACCTGTTCGATTTCTGCGAGCGTATCGATAAGCGCGTGGTCAACCGGCGCGTGGTCGAGGCGCTGGTGCGTGCCGGGGCGTTCGATTGCATCAACCGCGACCGTGCCGGTTTGTTCGCCTCGGTCGGCATAGCGCTCGAGGCGGCGGAGCAGCGCGAGCGCCATGCGCGGCAGGTCAAGCTGTTCGGCGATGCCGGCAATGCGGGAGCGGAGCGCCCGGCGCTGATCCGCGTCGAGTGCTGGGATGAGGGGCGCGTGCTAAAGGAGGAAAAGGCGAGCCTGGGTTTTTATCTCTCCGGACATCCCTTCAGCGCCTACCGCGCGGAGGTACAGCGCTTCGTGCGCGGTTCGCTCAAGAGCCTGCAGCCCGGCGCCAACGGCGAGCAGCAGCAGAAAAGCCAGCTCATCGCCGGCGTGGTCGAGTCGGTGCGCATCCAGAGGACGCAGGGCGGACGCATGGTGATCCTGAACCTGAGCGATGGCAGCGCCACGCAGGAAATCACCATCTACAGCGAGGTGTTCGACCAGTACCGGGACCGGTTGAGGGAGGACAAGCTGCTGGTGATCGAAGCCAAGGTGAAGGTCGTGCGGCGCGCCGCGGCGGGCGAGGAGGGCGACGTCACGTTCATGCGCATTATCGCGGACAAGATTTACGACCTGGCGGCTGCGCGCAGCCGGTTCGCCAAGGCCATACTTCTCTCGATCAACGGCGAGGCCAGCCGCTCGGGCTCAGCCGTCGCCGCCCACCTCAAGGACCTGCTCACGCCTTACCGCAAAGGCACTTGCCCGGTGAGCGTGAGCTACCGCAACGGCGCGGCCAGTTGCGAAATGAGCCTGAGCGAGGACTGGCGCGTCAGGCTGGACGATGCGTTGATGCAGTCGCTGCGGGAATGGCTACGGCCGGAGAACGTCCAGGTAATCTATCCGTGAGGGCGCTCAGGGCAGGCTATTCGGTCGGCCGCAACTCGAAGCTCGCGAATGCGCCTTCGGTGTCGCTGACGTCGACGCGCTCCACTTGCGCCGCCGGCGGGCCCCGCCGCGCCCAGACGATGAGCGCCTCCACTGCTTCGGGCGTACCTGCGATCACCGCTTCGACGCTGCCGCCGCGGCGGTTGCGCACCCAGCCATCAATGCCCAGACGTTGTGCCTGTTCGCTGAAGTGGTAGCGAAAGCCCACACCCTGCACTTGGCCGAAGATATGGAGATGTCTGACCATGGGACCCGGGATCGGGTTAGCTGCGCGACGCTGCCTCGGTTGACGAAAGGTCGGAAAACCGGCTCTCAGGGCGTGCCGGTGAGCGTGCCCTGAGAAAGTGTTCAAGAGCAGCCGTTGCGATGCCGATGGCGCAACGGATCGGTTGGATGCTACTTGTTTTGGCTGATCATGTACTCGACGGCGGCTTTTGCGTCGGCTTCGTTGGCGGCCCCGCCCTTGGGCGGCATGGGTTTCTTGCCTTTCATGACCGAAGCCGTCAACGCGTCGGCGCCCTGCGCGATCAATGGCGCCCAGGCAGCCTTGTCGCCCATCTTGGGTTTCATCCCCGTATGGCAACCCTTGCAGGTCTTTTCGAACACCGCCTTGCCGTCCGCGGCCGCAACTTGTCCGCCGACCATCAGCACCGCAACCGTTCCAGCCAGGATCATCGCTCGTTTCATGTCGTCTCCCTTTCAAGTTGATATTGCGTTCCAAAACAATCGGACAAGCCTGCCGCCGCGATATGCGTCGATCCAGCAGGCAGCCTCCGGTTCCACGATTATGTTTCAAACGTGAGCGTGCGCCGCCGCGTCCGCCCAAGGCGGAAACAGCCGGGTCAAGACATACAGCAGGCCGAGCGGCGCAATGGTCAGCAGGATTGCCATCAGCGCGCCTTCCTTGCCGAAGAAAGGCATGTGATAGGCAAGCAGGCCTTTGCCGGTCTTGGAGATTTCCTGCCCGCCGATGACCACGTTCCAGCGCATCATGAACACCGAGAACAACACCAGACAGGCGCACAGCGTCACGCCGACCACCAGCGCGCGCCCGCTGGTGCCGCGCCAGATCATGTAGGACAGCCACAGCAGCGGCACGATCATGCCGATGGCGAATTGCAGGAGGAAGTAGGGGATCAGGAGCGGGCCGGTCACGTACTCCATGATCATGTCGATGCCCTCCCGGCCCTTGTAGACCAGGTTGGCGAATGCCAGCGCCTCCAACACGATGGCGATCATGATGAAGGCCCAAATGGTATACGCGAGGCCTTTCACGCATGCGGCATCGACCGGTATTTTGCGCAGCTTGCACGACGCGACATAAAGCACGACCAGCAACGCGACGCCGGAGATGATCGCCGAGAACAGAAATATCACGGGCATCAGATCGGAAGACCACCATTCGCGCGACTTGAGCGAGCCGTACATGAAGCCGACGTAGCCGTGCAGGCCGTGCGCCGCGGGAATGCCGATGACGGCAAGCGCGAAAATCCACTTCCTGTCGAAACGCATCACCGGCTCGGACACATCATGGGAGCCGAGCGTCAGCAGACCGTAGAATTTTCCCAACAGGCCGGTCTTTGTCTGTGCCTGGCTTACGATGAATGGACGGTAGGCAAACCAGCCTTCGAGTATCAACAGCGCGACGTAGAAGCTCGCAAAGAAGCCGAACATCGCCATGGCGGAGGTCAGATGCGGCGTGATGGTGGAATTGAATGCGCGTTCCGGATGGCCGAGGTGCAGCAGCAGCGGCGTGGGCACGAAGATCATGAAACTGAGCGAGGTCAGCAAGGCCAGGTGCGCCACCGGCTTCAGCCGCTCGAATCCGAACACTTGATACAGGCTGGAGACCGTGAACGCCCCAGCAACCAGCCCGGTGAGATAGGGATAGACGGCGATGAGCACGGACCATTCGAATACCGTTTCGTTCGGATAGACCCAGCCCGTGTATGGGGCGAAATGAATGATCGGTTCCACTAGTTCACCTCTTTGTCGATGCCTACATAAAATACGTTCGGAGCATTGCCGGACTCTGGTCTGAGCACCTGCACGCGGTTATTGCGTATGAACAGGCTGATCGGGCTCTGCTTGTCCTTTTGATCGCCGAAAATCCGGGCGCCTACCGGACAGACCTCGACACACGCGGGCTGCAGTCCCTTGGTGATGCGGTGATAGCACCAGGTGCACTTGTCCGACACCCCTTTTTCCTCGTTGAAGTAGCGCGCGCCGTAGGGGCAGGCCTGGACGCAGTATCTGCAGCCGATGCAATAATCGTGGTCGATCAATACCACGCCGTCCTCGGTCTTGTAGGTCGCGCCGACCGGACACACCTGCACGCAGGCAGGATGCGCACAGTGGTTGCACAGCTTGGGCACGAAGAAGGCCTTGTCGACCTTCGCATCCTTGTAGCGGTTGGCAAAGCGAAATTCCTTCTCCGAACCAGAGGCCTGGATGTTGACCGGATCCTGCTGGCTGTCGATGCGCACCGCTTCCTCGCCTTCCAGGTGGACGTAGCGCTCCACCCAGGTGCGGAACTGGTGCGCGTTGCGCGGAACCTCGTTTTCGTTCTTGCACGCCTCGACGCAGCGCAGGCAGCCGATGCACTTCGTGGCATCCACGCCGAAACCCCATTGGTGCTTGGTCCAGTCGTAATCCTTGGTGGGGAAGGAACCGGCATCGGGTGGCGCCCCGGTTTTTGCCGCGATCGCCGGGACCACACCCAAGGTTGCGGCACCCACCACGACGCCGGCGCAGCTTGCGGCGCCGCCGAGCTTGGCGAGGAACGCGCGCCGCGCTTCCAGCGTGGGTTTTGAGTCTTCTTTCTTCATGGTTTTGCCTTCCCTTGCTTAGGTGACTGACAGTTCTGCGCAGCGTAGTACGCGGCCAGGTTGGCGATGTCGGTGTCGCTCAGGCCCCTGCTAACGCCCGCCATCATCGGGTCTTTGCGCAATCCGGCCTTGAACGCCTTGAGCACGTTCACCAGGTAGCCCGGCTGTTGCCCGGCGATGTTTGGCCAAGCAGGATTGCTGCCGATGCCGGTCTCGCCGTGGCAGGCCACGCAGTTCTTCGCCAAGACTTTGCCGGCGGCAGCGTCGCCCGCGGCTTTTCCGCCCGCCGCCCCCTTGCAGTTCAATCCGGCGTAAAAGGTCGCGAGATTCTGGATGTCGGCGTCGCCGAGCGCCTGCGCCAGGGGCGTCATGGCCACGTCCTTTTGATCGCCGGACTTGTAGGCCGCCAGTATTCGCACCAGATAGGCCGCGTGTTGTCCGGCAAGATTCGGCCAGGTGTCGTTCGGGCTGATTCCCGCCTCGCCGTGACAGGCAGCGCAGTCGGCTGCTTTCCGCTTTCCGGCCGCGGCATTGCCTGCGACTTTCACCAGGGCGGCGGCGATCTTGGGCGAATGCGGGTTATGACAGACGTTGCATTGCTGGCCGCTGGAATGCTGCGCCACCTGGATTTGCGGCTGGGTACGGGGTCTTCCCGGCATGGCCTCGTGACACAGCGTGCACAGTCTTGCCGCATCTTTCGGGATCGGCAGCTTGCCTTTCTGCGGATGCCCCAGCGCCGTGCCGTGGCATATTTCACAGGTCACCGACTTGTGGTTGCTCGCCGACCACTGCGCATGGCGTTCGGTGTGACAGTCCTTGCAGTAATTCGCGGTCTGCAGGACCGGCTCCTGGGCGGCGATCTCGATGACCGAGTTGGCGCGGTAGTGGCCGAACCTGTAGAAGGAATCCGGGACGAGAAACGGTATTGCGATGATCGTTACCGCGAGAAAACCCGCGATCAAAGACACCAGTCGAAAAATATGTTTGGGCATACGCGCCTTTCAGGTCATTTCGTTAAGTAGTCTAGATCCGCAGCGGACGGTTTGCGTTCGGTAAAGAACTTGGCTCGCTTCAATTCCGCGTAGGTACCGCCGAAGTAGCTGGTATTCGAGTACGCGTTTCGGGCAAATTCATCGGCTACCGCGCGTGCTTCGTCCTCGCTGTTGGCGAAAACGATCACGCGGGCGCTGTGGTCCAAATAGCGCAGGCGGCGGTCCTTTTCGGCCTTGCTCACTTCGCCCGCAAGGATAGCCTGCGCGCCGGGCACGGTGCCCGCCGCGTATTCGGCACGGCCGCGCGCATCGACGATGAACGAATTGCTGTCGCGGGCTACCTGGCGGAATCCATGCAGACCGGTCTCCGCTATGTTGCCGAGGGCGCGCCAAACGGGCAGGCCAAGCTGATAGCGGCTTATCCTGGTATATCCCAGACGCAGCAGATCTTCCGACCTAAGCCGGGCGCGGTCGCAAAACGGGCCGTTGGAATACACGACGATGCTCATGCTCCGGTCGGGAAAGGATTGGGTGAAGCGTCCAAGCTGTTTCTGATCCAGGACTAGGCTTCCCGGAATATGCGCAACATCGTATTCCTCGGTCGTGCGCGCGTCGAACAGCGTCACACTCCTCTTTGCCAGCAGCGCCTTGAGCTCGTCAGTCGCAAGCTCGGGCGTTTTCGCGTTCTGTTCTTCCAACGTGGTTTCGTACACGCTCGGCCGCGCTTTTGACGCAAACGCCGACGTGCAGGAGAGACAGGCGGCGATTGCAGCGAGAGCGAGCGCCGCCAGCCGGCTGCTTACTTGATCTCCAGCATGCTTGGTCGAAAGCGTAGCCATGCCGATTATGGTGACGAGTTGGGCAAGAGCGCGCAATGGACCAAGGATCCAATTTTGATCTGACGTTCGGGCCTTTGGTCCGAGACCATGGGCGATGGTGGCTGCGCTCGGCGGCTGTTAAAATGATTCACGCGTCCATGAACATGTTAGCCAAACCCAGCCTTGTACACCGGTTCTTGCTGATCGGATTTCTGGTTTTGCTTGCCGGAATGGCGCTGATCGGCCTCTGGGTGGGTCGCCAAATCGAAACCGGGGTCGTCAATGGAACCGGGATCGTGACCAATTTGTACCTGGATGGCGCCGTGACCCCGCACGTGCAGTCGCTCGCCAATGCCGACAGGCTCGACGGCGCCGATCAACTTGCGCTCGACCGCATGCTCAGCGGCAGCCATTTGGGCGAGCATATCGTCGCGCTCAAGATTTGGGGGCGCAACGGCCGCATTGTGTACAACAGCGCCGATCCGTCATTGGTGGGACGGGTGTATCCGATGGAGCCGCCGCTGGAGTCGGCGTTCGCGGGTGAGGTGCGCTCGCGCATCGTGGAAAGGAACGAGCTCGCGAGCGAATTCAAGAGCCTGCCCTGGTTGCGTCTGATCGAGACCTATGCGCCGCTGCGCGCCGAAGGCGACCGCTCGATTCTCGCGGTCGCCGGATTTTTCCTGGCAACCAACGACTTGGAGCAGGGTGTGAGCGCCGCAAAATGGCGTAGTTGGGGCATGCATGGCGCGGTAACGCTAGCGATGCTGGTGCTGCTGGCGACGCTGGTGAGGAAGGCAAACCGGACCATCGCGACGCAGCAGCGGGAGCTTGGCGAAAAGGTGAACCAGCTAACCGCGTTGCTCGTGCAAAACAAGCATCTCCACGAGCGGGTGAATCGGGCCGCGGCGCGCACCATGGCGCTGAATGAACAGTTTCTGCGCAACATCGCCACCGATTTGCACGATGGGCCGGGGCAGGGATTAGCGCTGGCGTCGATGCGCATCGAATCGCTTGCCGAGGTGTGCGGGAACTGCGAGCATTCACTGGGCCGCAACGGCAACGTGAGCGAGGATTTTCGCACCATCCACCTGGCGCTCCAGTCTGCGCTCGCCGACCTGCGCGCCATCTTGCGTGGGCTGCAGTTGCCGGAAATCGAGCAGCTTTCGCTGGCGGAGACGCTGCAGCGCGCCGCGGATGACCATCAGCGCAAAACCGGTGTCGCCGTCCCGGTCACGCTTGACAATGCCCCAGATGCGGCCCCGTTGCCGGTAAGAATCACCTTGTTCCGGGTGCTGCAGGAATCGCTGGCCAATGGTTTTCGTCACGGCGGCGGCCGCGCCCAGCGCGTGGCGGTGAGCGGTGCGGATGGCCGCGTAAGCGTCGAAGTGGCTGATGACGGCAAAGGTTTCGATCCTCAAGCGTTGAAGCCGGACGGCCATTTCGGGCTCGACTGGATGCGCGAGCGGGTGGAACTGCTCGGCGGCAGTTTCGAAGTGCACAGTGTCATTGGTCGCGGCACGGTCGTGTGCGCGTCGCTGCCGCTGTGGCAGTTGGAGAGCGCCGATGGCTGACAGCATCAGCATCCTGGTCGCGGACGATCATCCGCTGTTTCGCGAGGGCGTGGTGCATAGCCTGGCGTCGCAGCCGGATTTCGAGGTCGTCGGCCAGGCCTCCTGCGGCGAGGACGCCCTGCGCATGGCATGCGACTTTGTCCCGGACGTCGTGTTGCTCGATATCACAATGCCCGGCTGGGGCGGGATCGTCACCGCCGAGAAGATAACGACCGCCTGTCCCACCACCAAGGTAGTGATGCTGACGGTGATGGAGGACGAGAGCAAATTGCTGGCTTCGTTCAAGGCCGGCGCCCGCGCCTACGTGCTCAAAGGCGTTTCCGCGCACGAGCTGGCGCGAGTGGTGCGCTCGGTTGCGCAAGGGGAGGTCTACGTCACGCCGTCGCTTGCCGCGGGGATTCTGGTCACGCTCACCCGCGGTCCCGCGCCGCAGGATCCCCTTGAAGGGTTGACCGAGCGCGAGTCGGCAATTCTAAAGCTGGTGGTCGAAGGCTTGACCAACCGCGAGATCGGCGACCGCCTCCATCTGTCGGAGAAGACCATCAAGCATTACATTACCAATATCCTGGAGAAACTGCATGTGCGCAGCCGCATGGAAGCGGCAATGCTGGCAGTGCGCGCCGCCGGCCGCGACGTCGCCAAGTAGGCTGTTTGCGGTCGGAAACAGGGCTCCGGGAGTGGGCATATATCATGGCTTCATGCTACAATCCCCGACTGCGTCTAAGTGCAAAAAAAGCTTGGCATCCCGACAGACTCGATCCAGATTTCGATGAGCGAAAGCGGCGGCCGATGGCCACGCAGGTGAGGGATATTGCGGATTCAGTTGATCGTTCGAGGGAACGTTGATGAAACGAAGCGCGCGGATTGTTTTCCTGACGATGTTCGGCGCCGGCCTGGCCGGCGGTTTGCTGGCGAGCGCTGGAGTGGCCCAAACCATCAATCTGGGCGCCGCCAATAGTGCGGATTTCAAAATTCTGTACGCGACAGCCCAGGACGTGGCCGAAGGCAAGCGCGTGGCTGAAACCATGTGCGCCGGTTGCCACGGCCTGAACGGGATCGCCAAACAAAAGGGCGTGCCCCATATCGCCGGTCAGCGAGCGGTCTACCTGCATCTGGAAATGAAGGTCTATCAGGCCGGCGGGCGCGGCCACAAGGTGATGACCAATACCGTCAAGTACATGAACGACGATGCGATCATGAAAGTTGCCGCATATTATGCGAGCCTGGAGCCCGCAGATCCGAGCGGCGGCAGCGCGAAAAGCGCCCCGGCCAAACCGAGCGCAGTCAGCGTCGGAAAAGCGGCCGCCGCGGGCTGCGGCGGATGTCATGGCGAGGCCGGGATCAGCAAAACTCCGGGGATGCCCAACCTGATCGGGATGGATCCTAAGTATTTCATTGCCGCAATCAAGGCCTACAAGGGCGGACAACGCAAGCATGACATGATGAAGACCCTGGTATCGGGTCTGAGCGAGGCCGATCTCAATAACATCGCGCTTTACTATGCGCTGCAAAAACCGGGCAAGGCGCAGACGCCGGCACCGGGCAATGCGGCGGCGGGGAAAGCCGCCGCCGCCGGTTGCGTCGGTTGCCACGGCGAAGGCGGCGTGAGCGGCAGTCCGACTACACCCGGCCTCGCCGGACAGGACGCACAGTATTTTGTCGATGCGATGCGCGCTTACAAGGACGGATCACGCAACGACGCGACGATGAAAGGTCCCGCGACTTCGATCGACGAAACCAGCGCAAGAAATTTGGCCGCGTACTACGCCGGCCAGGCGCCCCAGGCGGCCAAGGTCGGCAAGCCCCTGACCGTTGCGGAGTGGGCTGAGCGCTGCGACCGCTGCCATGGTATCAATGGCAATAGCACCGATCCGCGTTCGCCCACCTTGGCCGCGCAGCGCTTGGACTATTTGGAAAGGGTGCTGCACGCCTACAAGAAAGGCGAGCGCAAGAGCAAGGAAATGGCGGTGATGTCCGAAGGACTGGATGACGCGCTGGTCGACGGCCTTGCCGCCCATTATGCGCGGCAGAAGGCGCGCGGCCTCGCCTACCTGATTCTGCCTCCGCCCCCCGTATCCAAATAGAAACCTGCCGGAACCTTGGCCATACCCGCATCGTATTTCGAACATTCTCGTATTTCGAACATTCAGCCCAACCAATAAACGGATAGATCATGAGTGAGACGCCACTACATCGCCATTACCTGCATTTCTCGGAGCTGCCCACCAGCGTGCGCGTTATGCACACGGCGGTGCTGCTCGTCTTGGGGCTTGCCTACATGTTTGCCGCGATCTATTTGTTCCATACCTACTCCGGGCGCGACGGAAACCCGATGAATATGTCCTACGACGATCTCGTCATTGCCTATTCGGGCAGCGGCAAGGGGTCGCGCCTGGAATCGGCGCTGCGCGGCCCGATGTCTAACATGCTCCCGCCCGACGAGCTCAACGTG
>SCTX01000076.1 GCA_004298385.1 Betaproteobacteria bacterium | reverse complement strand
CACGGGTTGCTGCACCACCTGGACGACGGTGACGCGAGAAAGCTGTTTCGCCTCGCGCGACGTGCCCTCCAACCCGGCGGTCGCCTGGTGACGTTCGATGGCTGTTACACGCGCGACCAGTCCGCCGCGGCGAAGTTGTTCCTGTCACTCGATCGCGGCCGCCACGTGCGCGAGGCCGCAGCCTACGAGGCGCTCGCCCGGACGGCGTTCGAGCATGTCTGCAGTTTCGTGCGCCATGATCTGATCCGCGTTCCGTATACGCACATCATCATGGAATGTACCTCTTGAAGCTCATTTCCCCGTCGTGTAGAGCGCAACTCTTTCGGCGCGGAATGCTGCGCGTTCGCGCTGCGGGTCCCAAAGCGGGCCTTTTTCACCTGCGACGACGTACCACTGCACGTTCAAGCGTTGCAGGAATTGCATTGCCTTGCCGTAAGTCTCCTGTTTCTCCATTTCCTCTATCCCGGCGAGGCGCATGGCGACAGTCAGTTTTCTTGGGGCGTCCTTGATCATTTCGAGGTAGGGTCGCGAAAGGTATGTTGGCACGCCGCTCAAGGAACAGAACTGCGTCGGTAGGTCGAAAGGGACATGCGAGGTGTCCAGACCGCCCGCTGCGAATATGTCGCCAGAGCGGGCATGATTGCGCAAGAATGCCGCAGCCTCGACGAGGCCGGGTTCCACGCGCTTTACCGTGTACTGCAGACCCCAACTGAATTTCGGTTGCGCCATGCGATCAGTGCTGGCGACGGTCACGGGCAACGCCGCTACCATACCCACTAGCATAGCGGGCCATGACGCGTTCTGCAGCCGGGGGGATTTCATTGCGAGCCATCGCAACAGCAGGCACGGTGTCCAGATCACTGCAGACGCATAGAGCAGCACAAGCGACCGGTCGATCAGTTCGGTTCCCTGCAGGTGCCATGTTACCGGCGCAAACAATAGCAGCAGCAGCCAGCAATAGGCGAGGTACTCCGGGAACACGTCGATCGGCCTAAGCTTGCCGCAACGGTGGGCAAGAATCGCCGCACCGGCGGGGAGAATCGCAAACGCTCCAAGCGCCGCAAATATGACCAGCAGGACACCCACAGCGAGGCTGTACCACCACGGATTCCAGCGCAGCGCCTCACCATAGACACCCGTATAGGCGGTTGGTTCGCTCCCAACGTGTACCTCGGTGAGAAACTTCGGGAGTGCCGGCTCGCCGAAGCGCCACTGGAGCGATGGATCGGTCTGCACGAACTGCGAAAGCATCAGGCTGACGGCGGCACCTGCGATACCGAGCGCAACTACCAGAAAAATGCCAACCAGTTGCTTGCGAGCGCGCTCGCTCGCACGGCAGTAGGCAATCGTCGCGGCCCATGCAGGAACCAAGAGCAGGAATACGTGCGCCCGCAGAAAGACGATCGACGCGGCAAGCACACCACTCGCCAGCAGCGCTGCGGTCGCGCTTTCTCGATTCCATCGATCGAGAAATGCTAATGAGAGAAAAGCGGCACCCAAGCCGTACGTCGCACCGGGGTGCGCCATCAACGACCAGTGAAAGCTCAAGTAACCGTTGTGCAGGCCGTAGTTCGATGCGTCGGGCAGAATCGCCACGGCGGCAAGCGCGGCGAGACCGCCGGCGGCACCGGCGAGACGCTCGCCGAGCGCGTAAGCCCCCACGGTCATCGCAAGGAATCCCAGCGGCATCCAGACGGAAGTCGCGAGCGCCAATCCCGGCTGATCTAGTAATCCTGTGAGCGCCGCAGCTGCTCCGTAGGAACCGAAGTGGTAGAACGTGGAGGGTACGTCGGCGAGAAGTATCGATTGACGGCCGACGGCGCGAACATCGCCGAACTGGGAAAGAATGCTACCGTGAAAGAAATAGTCGCTCCAAACCGGCAGCACGCCCTCGGTGCGTACGACTTCGTACGCGCCCGCCGGCCCGCTGCACCACGCAGCGGTGAATGCGACACATAGCGCAAAACCGATCAAGGCGCGCCAATCGGGCGGCTGCCCCGGGTGTCGCCTTGCATACACCAGGTCCAGCCCCACAGCGATTAGCGCCACAACGCCGAACGCGACGCCGGCGGTGATCGAAAAGAGCACGGTGAGCGCATAGATACCGAGACACGTCGCGAGCAGCCCCATGACGTACGCTGCGCTGGGGTCGGAGCCGTGCACCCCGGCGGCGCCGAGCAGCAGCCGGCCGGTCGCGATTGTCACGTACGAGAATGTCGCCATGGCTGCGATCACGACGACGAAAGAGGTGTCAGCTCCGCTGCGCAGCTGCAGGAAGATCAGCAGCAGTGCGACGAGCAACGCGGGCAGCAGCCTGTTTCCCAATTGCGGCCTCCACGCGCTTGACCCGCTTGCGTCGCGCACGGCTGTACTCAAGCGGCCCGCCGCCGCAGTCCGAGCGACAGCAGATAGAAACCCGCCGCGACAATGAGAAGCTGGCTGAAGCCGAGCACCAGCGACAGCTGTTCGCTCAGACCCCCGACGATGATGCCCGCGACGTTCCATCCGAAATCGACGTCCGGCTGGCGGCTCTGCCTGAAGGCGCAGGCGAAGATCACGCCGGCGAAGAACAGCGGCACGAACACCACCAGACAGGAGCTGATGATTCGCGCGACCGGCGGCAGCGACAGAAACGCGTTCAGCGGCACGAGCGCGCCCGCCAGCAGCGCCGCGACAAGCAGAACGTAATAAGGCCACTGCTTGGCGGGCTTCGTCGCGAGAACGTACATATTGGCGCAAAGGATCATGACCAGGATGGCGGCGAACACCACCGAGTTGACCACCCAGGTGCCGCCGAAAAGCAATGCCATGTGAACCACGGCCTTGGTTTCGAGCAGCATGAAACCGGCACCGAGAAAGAACATTTGCCAATTGGGCTGGACACGCCGCATCGGCGCAAAAGCAAGCAGAATGACAAGGGAAAGCACCGCCACGGCGAGCATTCCCTGGCCGATCGGCGACCATGGAATTTCGCGGGCGCGCAGGTACAGCTGCGGCCAGTCGTCACTGGGCAGCAGATCGATGCCAGCCAGATCAACCTGCGCGGGCCCGGTCCTGTACCACTCGCCCGCGGGCGCCGTGGCGCGAAAGGCGTTGATCGCCTCGTTCTGGGGTGGCTCGGGATTGATCCAGAAGCTTTCCCCTTTCTCGAACCGGG
>SCTX01000075.1 GCA_004298385.1 Betaproteobacteria bacterium | reverse complement strand
CTCGCCACATCGTGAAACGAGAGCACGCCGACCAGCTTATCGCCTTCCATCACCGGCATGTAGCGGATGTGGTGCTGCAACATAACGCTGCGCAGTTCGTCCACTTCGACGTTCGGGGCTATGGTCCTGGGGTTCTTCACCATGATCGCGTCCACGCGCAGGCCCTGGATCGAGCCCTTGTTCTTGTGCAGGGCCTGCAGAACTTCGCGGAAAGTCAGCATGCCCACCATGCTGCCCTGGCTCGTTACCACCAGCGAGCCGATGTCCTTCTCCACCATGATACTAAGGCCATCGCTCACCAATCCGTCCGGGGCGACGGTGACAAGCAGGTTTCCTTTTATTCTGAGAATTTCCCGAAGCTGCATGATTTCCTCCTGCGCATAAAGCGAACCACAGTTTAGATCAAGCTGCAGACGGCTGCCAGAGCATCAGAAACGAGGTGAATCTAAGCGGGCCGGGCGCATCCGCGACTGCAAGCGCGCGTGTCGGCGATTTTGATGGCCATCTGCGGTCGCGTTAGGCCTTGCGCTATTTCAAGCCGAGCTGTACCTCGATCGGCTGCGCGGGGTAGTGGAACGCGATCGGCCCGTCGGGCTCGGCGTGGATGAATTGGTGCACCACCGGATTGTCGGAGGCCAGCATCTCGTCCGGCGCGCCTTCGCCGACGACCACGCCGTCGGCGATGACATACAGATAATCGACCAGCTTGAGCGACTCGCTCACGTCGTAGGTGACGATGATCGAAGTGGTGCCGAGGGCGTCGTTTAGGCGGCGGATCAGGTCGGCGATGACGTTGAGCGAAATCGGGTCCAGGCCCGCGAACGGCTCGTCGTACATCGCCAGCATCGGATCGTGCACGATGGCGCGGGCGAGCGCGACGCGGCGCGACATGCCGCCGGAGAGTTCGCTCGGCATCAGGTTCCTCGCCCCGCGCAGCCCGACCACGTGCAGCTTCATCAGGATGAGGGAGCGAATCAACTCCTCGGGCAGGTCGGAATTTTCGCGCAGCGGAAACGCAATGTTCTCGTACACCGACAGGTCGGTGAACAGCCCGCCCGCCTGGAACATCATGCCCATCCTGCGCCGCAACTGGTACAGGCTGTCGGTGTCGAGTTCATGCACCAACTGGCCGGCGACCATGACCGAGCCTTGCGCCGGCCTCTCCTGCCCGCCGATCAGCCGCAGCAAGGTGGATTTGCCGCAGCCGCTCGCCCCGAGGATGGCAACGACCTTGCCGCGGGGGATCTTCAGGCTAAGGCCCCTCAAGATTTCGCGTTCGCCGTAATTGAACTTGACGTCCTTGATTTCGACTAAGTTATCGGGGGAGGGAGTCATCAATCGGGTGCTTGGATGAAAAGCTTGCCGCGATTTTACACGGCTTCCCGGCCGCACGAGGCCCGGCGTGCAACCATCCTTGCAAGCGGCAGCGTCCCGACGGCGCCGCATCGCGTATACTTTCACCGATCATCAGGAGACAAGCATGGACAGACGCAACGCTGTGAAAGCCCTAGCGGGGCTGGCCGGATCGTGGTTTGCACGACCCGCCATTGCAAAAGGAGAAAAAGCCGTGGAACAACTGCAGAAGAATTGGAGGACCCTGCTCGCCGAGGGCGCGGACGTGGCGAGCGGCGCCGATCCGCTGAAACTGTCCGACGAGGATTGGAGAAAACGGCTCTCGCCGCAGGCCTACGACGTGCTGCGCAAGGAGGGCACCGAGCGCGCCGGATCGAGCCCGCTCGACCGCGAAAAGCGCCCCGGCGTATTCGTGTGCGCGGGCTGCAGCCTGCCGCTGTTTAGCTCGGCCATGAAATTCGACAGCGGCACCGGCTGGCCCAGTTTTTTCACCACCATTCCCAACGCATTCGGCACCAGCCGCGATTTCAAGCTGATTTTCCCGCGCACCGAGTACCACTGCTCGCGCTGCGGAGGGCACCACGGCCACCTGTTCGACGACGGCCCGGAGCCGACCGGGCTGCGCTATTGCAACAACGGCGTGGCGCTGCGCTTCATCCCCAAGACCGGCAAGGCTTGAGCCTTCGTTCCGTAACAGCGTAGAGGACCACCCCGTACAATGAGCGCATGGAAACCGATGAAAACACGCCTTACGCCGGACTCACGCCCGATTGCGTGCTCGATGCGCTCGACAGCATAGGACTGCGCGGCGACGGGCGCCTGCTCGGCCTGAACAGCTACGAGAATCGGGTCTATCAGATCTGGCTGGAGGAAGCGCCGGGTTTGACATTAGCGCCAGGCACGGCATCGCCCGTAGTGGTGGCGAAGTTCTACCGGCCCGGGCGCTGGAGCAATGAGCAGATCGCCGAAGAGCACGCATTCGTGCGCGAGCTCGCCGAACGCGAGCTTCCGGTCGTCGCCCCGCTGGCGCAAGGCGAGAACACCCTGCACGAATTCGGCGGCTATCGCTTTGCCGTGTATCCCAAGCGCGGCGGCCGCGCGCCTGAACTCGAACGGCGCGACACCCTGGAGTGGATAGGCCGCTTCATCGGCCGCATCCACGCGGTCGGCGCGCTGCTCCCCTTCCGTGCGCGGCCCGCTCTCGACCGCGCCAGCTTCGGCGTGGAGCCGCGCGATTATCTTCTCGCACACGGCTTCATTCCGGCCGATCTTGCCGCGGCCTGGGCCAGCGTGGCGGCGCAGGCGCTCGAAGGCGTGAGCCGTTGTTATGCGCGCGCAGGAGCGGTGAAGAGTCTCAGATTGCACGGCGACTGCCATGCCGGCAACGTGCTCTGGACCGACAGCGCGGAGGCGCACGGCCCGCATTTCGTCGACTTCGACGACGCGCGCATGGGACCGGCGGTGCAGGACCTGTGGATGCTGCTCTCGGGCGAGCGTGCCGCCATGGCGCGCCAGCTCGCCGACCTGCTCGCGGGCTACGAGGACTTCCACGAATTCGACGCGCGCGAACTGCATCTGGTGGAGGGGCTGCGCACGCTGCGCCTCATCCATTACTCCGCCTGGATCGCCCGGCGCTGGGACGATCCCGCATTTCCCGCCGCCTTTCCCTGGTTCAACACGCAGCGCTACTGGCAGGATAGGATTCTGGAATTGCGCGAGCAGATCGCGCTGATGGACGAGCCGCCGCTGTGGCCGGGGTAAATAGGCCTGAAAATGCCGGCAGGCCTATTTTGCGGCGCCGGCGCCCTGGTTGAGCATGTAGATCGTCGCCTTGCGCATCTCCGCGTCGGTGAGATCGGGCATGCCGCCGCGCGCGGGCATGCCGCCGTGCCCCTTGATCGCGGAACGCACCACCGCATCCAGCCCCTGCGCCGCCCGCGGTATCCAGGCGGCGCGATCGCCGATTTTGGGCGCGCCGCCTTCGCCCGTCTGGTGGCACTTGACGCACTGCGCCTGCACGATCTGCTCGCCGCTACGAGCGGCGGGCGGGGATTTCTTGCTGATGGGCTCGGTCCAGTGGCCGCCGGACTGGTTGACCATGTAGGCGATGGCGCGGGAGATTTCGAGGTCGCTCACGGACTGGCTGCCGCCGTGCGCCGGCATCTTGCGGATACCCTTGAGCGCGCTCTCGGTTAAACTGCCCAGACCGCGCGAGGCAAGTTTGCTCCACGCATGCTTGTCGCCGATTTTCGGCGCGCCGTTCGCACCCGCGGCGTGGCAGGCGGCGCACACCGCGTCGGCCACGTCCTTGCCGCCGCGCTCGCCACCCTGGGCCCCGGCGTCTTGCGGCAGAAACTGCGCAAACACCACCAGCGCCGCCAACAAGGCCAGTTTCCTCGACGCGCCGACAAATGCCGCGTAACCCGGTGCATAGGCCTCGGTGCGCGCTTGCTTGCTCATGATCATCTCCTGGTGACAGGCACAAGTTTACCCGGCCGGGGCTGCGGACACAATATTATTAGATTCAAACGAACACGGGGCCGGAACGACCGGCCCCGCCGTTGTTGCGCCTGCGGGCCAGCTAGAACTTGTATCTCAGCGCCAGCCGGAGAACGTTCACGCTATAGCGCGGCGTTTGTTCGCCCAAGCTCAGGACGTTCGGGATGGTGCCGGGCGCAACGCCGTCGAGCATCCAGTTCTTCGTATCGTAGCGCTCGTACCAGTAGCTCGCCTGCAGCGACCAGTTGTCCTTCATGCGGTAGGTCGCGTAGAGCTTCAGGCTGTCAAGCGTCGTGGAAAGATCGGGAAAAGCGGGACCCAACAAACCGTTGCTGACGATGATTTCGCCCTTTGAGCG
>SCTX01000074.1 GCA_004298385.1 Betaproteobacteria bacterium | reverse complement strand
GTCGCCGATGCTAATCAGAAAAGTCTTGTCGGCCACGGTGGGGTGGCGCAGCACGCGGTAGCAGGCTTCATCAAGCGGAATGCCCGCGGCGGAAAACGGCGGCAACGCGCGCGCGCGGCGCGCGACCTCGCGCAGCATGCGCGGCGGCTTGCCCAGCAACACGCCGAGGTCCATGTCCACCGGCTTGTTGGCATAGCGCTCGTCGGCGAGCGTGAGCCGCTGCTCCAGCGTCGCAACGCCGAGCACCGCAAAGGGGCAGCGCTCGCGCGCGCAGATGGCGCGAAAATCCTCGATCCGATCCGGCCGAAGCGCGAGCACATAGCGCTCCTGCGCCTCGTTGCACCAGATTTCGCGCGGCGACATGCCCGGCTCTTCGCTCGGCACCGCGCGTAGGGCGAGGCGCGCGCCGCGGCCGGCGCCATGCGCCAGTTCGGGCAGCGCATTCGACAGTCCGCCCGCGCCCACGTCGTGGATCGACAGGATCGGATTCGCATCGGCGAGCTGCCAGCAGCGGTCGATGACTTCCTGCGCGCGGCGCTGGATTTCGGCGTTGCCGCGCTGCACCGAATCGAAGTCCAGGTCCTCGGTGTTGCTGCCGGTGGCCATGCTGGAGGCGGCGCCGCCGCCCATGCCGATGAGCATGCCCGGCCCGCCGAGCTGTATCAGCAATGACCCCGGCGGCAAGCCGAGCTTGAATGCATCGCGCGCGGCGATATTGCCCACGCCGCCCGCGATCATGATCGGCTTGTGATAGCCGCGCAGCTCGCCGCCGGCCTCCATTTCGAAGCTGCGGAAATAGCCGGCCAGATTTGGGCGTCCGAACTCGTTGTTGAACGCCGCCGCCCCGATCGGGCCTTCGAGCATGATGCTCAAGGCCGAGGCGATGCGGTCGGGCTTTCCGTGGTTCTCTTCCCATGGCTGAATGAAACCTGGAATGCGCAAGTTAGACACCGAAAAGCCGGCGAGGCCGGCTTTGGGCTTGGCTCCGCGGCCGGTCGCCCCCTCGTCGCGGATCTCGCCGCCCGAGCCGGTGGCTGCGCCGGGAAAGGGCGAGATCGCCGTCGGATGGTTGTGCGTCTCGACCTTCATCAGCGTGTGCACAGCCTCGCGGTGATAGGCGTAGCGGCCGGATGCGTCGGCGTAGAAACGCTCGATCTCGCGTCCCTCCATGATGGCGGAGTTGTCCGAATAGGCGAGCACCGTGCCCTGCGGATTGGCCTTTTCCGTTTCGCGGATCATGCCGAACAAGGTATGCGCTTCGGCCACGCCGTCGATCACCCAGGAGGCATTGAATACCTTGTGGCGGCAGTGCTCGGAATTGGCCTGCGCGAACATGGTGAGTTCGGCGTCGGTGGGATCGCGGCCGATGGCGCGAAAATGTTCGAGCAGATAGTCGATCTCGTCGGCGGACAGCGCCAGGCCCATGGTGCGATTGGCTTCCTCCAGCGCCGCGCGGCCGCGCGCGAGGACATCGATCGAAGCGAGCGGCCGCGGCTCGACGTGGCGGAACAGCCGCTCCGCCTGATCCAGGCTGTCGAGCACGGTCTCGGTCATGCGGTCGTGCAGCAGGGCGGCGAGCTCCGCGCGCCGCCCGCTCGCGCCGGCGGCGAAATAGGCGACGCCGCGCTCGATGCGCTCGACCGCCGGCAGGCCGCACTGGCGCGCGATGTCGGTCGCCTTAGAGGACCAGGGGGAGATGGTGCCGAGGCGCGGCACCACCAGATACAGTTCGCCCGCGGGCGGCGCCGGCGGCGCCGGCTCGCCATAGACGAGCAACTGGTCCAGCACCGCGCGTTCGCGCGCATCGAGCGGGTGCGAGGTTTCGACGAAATGGCGGAATTCGGCGCCGGCAATGCGCGCGCCAGGCGCTATTTCGGCCAGGCGGGCGTGCAGCTTTTCCAGTCGGAACGCGGAAAGCGCGGGGCTGCCGCGCAGCTTGAGGATTTCAGCCATGAAGCTTGCGCACTTAAAGCGCGATTATAGCGGAAGCGGGCGGCGGCGGCGGAAACGGGGTGGTGGAAACGGGGGTGGTTGAAGATCGAACGGGGCAGGCGCAGAATGAATCCAGGCGGGGCCTCCATTTGTTGTCATTCCGAACGCAGTGAGGAATCTGCTTTTCAGATTGGCAAAAAAGCGGATTCCTCGGCCCAAGGCCTCGGAATGACAAGACCATCGAAGGATGAGCACATGCCCGACAACAGCAAACTCGACCGGATCGTGGCCGAAGCCAGGCGCAATCGTGAACTGCGCGAGCAGGACTATCGCGAGCAGGCGCTCAAGATCTATCCCTGGATCTGCGGCCGCTGCGCGCGCGAATTCACCCGCGCCAACGTGCAGCAGCTCACGGTGCACCACAAGGACCACAATCACGACAACAATCCGCCGGATGGCAGCAACTGGGAGCTGCTGTGCATCTACTGCCACGACAACGAGCACGCGCGCTACCTGGATTCCGCCGGACGCGGCGAGGCGGCTTCGGGCGGGGCGGCGGATGCGCCTTCCACTTACAAGGCGTTCGCCGACCTCAAGGCCAGATTAAAAGGCAAAGGCGACGCCTAGGCTTGCGGGCGGTTTCCAACCCTACTGCACCGCGCACTCGCCTTCCTTGGCCTTGCCCAACCCGCGGCCGGATGAGCTGTTCTGGCTGATGCTGGTCGGCATCGTCACCTGTATGCCCTGTGCCGGCGGCACGATCACCGGCGGCGTGTTGGCGCTTTGCACGAAACCGAACTGGCCGCTCGTGATCACCTGCTGGCCGGCCGCGTTCCTGACCACGATGGCGCCGTCGGCAACATCGAGGTGCAGCCCGTTCTCCGGCGGCTTGCCGGTGACGGTGGGCACGCCGCCGCAGTCGTTCTGGCACATCAGCGCGCCGAAGTGCGTGCCGCGGATGCCGATGGTGGCGGTGACGGTGGCGAAGTTGACCGCGTCGCGGTTGCGTTTGCCTATCAGGCCAGTCACCGCGCGCAGCCCTCCTTTGAGCATGTTGAGCACGATGTTGTCCGACTGCGGCTTGGCCTCGTCGAACGCATAGGCGGCGACCTTCATCTGCGACCCCGGCCGCAGCACCACTTCGCCACCGTCGGCGAATTTGATCCGCGCGTAGGTCTCCTGCTCGGTCGAGAGCGTGTCGCCTTCCTGCACCTCGGACTTGGTCGAGAAGAGCTTGGTGCTGCCATCGGCGCGCTTGGCGATGAGTGTGCCCGAGAGATGCGTGACCCGCCCTACCGGGTTCGCCGCCTGAACCACGGTGGGTGCAGCTCCGGCGGCCGCAAGCAGTAGACTAGCGAGGATCGGCGCAAATGTTCGCATGGTCGTTTCTCCGTCTAGCTGCAGGTGGCGAGTTTCTTCGGCGCCGGTTTGCCTTCATCTTTCTTCGCCGTCGTCTCGTCGTCTTTCTTCTTGTCGTCTTTCTTCTCGTCCGCCTTGGTATCGTCCTTTTTCGCGCCGGCCGATTTGTCGTCGGCCGGCTTATCGGCAACCGGTTTGTCGCCTTGGCCGCTCGAAGACGTGCCGCTAGCGCCACCAGAGCCGCCGGATGCCGGTTCCGCAGACGTAGCGGAACTACCGGAGGCTCCACCGGCGGGGGACGCCGGTGTCGCGGGTGTTGCGGGACCGCCGGAGAAGCCGCCTCCCGACGGTGACGCCGGTACCGCGGGCGTAGCGGGACCGCCGCCAAACGTATTCGCCGTGCCGCCTATCGTCTGCGTGGTGTTACTCAGCAGCAGAGGACCGGAACCCGCGGAGGTCGTCGGCGGCAATGGGGGCGGCGGGGTCGGCGCCGCCGTCTGGGACGTCGCCTGCGCCGGTTGCTGTTGCGCCGTCGTGGCAGTCGTGCTCAGCACCTGTACCAGAGCGGATGCGACGGGCGTCCGCAACAGCGCGACCGCCGGGACCTCGGTGATATCGGCGATCAGTCCGCCGGGAGCACCACTGATGCGGTAATTGGCCGCGTCTGCGCCTGACAGGTTGAGGTTTGCGACGGTAACCGGCTTGGCCACGCCAACATTGCTGTCGGCAAAACTGCCGCCGGGGCTGCCGGCCAGGGTGACCACATCGGCGCCGAGGACACCTGAAAATATCGGCGTCCCGGTTATCGTAGCCACCACCGTCGCATCATAGACCTTGTTCTGTGCCGTTAGACCGCTCAGCGTCAGGCTCGCCGGGGTGATATCGGCGGTGGCGCTCGCGCTGGTGTTGGTCAGCGTGTAGTTGCCCGCATCCGCACCTGTGAGCGTCAGGCCTGTCACGCTCACCGGCTTGGCTACGCCCACGTTCTTGTCGGCGAACCTGGCGCTGGCACCGCCGCTCAGCGTGACCACATCGGTGCCAAGGACACCTGAGAATATCGGCGTCCCGGTGATCGTGGCCACCGTCGTCGCGTCATATACCTTGTTCTGCGCTGTTAGTCCGCTCAGCGTCAGGCTCGCCGGGGTGATGTCGGCGATCAGCGTCAGGCCCGGGGAAGTGAGGCTATAGTTACCGGCGTCCGCGCCGGTGAGCGTGAGACCAGCCACGCTCACCGGCTTGGCCACGCCCACGTTCTTGTCAGCAAAGCTCGCGCTGGCACCGCCGCTCAGCGTGACTACATCGGTGCCAAGGACACCTGCGAATATCGGCGTCCCGGTAATCGTGGCCACCGTCGTTGCATCATAGACCTTGTTCTGCGCCGTCAATCCGCTCAGCATCAGGCTCGCCGGGGTGATGTCCGCGGTCGTGCTGACACTGGTGTTGGTGAGCGTATAATTGCCCGCATCTGCACCGCTAAGTGTGAGTCCAGTCACGCTCACTGGCTTGGCCACACCCACGTTCTTGTCGGCAAAGCTGGCGCTGAGGCTTCCACCGAGCGTGACCACATCGGTGCCGAGCACGCCGGAGAATGCCGCCGTCCCGCCGAGCGTGGCAACCGTCGTCGCGTCATACACCTTGTTTCGCGCCGTGAGGCCGCTCAGCGTCAGGCTTGCCGGGGTGATGGTGGCGCTCAGTGTCGCGCCCGTCGGAAGCGTGAAGCTGTAGTTGCCGACATCCGAACCCGTGAGCGTGAGGCCAGTCACGGTCACCGGCTTGGCTGTGCCGACGTTCTTGTTATCGAAGCTCGCGTTCGAACTCGCCAGGCTCACGCTGTCGCCTGCAATCAGGCCGCTGAGCGCACCGCTCAAGGTCGCCACCGCGGTGGCGTCATATACCTTGTTCTGCGCCGTGAGACCGCTCAGCGTCAGGCTCGCCGGGGTGATCACGCCGATGTTGCCGCTCGCGCTCGCCGGCAGGACGTAATTGGACAGGTTCGTGGCCCCGGCTGGGCTGAAGTCGCCCGGCGCCAAGGTTGTGCTGACCAGGATACCGCTGCCGACGTTCTTGCTCGCATAGGCGCCGGTGGTCTTGGTGACGCTGGCCGAATCGGTATTGACGAAGCCCGAGAGCAGGAAGTTGCCAGGCGAAAGCGAGGCGATGGTCGTACCGTCATAGACCTTGCTTGCCGTGCCGCCGAGCGAGGCGGTGATGGCCTGGAGGATGGCCGGGTTCACGGTGTAGCTTTGCGCGGTTCCCGGCGTCAGTCCGTAATAAGCGGAAGCCAACAAGCCGCTCGCATATTGCAGGGCATAGGATCCTGCCGCGGTCGTTGCGCTGATCGGCCAGTTCGAATACGCAGCGCTGCCCGTGATCGCCGCCGCCGTGGCGGCATCGCCGCTATCCAAGCCGCGCAGAATGTATCCGGCAGTCGCCGTCGGATTCGAGCCAAAGGTGCTCGACATGGTACCGGTAAAGTTAGCATCGACATAAAGAGGCGAGGCATAGATGAAGCCGCTGCCCGCCGGATTGAGTGATCCTCCGAACGCCGAGTTGTATTGGTAAAGCGTCGGGGCGAGGCCGCCCTTGGCGACGTTTGCCGGGCTGGCTGCATAGACGAGCCAGCGGCCGCCGCTGCCGGGCGTCAGGGCACCGGCACCGGCATTGTTGGTAAAGCCAGCCGCGGACCTGGCCACAATGCTGCTCCCCAGCGCCGTGGTCGACTGCACCCCGTTAATGACCACATCCCCGGCCACCGTCGATAGGGTGATGGCATTGGCAGCGGTCAGGGCCGGGACACTCAGGTTGCCGCTCGTCTGGTTGATGGCAATGCTGCTGAAGCCGCTGCCAACGCTGCCGGTGGTCTGGCTGAAGCTGTTGGTGACGCTCAGGTTGCCGCTGCCGGTGAGCACGCCACCCAGATTCAGGGTGCCAGTCGTAAGCGCCGGACCACTAGTCGCCAGCGTCGTGCCAGAGCCGATGTTGAACGTACCGTTGCCGCCGCCGCCTTTGCCCAGGTTTACTCCGTCACCTAGCAAGTTGAGCGTGCCGCTCCCGGCATAGTCCGTGTTGATGGTGCCGCCATAGCCCAGGGCGCCTACATTCAGCGTACCGGTATTGTTGAAAATATTGGTACCGGTGTTGTTGATGTTGGCGTAGTTGATGTTCCAGACGCCGACGTTGTTGATCGCGGCGCCGTTTTGCAGGCGCAAGTCCGCGCCGTTGCCGCCCATGTCCTGATTTGATCCCAGCGTCGCCGTGCCGTTGTTGGTCAGCGTCTTGCCATCCAGGAAGGTATAGTTCCAGGCGTTCGAACTGGTCCCGGCCGGCATATTCAGCGCAGTATTTACCGTCAGCGGACCAATGCCAGCGAGCGTGCCACCGGTCCAGTTGAAGGTCCCCACCGACACGGCGCCACCGCCCTGCAGAGTGCCGGACAACTGGGTCAGATTGGCCAATGACAAGGGGCCGTTGGCGGTAAGCGTGCCGCCGGTGACGGTGAGATTCCCCGCCAATGTCGAGGTAGTGCCAGGATCGGTCAGAGTGAGCAGGCCGCCGGTACCTAGGACCAGGTGATTGTTGGCGTTGGAATTTAGGCCTTTGACGCTCTGGGTGCTGTTGGCGAGATTGACGGTGACCCCGGCGACCAGGTTGAGATAGGCGACGTCCGCGCTGCCCGGCAAGGTATTGGCGGTCCAGTTGGCCGCGTCCGTCCAGTTGGTCGTAGCGGCACCGCCGTCCCAGCACACACCGGCGCAGGTGCCGCCCGTGTGCGTGAGACGATAGAGGTTGCCGACGATGGCGCCATTGACGCCGAAGGGCAGATTCGCTGTCGCGAAACTGCCACTGGCCGAGCCGGCCGTGATCACGTCGAAGCTTTGGCTGCTCGGCGTAAAACCATTGATCAGTGTGCTGGTCAGCGTGCCACCCAGCGTCGCCGCGCCAGTTACCGTCAGCGCATCGAACTGTCCTGCCACCGCGCCGCCCAACTCCATGTTCAGATTGGAACCCGTCGAGAGTTGCACGTCACCGGCAATCGCCAACGTGCCGGTCGCGCCCGTTCCGCCAGGATTGATGCTGCCCTGATTGATCAGTTTCGCCGCACCCGTACCGACAACAATCGTGCCACTGCCGGACAAGGTGCCGGTGTTGGTGAAGCCCGCTGTCCTTTGCAGGCTGGCGCCGGAGGCGGTATTGATGGTGCCGGAATTGGTCCCTAATGCACCAACCGCGTTAAGAATTCCGGTACTCACATTGATCGTACCGGTGTTGTTGAGACCACCTCCCCAATAATTGAAGCGCGTGGTACCAGCGCCCCCCGACTTGGTCAGGGTGCCGCTGTTGTTGAAGGTGGCGTAGTCGAAGTCGTTGTCGCCGGTGATCGTGAGCAGGCCAACGTTATTGAACGTCTCGCCGCCGGCGCCTCCG
>SCTX01000073.1 GCA_004298385.1 Betaproteobacteria bacterium | reverse complement strand
CTCGCCGGCTCCCCGATCAAGGCCGTAAGCGTGCGCATGAATCCTTATGAAACGGGCTATGCCGGCATGGACGCCGTCGGTCCGTTCAATTCCGTCTCCGGCACCCTGATGAGCATCCCATTCTGCATCGCGGCCACCCTGCTGTACGGCGTTCCTGACATGCGCCGCATGCTCACCTACGACGACGCGCCGGTGAACAAGCTGATATCTAGCATCAAGCTGATCAGCGACGCGGCCGTGCCTACGCTGTGCTGCAAGATCGACGTCGAAACCGCGGACGGCCGCACGCTGGTGCAGGATCAGCGCATGAGCTTCGCCGATTATTCCTACGACCGCGCCGGCGTGTCCGCCCTCATCCGCCGCATCGGCCGCGAACAAGCGGTGCCCGAGTCGGCCTATGACCGGCTGGAAGCCTTTGTCGCCGGGCTGCCGCGCGGCAGCATTGCCGACCTGCTTCAGGCGTTCGCGCTGCTACCGCGCACGAATGCTGCGGTCGCTTGACTTTCGGCGAAAGCGCGGTTGAGGTGGTATAAAGCTGAACATGGAGGAGAAAATACTATGGACTTCGGCTTGAAGGGCAAGACCGGAATAATCACCGGGGCCAGCCAGGGCATCGGCGAGGCGATCGCCGGCGCCTTGGCGGCGGAGGGCATGCGCTTGGTGTTATGCGCCCGGAACGGCGAGCGCTTGGCCGCGGTGGCGGCAGGTCTCGCCGCAGGTCATGGCGCGGAAGCTTTCCCGGTGATCGCTGACTTGAGCAGCCAGCAGGGCGTGGATACCCTAGTGCGGGAAGCCGTGGCGAAACTCGGTCGCATCGACGTGCTGGTGAACAACGCCGGAGCCATCCGCGGCGGTTCGCTGCTGAGCAAACCGGACGCGGAATGGCACGAGGACTGGGCCCTCAAGGTGTTCGGTTATGTGCGCCTTGCCCGTGCCGTGTTCCCGCTGATGCAAACCGCCGGCGGCGGTCGCATCATCAACATCGTCGGCCAGGCCGGGCGCCAGCCCAAGGCCGACTATCTGGCCGGGGGCGGCGCCAACGCCGCCCTCATGAACATAACCAAGGCCCTGGGGGACGAGGGCGGCCCCCACAACATCCTGGTCAACGCCATCAGCCCCGGTCCCATCCGCACCCAGCGCTGGCAAACCCTCATGACCCGCACCGCCCAGCAGAGCGGCAAGACGGTGGCGGAAGCCGAAGCGCAATGGATGGCCAGCAATCCGCTGCGGCGCGGCGGCAATCCGGAAGAGGTGGCGGCCCTGGCGGCCTTCCTCGCCTCGCGCCAAGCATCTTACATCAACGGCGCCATCATTCCGGTGGACGGCGGCGACCAGCGTTGCATTTGACCGAACCAATAGGGCGTGGCCGGCGTCAACTATCGTGGCGCCGGCATCATCGAAAGTTCGCGATTCGAACCTCTGCTGGCCAGACGGCATCCTCAAGGACTTCTGGAAACAAGGCCGGATTTGAGGTAGCATTCTAATTTTCACATACGGCAAACCTTTTTCATGAATGTGAAACTCCCTACACTCCCATTCCGGCCATCCGAGGAGCCTGAATGAGCGTCGCCGTCGCCGAAAAAGGGCTTGAAAGAATCTGCTTCGAAGCCCCGCGCGCCAAGCGCTTGCGGATTCCGAACTGCGGCGATTGTTGGTCATCCACTGTTCTATCCCCTGTTCCATCCCCCGACTCGATCCGGCAGTACCATTTGCCGGGATTCCAAAATTAAGGAGACAAAAGCATGGAAATCGGTATTCTTGCCTACGGCGCCTATATTCCGCGGCGCCGGCTCGCGCGCAAATCCGTCGCCGATGCGAACGCCTGGTTCAACCCCGCGCTCAGGGGCCAGGCCAAGGCCGAGCGCTCGATGTGCAACTGGGACGAAGATGCGGTCACCATGGCAGTCGAGGCGGCGCGCGACTGCCTGACCGGGTTCGCCCGGGATCAGGTACGCTCGGTGCAGCTTGCTTCGACCTCATTTCCGTTCGAGGATCGCTTGAACTCGGGCATCGTCGCGCAGGCGCTGAATCTGGGCGCCGAGATTTCATCGCTCGACGTCGGATCGTCGCAGCGTGCCGCCACCGCCGGACTGGCGGCGGTGCTTGAGGGCGCGGCTGGCGCGGGCGGGCCGGCGCTGTTCCTTGCGTCGGAGAAACGCCGCACCAAGGTCGGGAGCACGCTCGAGATGACCAGCGGCGACGGCGCGGCGGCGCTCCTCGTCGGCTCGGGCAAGGTGATCGCCAAGTTCATCGGCAGCAATAGCCGCACGGTCGATTTTATCGACCATTATCGCGGCCAGGGTGTCGCCTACGACTACGTCTGGGAAGAACGCTGGATCCGCGACGAAGGCTACAACAAGATCGTGCCGGCGACGCTCGCCGGTTTGTTCAAGAAGACCGGGGTCGAACCGGGCTCCATCGCGCACTTTTGCATGCCCTGCACGTTGGGCAAGGTGGCCGCTTCGGTGGCGAAGAAGGCCGGCATACCCGAGAGCGCCGTGCGCGACAATCTGAGTGCCGTGTGCGGCGAGACGGGCACCGCGCATTCGCTGGTGATGCTGGCCGACGCGCTTGCGGCGGCCAAGCCCGGCGAGCGCATCCTGGTGGTTGGATTCGGCCAGGGCTGCGATGCGCTGCTGTTCGAAGCGACCGCGGACTTGCAACGGTTGCCGCCGCGCTTGGGCGTGCGCGGCTATCTCGCGCGGCGCCGCGAGGAGACCAACTACAACCGCTTCCTCGCCTTCAATGAACTGGTGACGCTCGAACGCGGCATGCGCGCCGAACTCGACAAGCAGACGGCGCTATCGACGCTGTATCGCAAGCGCGACATGATCCTGGGCCTGGTCGGTGGGCGCTGCAGCAAATGCGGCACGCTGCAGTTTCCGAAGTCGAATGTCTGCGTCGCTCCCGAATGCAACGCTTTCCACACCCAGACCGACCATCCTTTCGCCGACACGATCGGCCAGATTAACTCCCATACCGCCGACCAGCTCACCTACTCGCCCGATCCACCCACTTTTTTCGGCATGGTTCAGTTCGACGCCGGCGGACGGCTGATGACGGATTTTACCGATGTGGACATGGCCGACGTGAAGGTCGGCCAGAAGGTGCGCATGGTATTCCGCATCAAGGACTACGACTCGCAGCGTGGATTCACGCGTTATTTCTGGAAAGCGAC
>SCTX01000072.1 GCA_004298385.1 Betaproteobacteria bacterium | reverse complement strand
CCGCGCATTCCGGTGCTGGCGAATCTATTCGGCACGCCGCGGCGGGTGGCGCTGGGCATGGGCGAGGACTCGGTCGCGGCGCTGCGCGAAGTGGGCAAGCTGCTCGCATATCTGAAGGAACCGGATCCGCCCAAGGGACTGAAGGACGCCTGGGACAAGCTGCCCGTGCTGAAGCAGGTGCTCAACATGGCGCCGAAAGTGCTGGACAGCGCGCCCTGCCGGGAAATCGTGTGGGAGGCGAAGGACGTCGATCTTTCGCGGCTGCCGATCCAGACTTGCTGGCCGGGCGACGCCGGTCCGCTCATCACCTGGGGTCTCACCGTCACGCGCGGGCCGCTGAAAACCCGGCAGAACCTGGGCATCTACCGCCAGCAGGTGATCGCGCCGAACAAGGTCATCATGCGCTGGCTGGCGCAGCGCGGCGGCGCGCTCGATTTTCGCGATCATGGCCTGCATCATCCGGGCGAAGCGTTTCCGATCGCGGTGGCCCTGGGCGCGGACCCGGCCACCCTACTCGCCGCGGTGACGCCGGTGCCGGATTCGCTCTCCGAGTATCAGTTCGCGGGCCTCCTGCGCGGAGCCAAGACCGAGCTGGTGAAATGCCTGGGCAGCGATCTGCAGGTGCCCGCGAGCGCGGAGATCGTTTTGGAAGGTGTGATTCACGCCGATGAAACGGCATTGGAAGGGCCCTTCGGCGATCATACCGGCTATTACAACGAGCGGGAACGCTTCCCGGTGTTCACCATCGAGCGCATCAGCATGCGGCGCGAGCCGATCTACCACAGCACCTATACCGGTAAGCCGCCCGACGAGCCGGCGGTGCTGGGCATGGCCTTGAACGAGGTATTCGTGCCGCTGCTGCAGAAGCAGTTCCCGGAGATCACCGACTTCTACCTGCCGCCCGAGGGGTGTTCCTACCGCCTTGCCGTGGTAAGCATGAAAAAGCAGTATCCCGGCCACGCCAAGCGCGTCATGTTCGGCATCTGGAGCTTCCTGCGCCAGTTCATGTACACCAAATTCATCATCGTCACCGACGACGACATCGATATCCGCGACTGGAAGGAAGTGATCTGGGCCCTGACCACGCGGGTCGATCCCGCACGCGACACGCTGCTGGCCGAGCGCACCCCAATCGACTATCTCGACTTCGCCAGCCCCGTGTCGGGCCTGGGTTCGAAAATGGGCATAGATGCGACCAACAAATGGCCGGGCGAAACCAGCCGCGGCTGGGGCAAGCCGATCGCTAAGGATGCAGAGGTAAAGCGCCGCGTCGACGCGTTGTGGCGCGATCTGGGGCTATAGCGGCGTCCTAAATACCGTTGCATGGCACGATCGGACTTGCGCGCTGCGCGGGGGTTTATACAAGATCGCCGATTGGGCACGGATGTGCTTTTCATCCGTGCCCAATCGGCGATCCGCGCGGACGGGCCGCCGTCCGCGCAAGTTGACGCGCCACAGTTCGAAGCATCCTCCGACGTCCGCCGATATCGGCGAGTGGCCATTGCGCGCTGCGCGCGCCAACCGTGTTTTCCGCGCGGATGAAAAGCACATCCGCACGGAAAACACGGTTATGAATAAAACCAAAATCGGTTTGGGGTGGCATTTATACAAAAAGCGCAACCCCGCAACGACGCGGGCGCGATTCAGGACGCCATGTCTAGCCGGCTACCTCCGGCCGATCAGCAATCCGACCGCGACCCCGAGCAGGGCGGTGAAGCCGGCCACTTTCCAGGGATGTTCATGCGCGTAGGCATCGGTTGCCTGCGCCGCCGCACGCGCCTGCTCGGTCGCGGCCCGCTCGAATTCCGCCAGGCGTGCCCTGGCATTGCGCAGATTTTCCTCGATCCGCGGCTGCAGCGCGGCCAGTTTTTCGCCCGATTGGCCGATCGCGGCTTTCAGCAACTGCTCGGTATCCGCCAGTACGATACGCATGTCGGCGACCAGTTTTTCGCGCGTGACGATTTGAAGTTCGGTGTCCATGATGGCTCCAGAGGGCGGTGTTGGGAACATTTCAATTCTAGGCCAAGCTGTGTCTTAAGGTTTGACATTGGTCAAGCTGGTCCCAATAACGGCCTCAATTCGGGTGCCGCGCGCCGCCTTCGTATACCCATTGCAGCAGGGCATCCTGCGCCGGCCGGCCGGCGGCGGCATTGGCGTGGTTGATGAACAGCACCACCACCTGGCGCTTGCCGCGTCGGTCCAGCACGTACCCGGCCAAAGTGCGCGCGTCGCTGAGCGAGCCGGTTTTGATATGCGCCTGCCCGGCAATGGACTCGAAACGCAGCCGCCGGCGCATGGTGCCGTCGTAGGCGACGAGCGGCAGCGAGGACATCAGCTCCGGCATCACCGCGCTGCGCCAGGCTTCAAGCAGCAGCCTGCCCATATGTTCCGCGCTGATGCGTTCCTGGCGCGACAGGCCCGAGCCGTTTTCCAACACCAGCTCGGGAAAGTCCAGTTTCTTTTCCGCGAGCCACGAGCGCACGACCTCGGCCGAGCGCTCGCTGTTTCCGGGCAGTTTGAGCACTTCGGCGCCGAGGGTGAAAAACAGTTGGCGCGCCATCACGTTGTTGCTGAACTTGTTGATGTCGCGCGCGAGTTCGGCATTGCTTGCGGATTCGCCCGTCGCGAGCAGCCTGGCATCGGCGGGCACGGTTCCGTTTTTCCACGCGCCTGCGAGCGTTCCGCCCAGTTCTTCCCACAGTTGCCGGAACACGCCATAGACGTAGTTCGGCTGCGCCAGCAGGCTCGCGTTCCAGTAGCGTTCGCCGCAGCTTGCCGGCATGCTGCCGGCGAAGCTGGCTTTGGCCGATCCGCCGTTGCTTTGAAAATTGGCTTTGATGCCCGCGCGCCAGTCGCCGCAGGGTCCGTCGCTGGCGCGCACCGCGGCGGCGAACTCGAGGCCGGCCGGTTTGGGTTCGGCGATGACGGTCACGCTCTTCGTGTCCGCGTCCGGCACGAACTGAAAGCGCACCGCCTTGAAGTTCAACAGCAGCGCATCCGGGCCGACGTTGTAGGCGCGTAGCGGCTCGGCGTCGAATTTCGCCGGGTCGTATGCGGCCGGCTCGAAATAGCTGCGGTCCTGCACCAGATCGCCGCGGATCTCGCGCAGGCCGAGGGCGCGCAGGCGTCGCAGCAGCAGCCAGAAATTCTCCAGGCTCAGCTTCGGATCGCCGTAACCTTTGAGGATCAGATTGCCCTCGAGCACGCCGCCTTCGATCTTGCCGCCGGCATAGGCCTCGGTCTTCCAGGTGTAGGTGGGGCCGAGCAGCTCCAGCGCGGCATAGGTGGTGAGGAGCTTGATCGTCGATGCCGGATTCATCGCCTGTGCGGCATTGTGGGCTAGGAGCGGCTCGGAGTTGTCGACGCCCTGCACGTAGGCGGCGACGCCGGACAGGGGGATATGGGCGCGCTTCAGGGCCTGTTCGACCGAAGCCGGCAAGGACTGGGCGCTTGCCAGCTCGGTCGCAAGGACGAAGACGAGCAGGACGCGCAAGATGAATCGCTTGGATGGCATCGCGGCGGGGGCTGTTTTCCGCTGCCATGATACTTGAATCCGCCGAGGCTGAAGCCAAGCTTGGGGCGTCTCGCGCGACGTGCCGGCTTGGCGGTTTGGCGCGACGAGTTTCAATCAAGGGCGACGCTGCGCTGGGACAAATAGGATGGTCCTAAACAGCGGCGTAATCCATGTTGTCAGGGACCGACTTCTTTGTATCGGGTCATACTCTTTTGTAACCGGACAGACGCCCCACTTGAATTTTTCGCCGCTAGGCCTCATAATTAGCACTCGTTGGCATTGAGTGCTAGCAACCAACGTCTGATTCTGGCCACTAATATCAAGTTAGTGGCTGCTAACTAACCATCTGTTCGGAGGAAATATTCATGAAAATCCGTCCTTTACACGATCGTGTAATCGTCAAACGTATTGAAGAAGAGCGCAAGACTGCTGGCGGGATCGTTATTCCCGACAACGCCGCCGAGAAGCCTGATCAAGGCGAAGTGCTGGCGATCGGCACCGGCAAGGTCATGGACGACGGCAAAGTGCGCCCGCTCGCCGTCAAAGTCGGCGACCGCGTTTTGTTCGGCAAGTATTCGGGCTCCAGCGTAAAAATGGACGGCGACGAACTGCTGGTCATGCGCGAGGAAGACATCATGGGTGTCGTTACCCTGTAGTTCCGGCCCTTAACCAAGCTTGATTTGGGGACGGCAAACGAAAGAGGACAGCTCTTTCTTCCGCCCCAACTTCATCACAAATTTTTAGGAGAAATTCGATATGGCTGCAAAAGACGTACGCTTTCATGATTCGGCCCGCGCGAGAATGATCGCCGGTGTGAACATCCTCGCCGACGCTGTCAAAGTAACCCTTGGCCCGAAAGGTCGCAACGTGGTGCTGGATCGCTCCTTTGGCGCTCCCACCGTGACCAAGGACGGTGTGTCCGTGGCCAAGGAAATCGAGCTCAAGGACAAATTCGAGAACATGGGCGCGCAAATGTTGAAGGAAGTCGCCTCCAAGACTTCCGACGTTGCTGGCGACGGCACCACCACCGCCACGGTGCTGGCCCAGTCCATCGTCAAGGAAGGGATGAAATTCGTGGCCGCCGGGATGAACCCGATGGACCTGAAGCGCGGCATCGACAAAGCCGTGATCGCGATCACCGACGAACTGAAGAAGATTTCCAAGCCCTGCACCACCAGCAAGGAAATCGCCCAGGTCGGCGCCATTTCCGCCAATGCGGACTCCTCCATCGGTGATCGCATCGCCGAAGCCATGGACAAGGTCGGCAAGGAAGGCGTGATCACCGTCGAGGACGGCAAGAGCCTGGCCGACGAGCTCGAAGTCGTCGAAGGCATGCAATTCGACCGCGGTTACCTCTCGCCGTACTTCATCAACAACCCGGACAAGCAGATCAGCCTGCTGGAGAACCCCTACGTGCTGTTGCACGACAAGAAGATCTCCAACATCCGCGACCTGCTGCCGGTACTCGAAGCCGTGGCGAAGGCCGGGCGTCCGCTGCTGATCGTCGCCGAAGAGGTGGAAGGCGAAGCGCTCGCCACCCTGGTGGTGAACAACCTGCGCGGCATTCTCAAGACCTGCGCGGTGAAAGCGCCGGGCTTCGGCGACCGCCGCAAGGCCATGCTGGAGGACATCGCCGTCCTCACCGGCGCCACCGTGATCGCCGAGGAGCTCGGCCTGACGCTGGAGAAAACCACGCTGAAGGACCTGGGCCAAGCGAAGCGCATCGAGGTGCAGAAGGAAAACACCATCCTGATCGACGGCGCCGGCGATACCAAGGCGATCGAAGCGCGGGTCAAGAACATCCGCACCCAGATCGAAGAGGCGACCAGCGATTACGACAAAGAGAAGCTGCAAGAGCGCGTGGCCAAGCTCGCCGGCGGCGTGGCGCTGATCAAGGTCGGTGCCGCAACCGAAGTCGAGATGAAGGAGAAGAAGGCGCGCGTAGAGGATGCGCTACACGCGACCCGCGCGGCGGTCGAGGAAGGCATCGTCGCGGGCGGCGGCGTGGCTCTGATCCGCGCCCGCTCGGCGCTGAAAAACCTGAAAGGCGACAACCATGATCAGGACGCGGGCATCAAGATCGTGGTCCGCGCCCTGGAAGAACCGCTGCGCCAGATCGTCGCCAACGCCGGTGACGAGCCCTCGGTGGTGCTGAACAAGATCCTCGAAGGCAAAGGCAACTACGGCTTCAACGCCCAGACCGGCGAATACGGCGACCTGGTGCAGATGGGCGTGGTCGATCCGACCAAGGTGGCGCGCACCGCGTTGCAGAACGCGGCCTCGATCGCCGGCCTGATGCTCACCACCGATTGCATGGTGGCCGAGCTGGTCGAAGAAAAGCAAGGTGGCGGCGGTGGTGGCATGCCCGGCGGCATGGGCGGCATGGGCGGTATGGGTGGAATGGGCGGTATGGATATGTAAGGAGCGCGCAAGCGCAGCCTTGACTCCGCGCAAGCGGGGATCCGGCAGCCCCCCCGAAAGGCCCCGCTTCGGCGGGGCTTTTTTTCGCCTGGAAATCAGCGCATCCTTATCCTGTGCAATTCCGCGACACGCGATTCCGTGTTTCTTGGCTAAAGCCCCCGTTACCCCTTATAATTCGCCCTCCTTTCAACCACCGGCGTTCCTTGCGCTTCCGGTGGTCGACGCCTCAAAAAATGGCCAAGTAGCTCAGTTGGTAGAGCAGCGGACTGAAAATCCGTGTGTCGGTGGTTCAATTCCGCCCTTGGCCACCACTTTATTTCTCCTTGATTCCCCCGAGGACGAAGGGCACCGGAATTGATGTCACTCTCCGATTTGCTGAACCAGTGATAGACTTCCGCCTGGCTTTGCGATCGGGGAAATAACATGATCGTAGCGGTGTGGTCTGCGTAAGGACAGGCTATGGACTGCAAGCATCTGCACTTTTCCCGCCACGCGTTCGAACGGATGTTTCAGCGAGAAATTGATCCTGATGCGGCGGCGCAGGTTGTCTCAAGAGGCGAGGTCATTGCGGATTATCCGAATGACCAGCCTTTCCCCAGCACCTTGATATTGGGGTTCCACGGAGGCCATCCGGTTCATGCAGTCGTTGCACGCGACCCGCTAACCGGTGACTGCTACCTGGTTACGATTTATCGGCCAGATCCCGTGATTTGGGATGAGGCGTTCAAGAAAAGGAGAGCGTGATGAAATGTACCATCTGCAAGACTGGCCATACTTACCCCGGTATCACCACCGTTACCCTGCAACGCAATAACACGGTGGTGGTCATTCGTGACGTTCCCGCCGAAATTTGCGAAGACTGCGGCGAGTATTACCTGAGCAAACCCATCGCCCGCCGCGTGTATGCCGATGCAGAAGAAGCTGTCCATCGCCATGTCGAAGTGGAAATTCAACGCTATGCGGCGTAATTTGTTCAGCATAGCGGAGAAGGGGATGGTCGTATTACAGGTCAGAAACAACTTGAAGACACGCCACACTGATCGCCATTACGCTGGCCGAGCTATTAATCCACCGAATTATCGAAACCTTGAACACGATTGGCTAGTCCGCAGCGCTTGCGCTCACGATAGTTAAAGCTTCAAGAAGATGGCCAAGTAGTGTTGCTTGCGCGGAGCCGATTGACCAGACTGCGCGATTGGAGTGATCAGGGAGAAACCTCTACAATTCCTTGTCCTGACAAGGAATTGAGTTGGTGAGGGCTGGTCAGCATAAGTCGTGCATGATGGTCAATTTCGTTCGCGCACTAACACATTGCATAACCCGCGGGCTGGTCAATGCGCACTGCGCCGAGAAACCTGAAGTCCTGACAGTGGTGGTGGGTGTTCTACATGGCCGACAAACGCCAAGCGGCCCCGAAGGGCCGCGTCATTCGATTAAGGCCAGCCGCGAGTTCTAGCTATTTCCTGGCGGCTTTCGCCCCGAGGTAGCAGAGCATTCCGACGCCGACGAACGGGAACGCGAGGATGTAGGCAAGGCCTACGAACGGTGCGGCGAAGAACAGCGCGACGTTTTTCGCGTGGCGCGCGACGCCGGCCCACCCGGCTGCAATCAATTTTGCGCTGTAGTACGCGGTTAGCGCGACGCTGATTAGCGGGAGCGCCAGGACGAACGCGAGGCCAAGCAGCGGGGCGCCGGCGATCATCAGCACGGTTTTGGTCGCCGCCGTCAGGTTTTCAGTTGCCGCGTTGAATTTTTCCGCAGCCGCTTCCAGGTTTGCGAGGGCCAGTTCTGGTGTATTCATTCTCAGGGTTTTTGTGTAGGTGCTCATGTTATTCTCCGCTTCTGTTCGTTTGTTGTTGCTCACCCTATCCGTAGCATGGGCCGTGCCAACTTGGTAAAACCGGCGCGCGCTTCTCCGAAATCTCCATGTATTCAATTGGGTGCGTCTTAGCAATCACAAGCGCGCACCCGCGCACGCTGTCGCGCATTTGGGTGCGAAGTATCGAAAAACTATGCGGGGCGACTCGCCCCAACTGAAGGTCCCCAATGAAATCAATGAGAACCAGTGAAGGCGCGATGCCTGTTTTATGTATGCATCTGCCGTTCTCGCGGGAGCGTAGGGAGCGGGTGTTCTGTGCTTGGCGCAGCAGCCACTCCTGTTAAAGCATGACCGTTACCGGGACATACACCGGCTGGGCGCTCCTGCGTGTCAACAGATCATTTCACCGCAAAGCAATAGAACAGCCCGTCCCCGCCCGTGGGGCGCACTCGCTCCTGACTACAGCCAAGCGTCGGGTGGGCCGAATTCCAGGAGGTGGCCCAAGGAGAGTCGATGGGACCCTCGCGATCATGATGACCGGTCATCGCCGAGCCATCGGTCCCGCTCTTGGTCCAGTTGCCGCAGGTCATGTCGGGAAATGGAGCGCCCGGAAAAGCAGTGCCGTCGGGCCGCGAGCCGGTCAGCATGTCGTGCTTGTTGGGCTTTTCCGTGCGGCTGTTGACGGGTTTCCCCATTTGGTCCAATGCCGTCTGTTTGTTCAGCTTGTTGTTGGCCGAGTGCAGTTCATCCACGCTCCTTGCGATCACTACGCCCTGGGCGTTCTGCCAGGGGCCGGCACCGATTCGGTCGCGCGCATTCACGAAGTTCGGATCGGCCAATTTCGGTGCCTGCGTGCTCAGGTAGGCACGCCAGGTGCGGTCGCCGGCGCCCGCCGCCTTCGCCAGCGATTGGCAGTGCCCGTCTGCGCCCTCGAGGCCGCCCAGGTCGCCCCCCTTGCCGGGCCCGACACTAGTCACAAAAAAAGTCATGTCCTTGGGACCCGGCTGCATGCTTGCGCAACCAGCCAAGGTAATCAAGCCGGCCGCAGCCAGCCATGTCCTTCCCACTATGCTTGGCATCGCATTCTCCTGTAGGTTCTAGTTGGATTTGTAGAGAACTGCGATCGCGTACCGCTCGGCGGTTTCCGCGATTGCGAGTTGCTCAAGGGCGATCTTGCAGCAAACGCGTTAGGTCGTCAACGATCGGCTCGATGAGGCCATTTCCAGGGAGAAAAGCAATTTAATCGGCTTACCGGCGTTGCGAGCGCGCCCGCCCCCAAGCGCGACAAATAATTTGTGGCGATTATTCATTTTCCCTCCCTGGGCAGGCGCCCATTGTGACCAATCACGCTAAGGGCGGCAGGGCTGCGAGTTTTGACAGGGGGTACGGACGACAGGTCGGAACTGAAAACAAATATAACCGGGAAAGTCGGCTTGCGGCCGGACGTCCATCATACGCATCTGCTCGGCAATACCGTCCGTCTTCAAGGCATCGGCCGCGCTATCCGCAGTTGCATTCGCTCAAAGAATACCGCCAGTACGCGGTAGGTGAGCCCCCAGATGTGGTGGCCTTGATAGATGACGGCAGGGCTGTCGTAGGCTGCGCCATCGCGCAACGCGGACCTGTACCCCGCGTTGCGCGCGTCGAGCAGGTGCCGCAGAGGCACCCAGAACGCTTCCGCCACCTCGGCGTTAGGCGTGAGTTGCTCGAGCGCCTCTCCCAGGTGGAACACATAGGAGGATAGCAACATGTCGGTCGGCCTGCCGTCGCGGTTAATAGGCTGGGCCCCGAGCGATCCCAGGTAAGGTGAGCGCTCGACTCGCAGGCCGACCTCCTCCCGGGTTTCACGGATTGCGGCTTCCCGCGGGTTTAGGTCGATGGGATCCACCCTTCCGCCGGGCAGGGCCACGTGGCCGGACCAACGGTCTGACTCGTGCTCGGCGCGAAGGATCAGACACAGGCTCAGGTCGGCCGCCTCGCCTGCGAGCACCAGCGCTACTGCGGCATGCGCGTGTTCTTCCCGGTCCGGGATGTGAGTGCCCGCGAGGCCGCGGCGAATGTCGCTCAGGCCGGGCGGATTCGGAGCAGGGGGGTAGGGATGAGCAAGCATGGGCTTATTTGTATCGCAGTAGCTGGCGCTGCGCAAGGGACCGGGGGGGAGATTAAATGCGAAGGGTAATTCATATTTCTTGGAAGCTGCTCCCGAAGCGGGTCGGCCGACCCGCACGTCCGGCAACATCCTTCAGGATTCACGCCCCTTCAACCTAACCGGCATTGCAATCGGCCGGGCGCAGGTCCAATATCTTCTGGGAGCAATGTTTGGCGGAGCTGGATCAGCGGCAAACCGCTGCCGTCGACCAGACGCGCGAAAAGAGGCAGGATTGAATTTCCTATCTTTTTTCCGTCCGACCTGGTGCGTCCAAACGATTTCGGCATGCGCAATATGGCCGAAGGCGCGGTCGCAGTACCGAGGCCGTTGGTGCGGCGCTGAGGGCCAATACGGATATTTTTTCAACCTTTATTGACGGAGGACTCAACATGCATATCGACGGAGGGTGTCATTGCGGAAAGATTACTTACGCAGCGGAGATCGACCCTGAAGCAGTCGTAATTTGCCATTGCACCGATTGCCAGACGCTCTCGGGCACGGCGTTTCGAACCGTAGTCATGGCGAAAGAGGAGGGCTTCCGACTGCTGACCGGCGAGCCCAAGGTTTATATCAAGACCGCGGAAAGCGGCAACAAGCGTGCGCAGGCTTTCTGTGCCGATTGCGGCACGCCGTTGTGGGCAAGCACGCCGACGGATCAGCGGGTGTATGGGCTTCGCGTTGGCGCCATTCGCCAGCGCAATGAGCTGAAACCGCGGCGGCAGGTGTGGGCTCGCTCGGCGCAAGGCTGGCTGAGTGAATTGGGCTCGATGCCACGGATGGAGAAGCAGGCGTAAACTGGGATCAAGGAAGTGAGCCGCAACGGCATTGCCTCACGCAATGACACTCAACCAACAGACCAAGAAAATGCCGAGCCATGCCGGAAGCAGCGAAAACATTATTATCGCGCCATCTCCTGCCAGGTCGGACAAATGACTTCGAGCGGCGTCATAACGAGGGAAACCCTTTTTGGAGTGGTCTTTCTTGGGCTGCTACTTCGTGGCGCCGCCGTGGCCGAGGAACCCAAGATTTACAAGCACGTTGATGAAACGGGCAAGGTCACCTACTCACAAACGCCTCCGGCAACCGGCGCGAGCGTCAAGAAACTGAATTTACAACCTGCTTATCGTGGGCAAGGCGGCCACAGCTCGTCTGTTTCGCCGTACGACGATCCTGGCATCTATTCTCAATACTATGGGCAAGATCAATACAAGAAAGCCATGGCGCAACGTCAGGAGCAAATGGAATCCGCGAGAAAAAAACGACTTGCGGAGCTCGAAGCGGAATGCAACCGCAATCGCGGTGTTGATTGCAGCAATCCTGAGACTCTGCGCTATAACGAATCGACCAAAATTCCTCGTGGGCCCACGGCTATAAGACGCTAGCAAGCCGTTCGGCTCCAATGGCCGATAGTTGCCGATCGACGGTGGCCGCCATTTGCCCGCCTAGGGTTTCAACGCGCGGTACAGAAACGGCAGGCTCGTATCCATGCGGTAGTCGACGTCGGAGTGGTCGTCGTCGAATTCCTCGTAGCGGTGGCGGATGCCGGCGTCGGCGAGGCGCTTGGACAGTATCCGCGTGCCATAGTGGATGTGGTATTGGTCGCGCCAGCCGCAGTCGATGTAGATGCCGCGCAGCGACTTGAGATTGGCGCGGTATTTCTCCACCAGGTTGACCGGGTCGTGGCGACGCCAGTTGTTCCAGCGCTCGGGCAGGGCCTCGCCGGTTTCCAGATTGAACGGGACGCGAAATCCGAGCGGCGTCTTCGGCTCCGGGTCGTAGGTGGCCGCCATGCAGATGTTCATGATGCAGTGGCCTTCGGCGGCGGAGAGTTTCTCCTTCTTCCACACGTGTTCGAGGAAGCGTTTGATGCGCCCGTCGTCGAATCCGGCCGCCGCGCCGCGGTAGCGCGATTCGCGGCGCATGTCCACGGGGCCGGGCTTGCGCTTCGCCGCGCGGTGCTTGGCCAGGGTGTTCAGGGTGTTCGGCCAGTCGTGCCAGTAGACGAAATCGAAGTAGGCATCGCCCGAATGATCGGCGATCGCGCCCCAGTGCTTCGCGAACTTCATGCCGTGGATGATAGCGCCGTAACCGCCGGAAGATTTGCCGAAGCAGCCGCGGTGTTCGCGGCTAGCGAGGGTGCGGAATTCGCGGTCGACGAAGGGAATGAGCTCTTTGATCAGGTAGTCGGCGTAGTTGCCGATCGCCGGCGAATTGACGTACTGGTTACCGCCGAGCGCGGTGAAACAGTCGGGGAAGACGATGATCGCCGGGCCCATTTTCTGTTCGTGGATGAGCCGCGCGGCGCGCTCTGGGACGTTGTCGCTGAAGGGTTTCCAGCCCGCGTGCACTAGCCCGGAGCCGGTGAATCCGACCAGATCCCACAGCACCGGGAAGCGCCTTCCGCGGCCGGCTTTGCCGATGCCCTGGTCGTACTGCGGTGGCAGCCACACGCCGAGTTTGCGCAGGTGCGCGTCGCCGAGCGGGTTGCCGTCGAGGATGCGGGAAGTGTGCTCCAGCACCACGAGCGTGCCGGCCGAGCCTTTGGGGCGTTTGATTGCCATGGACGTCCTTTCGGGTTGTTTTCCCTGCGGGGGCCGCAATTATCGCCTGAGACGGCGGCCGGTGAATTCGAGCGCGGTCTCGCGCCGCGCCACGATATTGCGCGGCTCGAGTATCCAGTGGTTCTCGTCCGGAGATATTCCTGGTTGCCGAGGTAGGGTCAGCTTAACACCGATGCTAATCGAAAAAGCGGACACGAAAGGGAGACGGTTTGCGCTGCCGCGCCTGGTCACCGCGTAACCGACCACAATGCGCATAGGGGAAATTCCGGCAATAGTGCCTGCGAACTGCATCACTTGCTGGGATAATTGGCGAATGTTGAAAACAATCTTTTCGATCGTTTTCTGGATATCGGCGACATCCACGACCGCGTTCGCGAAAATGCCGGGCGAGGTCGATGAGGGCGGCGTGCTGCGCGAGGCGCCGCTGTACGGGTTTTCCGGCGATTACCGCAGACTGTCCGAGCTGCGCGGGAAACCGCTGATCATCAATGTCTGGGCCAGTTGGTGCGGTCCCTGCCGGGCCGAGATGGCGTCCCTCGAACGGCTGTCACGCCGCTTCGGCGGGAAACAGTTCAATCTCATCGGCGTTTCGACCGACGACCATGCCGGCGCGGCCGCGGCATTCCTCAGGCAGTCAAAGGTCACTTTCGACAACTATCACGATAGGAACCTGCTGCTCGAATCCATGCTGGGCGCCAATACGATCCCGTTGACCGTCCTGGTCGACGCGCAGGGCCGCGTGCTCAGGAAAGTCCGGGGAGCCAAGGAATGGGATAGCCCGGAAGCATTGGCGCTGATCGGGAAGGCGTTTCGAATAAAGCTGTGATGTCAGGCGCGCTGCGCGTCCGCCATGAAGCGGGCGCGGGCGAACCGGGTAGAATTGCGGCGGCGTCGGAATCTGAATTTTGCGTTTTTACGGGGTGAGTTCGGCATGCGCAAGTACCTGCATATCAATCTCGGCGACCGCTCGGTCAGGACGGACGAACTGCACGGCGAGGCGATCATACGCGCCGGCCGGCACTACATCGCCAAGACCCTGCTCGAGAGCGGCGTCGCCAAAGCCGACCCGCTGTCTCCGGAGAATCCGCTGATCTTCTCCGCCGGTCCGTTCGCCGGCACCAACTTCTCCAACGCCAACCGGCTGAGCGTCGGCTGCAAGAGCCCGCTCACCGGCGGCATCAAGGAAGCCAACACGGGCGGCACCTTCGGCTTCGCCCTCGGCCAGCTCGAGACCGCCGGGCTCACCCTCCATGGCGCATCCAGGGACTGGGTCGTGATCCGCATCACCAAAGAGGGCGCCATCACTTATGACAGCGCCGAACCCTACCTGGGCAAGGGCAACTTTGATGCCGCCGCGCTGCTGTTCGAGAAATACGGCAAGAAAATCAGTTTCGCGCTGTGCGGCCCGGTCGGCGAATATCTCGGCCTCGTCTCGGGCATCGCCTTCGCCGACACCGATGGGCGGCCGTCGCGGCTGGCCGCGCGTGGCGGTGTCGGCGCCGTCATGGGCGCGAAGAAAGTCAAGGCCATCGTCGTCGACGTGCACAAGATGCCGACTTTCCACGACCGCAAGAAGCTGATGGGCGCGATCCGCGAATACGGCGCGCGGCTTGCCAAGGAGCCGGCGATCGACACCTTCAAGAAAACCGGTACGGCGATGATGGGTGACATCACCAACCGCATCGGCGGGCTGCCGGTGCGCAACTTCAGCGCCGGCCGCCTGGTGGAAGCCGCCGATGGACCGCTCAAGCTCGGCGGCGACTTTATCCGCGAGCTGAACCAGAGCCGCGGCGGGCACATCTCGCACGCCTGCATGCCGGGCTGCACCATCGAATGCAGCAACGTCTACTTCGACGCGAACGGGAAAGAAATGGTGTCGCCGCTGGAATATGAAACCCTGGGCTTGATGGGCAGCAATTGCGGCCTGGACCACCCGGACCAAGTGGCCAGGGTCAACGCCGTCGCCAACGATCTCGGCGTCGATACCATCGAGGTGGGCGCCACGCTGGGCGTGCTGATGGAAGCGGGACAGGGCAAGTTCGGCGATGTCGAGTTCATGCTGCAGGCAATGGACGAGATCCGCCGCGGCACGGAACTCGGCCGCCTCTACGCACAGGGGACCGCGCGCGTCGGCGTGCATTACAAGGTCGCCCGCGTGCCCGTGATCAAACGGCAGAGCATCAGCGCCTACGACCCGCGCGTGATCGAGGTAACCGGCATTTCCATGATGGTCACGGCGCAAGGCGCCGATCACACCACGGGCAACCTGCCGGTGTTCGACTGCAAGGACAAGACCACCGCGCAACTGGTGGAGGCGAGCCTCGGCATCCAGATCGCGTGCGCCGCGGCCGATTCGCTCGGCCTGTGCGTTTTCGGGCGCTCGGTGACCAACGTCAGCGCCGAACTCATCGTCACCGCGTTGAACGACGCGCACGGCACCAAGCTCGACGCCTCCTTCATGAAGACGCTGGGCTTGGAGACGCTGAAGAACGAGTGGGCGTTCAACAAGCAGGCCGGCTTCACCGAAAAAGACGACGAGCTGCCGGACTTCTTCTACACCGACGCCCTCGCGCCGAGCGGCAAGACCGCGCGCCATTACAGCGGCGAAGTCAACCGGAGCATGCGCAAGTTGCTCGCCTGAACGCGGCCGGGGGCCGGCACGAATACTCGCTCTCCCCGCATGGGAGGAGAAGGCCGGGCGTCGGCAAGCGAGTCAAAGGAGGCCCCATTCGCATCTGCTGCCGTTGCGCAATCCCGAGCCTTACAGCGCAGCTCCCTTGCGCGCGAGAGCGACCCCGGTGACCCCGCGCGACATGAACACCAGGAACGCATGCGCCAGCTTGCCAAACGGCAGCCACAGGAACAGCAACTCGACGCTGAGCAGATGGATTGCGAGCGGCAGCGGATAAAGCGGCGCTCCGTTTAGTGTCGGCTGCGGGTAGGAGCCGCTCACCGCGGCCATGCCGGTGAGCAGCGGCAGGAACACGACGAACCAGCTGAAGTAGTCGTCCAAGCCCGAGAGCAGGTGCAGCACCGGGTCGGTAAGGCGCTCCATTAGCACCATGAGCAAGCCGATGATCGCGGGCCCGACTGCGAGATAGACCAGGGTCTCGGGCAGCGGCGGCCACGCGAGGCCGGTCAGGCGCTCGACGAAAAGGATGTGCGGCAAATACCCGAACACGATCGCGGCGAGTCCGAGGTGATAAAAGTAGCCGGCGTAAACGCCCAATTTTCCGCCGCGCCGGAACTCTTTTCTCGGAATCATGCGCACGAAGATGCCGCGCAGCGCGCCGGCGAGCCGCCGCGTGCTGCGCGGCTCGGCAAGGTCGGCCTTGGTTCCGAGCCGAAAAATTGCGATGAGGCGCCATGCGCTGCCGGCGACGAGCACGAACAGCGAGAACCAGAGCGCCGGGCCGCGCGCGAACTCGAGCAGATCCATGTAGGTCACGGCGAGGCCTTGGCCGCAACGGGCTCGAGGTACTGGGCGACCAGTTCGGTCAAACCAAGCACCGGGAGCGCCATGTGGTAATCGTCAATCGCGTCCTCGAGGACGTTGCGGCAGTTGGCGCATGCCGTGACGAGTGCCTCGGCGCCGGCGGTCTCGACCTGCTGCTTCTTGCACTCGAAGGCGGCGAAACGCAGTTTCTCGGCGCGGCGGATCGCGCTCACGCCGCCGCCCCCGCCGCAGCAGAAGTTTGCTTCTCCCGAGGATGGCATGTCGACGGGGCGTTCGCTCACGCCGCGCATTACCCGGCGCGGTGCCGCGGTGATTCCGCCGCGGCGCACGAGCTGGCAAGGATCGTGGAAGGCGAGGCGGCGGCCGTCCTTGCCGCGGGTGCGCAGCCGGCCCTCGCGCGCGAGCTGATCGAGCAGCTCAACGATATGCACCACCTTGAACGGATAGGGCCGGCCGAGCAGGTTCGGCCCTTCCCAGCGCAGCGCCGAGTAGGCGTGGCCGCATTCCGGGCTGATCACGTACTTCACTTTCAGGCGTTCCGCGGCATCGACGATCCGCGCTAGCAACGCCGCCGCCACGTCGCGTGAGCCGATCTGCACGCCGATATTGGTCGCTTCGAAACCGGCGCTGGGCAAAGTCCATGACAGCTTCGCCTGCCTGAAGATGCGCGCCAGCGCGCCGATGGTTTCGGGAAAGGCGGCTATCTCGATCGACGAGAGAATGACGAGGTAGTCGGCGCCCTCGACATCCACCGGGATGTCGAGCCCGGTTTCCTGTTCCTGGATCTCGATCTGGCGCTTGAGCGTCGGCCAGCCCACGCCGATCGGACTGCCGCTGTCGAGCGCCCGCTCCGCCGCCTTGTACAGGTCCGCCGGCGCGAAGCCGGCCGCCGACATGCCCTCGCGCGCGCGGCGCACGAGCCCTGCGATGTCGATGCCCATGGGACAGGCCAGGGTGCACCGCCCGCACAAGTTGCAGCCGTCGTAGACAAGCTCGGACCACTCGGCGAGTTCCGCCGCCGTGACCTCTGCCGGTGGCAGGCCTAACCACCCCTTTACTGCGGCAAATGGAGCGCGTTCGCGTTGATAGGCCCGCAGCATCGGGCGCAGTTTGTAGACCGGCGTGTAGCGCGGATCGCGCGTGACAAGATAGAAGTGACAGGCATCGGCACACTGGCCGCAGCGCACGCAGGCCTCGAGCTGAAACGCCGCGTCGCGGCTTACCTGGGCTACGAATTCCTGCGCAGCCACGCGCGCATCGGGCGCGGCTGCCGACGCGAGCACCGCGCGGGCGCGTTTCTCAAGCGCGGTCGGCACCGTGGCAGGAGTATTCATTGGTTCATTATTGTAACGCCGCGCCGCAGCGGCTTGACAATGATCAACGCGTGGTGAATTTACCGGACTTTCATGTGCGAGGTTGGATGTCGTAGTGTTTAACTTCGAGGAAGGAGTCGGAAAACCTGCCGCTGGACGTGATTTGCAAGCAACTCACTCGGGTGCCTGACAATGGCAGCCAGCTGGAAAGCCGCGTCCCTATTTGTTCCCCGGCCTGTTTGTATCGGCAGAGAATTCCTGGCTCACCAGATCGTGGCGACTTCCTTGAGCTTGCGCAGCTTGGCGTCGGATGTAATCAACGGCGCCCGGTGGAGCCGAGCAGTGGCTGCGATCAGGCGATCCGCCGGATCGCCATGGGAAAAGCTATCGGACTGGGACAACACGGCGATCTCCGGCGTAATCGGCAGCACGCGGACATGCCGCGCCGCGATCATATCGTCGAGAAACTGCCGCGCATCCATCATGGGGTCGAGTCGCTTGTGCGCGATGAGCATCGCGATCTCCCACAGGCTGATGTCGCTGCAGGCGAGTTCCCGCTCGGTGAAAGCGAGCGCTATGGCTTTGCGCGCGCGTGCCGACAGGCGGGCGGGAGTCAGCGCGTCGTAAATCAGCGCATGGGTGTCCAGAACGATCAACGCTCCGCGTCCCACTGCGCGCCGGACGGGCTCGCCACATCGCCGACATAGCAGTGCTTGCGGATGGCGAGCAGGCGCTCGCGCGCCTCCTGCTGGGGATCGCCGCCGGCCACGATGCGGGCGATCACCTTTCCGCGCGAAGTGACCTCGATCTCCTTGCCTTTTTCCACGTCGGCGAGGTAAGCCGGAAGGTTCTGGCGGAGTTCGGTCACGTTGACTTTGCGGGGGATGGACATGGCAAGATCCAATTTATGTACAGATAAAGTGTACAGAACTGCGCGGCCCGTGTAAACTGCCATCGGTTCGATTATTGGTTCATCCGGACGCAGCCTGTGCCGGGACGATGGCCCGATAGCGGGATGGCCGGGCTGCCGATAGCAGTTTGGGCGGGTGGATAGACGGCATCCGATAGGAATCTTCGATCGCATTCCGGTCGCGCAAACCGGTTGCGCTCCCGCGGCGTCCATGGTACGAATGCAACGGGCGAATCCAGAGGCGCATTGCGATGATGGCGGTGCAGTCCTTCTGAACGATACGCCGAGCGACTACCCGAGGAGACCCGATGATCGACCTGCACTACTGGCCTACGCCCAACGGGTGGAAGGCGTCCATCATGCTTGAAGAATGCGGCCTGCCCTACACGCTGTGCCCGGTCAATATCGGGCGCGGCGAGCAGTTCAGTCCGGAGTTCCTCGCGATCAGCCCGAACAACCGCATGCCGGCTATCGTCGACCATGATCCGCCGAGCGGGGGTGCGCCGATCGCGCTGTTCGAAAGCGGCGCGATCCTCGTCTATCTGGCCGAGAAGACCGGGCGCTTCCTCCCCGCCGACCTGCGCGGCCGGCACGCCACCTTGCAGTGGCTGATGTGGCAAATGGGGGGCTTGGGGCCGATGGCCGGGCAGAACGGGCATTTCCTGCTGTATGCCCCTGAAAAAATACCCTACGCTCTCGAGCGCTACGCGAAGGAGGTCGATCGCCTGTACGGCGTGCTCGACGCGCAACTTGCGCGCAGCGGGCACTATGTGGCCGGCGGTGAATATACCATCGCCGACATGGCGATCTTTTCCTGGATCCGCATCCACAAGGCGCAACAGATTGCGCTCTCCGATTTCCCGCAGGTCGAGCGCTGGTACAATGCGCTCATCCAGCGCCCGGCGGTCAAGCGCGGGCTCGACCTCGGCAAGGGGTTGCGGGCGCCGAAAATGGACGAAGAGGCGCGCACGGCCCTGTTCGGCCAGACGGCGCAAAGCGTGCGCGCAGGCGCACATAAACGAAGCTGAGACGCAGCCGAGGCCGCGCGATGATCGAATTCTTTTTCGACTGCTCGAGCCCGTGGACCTACCTCGGGTTTCACAACATCCAGCCGCTGGCCGCCGAATTCGGCGTGACCATACGCTGGCGTCCGATCCTGCTCGGCGGCATTTTCAATACTGTCAACCCGAGCGTCTACGCCTCGCGCGAACACCCGGTGCCGGCCAAGCAGGCTTATCACCCGAAGGATCTGCAGGATTGGGCGCGGCATTCCGGCCTCACCATCCGGTTCCCGCCGACCGTGTTCCCGGTCAACAGCGTCAAAGCCATGCGCGGCTGCGTCCTGCTGGAGCCGCAAGCGAAGCTGGTGCCTTTCGCGCAAGCGGTATTCGAGGCCTACTGGCGCGATGACCGGGATGTATCGAACGATGCGGTGTTGGCCGAGTTGTGCGAACGCGCCGGGGTTTCCGCGGCGGTGTTTTTCGCCGGCATCGCCAGGCAGGAGATCAAGGATCAGCTCAAGGCCAACACCGACGAACTGATCCGCCGCGGCGGCTTCGGCTCGCCGACCATGTTCGTCAACGGCGACGATATGTACTTCGGTAACGATCGGCTCCCGCTCGTTCGGGCAGCGTTGTCGCGCGGCGGGCGCAAGTGAGGAACGAGCGGCCCAGGTTTCGTCTTGCGTCCACGGGCGCTAACCGGGCCGAGCGCCGTTGCGGCGCGGCACGACCGGTTCGCTGCTCGCATTTTCGAGGAATATGTCAGGCTTGCGCGGGAATATTCGCGGTGAACCGGGTGTTTACCGGCCGCGTTTCCCTATCATTCACAAACAGGAGGATCGTATGAAAACCCGCGTCGTTATGCTGTTTTGCACCTTGCTGCTGGCAAGCGCAAGCGCCTTTGCCTTTCATTGTCCTGCGGACATGAAAAAAATCGATGAAGCCTTGGGCAAAAAACCCGCGCTGAGCGCGGCGCAAATGTCAGAGGTGAAGAAATTGCGGGCCGATGGCGAGGCCTTGCACAAAGCCGGCAAGCACCAGGAGTCGGTCGATACGCTCGCCAAAGCAATGAAACTCCTGGGCGTATAGCTAGCGCCAAACCAAGGGGCGCGGCCTGCCTGCTCACGTACGCAGGACGGGCAGCGCCCGCCGTCGGCTTGCATCAGCTAATTCCGCCGGCTTGAGACGACTCTGCTGCCTCTAGCCTGAAGTGCGGCAGCGTCGGCGCGTCAGGCGCACGCGCCTGCGCGGATCCGGATCCCTGCGCCCGCAGGCTAAGATGGCCCGAGGGTACGCACGCCCCTGATTTCTTCACCGGGCTGGGTATTAGTTCACAGTCTGGAGAGGCCGGCTCGGCCAATAATCAGACCATGTCAGACTCTCTGGTTTTCTGCCTGCCCCATTTGGGCGTTTGTGGGTGGAGCCCGCCGATTGCATTCGTCATCGAACCAACACGAGCAGCGCCGATTGCCCGAGGATGGAAGTGGTGATGATCGAATTTAGCCGGTGGGAACATGAAGACAGACGCGATGGTCCTCGTGTTCGTCTGCGACTCAAGCTGGCCATGGTCTATCCTCAGTACCAAGGCCGTCCGGCCCGGCCAATGTTTCATGGGAAAACTTGGGACATAGGCATGTCCGGCCTGTCGATGGTCGTTGACTACAACGTCTTTCAGGAAGGCGAAGTCGCGGTTGTCCTGGCTCTGCCACCCGCGTGTGCCGGGGCCTCGCGCAAGGTCGTGATGTCTACGGCCGAGATGAACTACGCCATACACTCGTCCAAGCTCGACGCGTTCAAGATCGGCCTTGCGTTCCGCAAGTTCAGGGGCGACGGAAAGGAGCTCCTCGAGGCGGTTTTGCGGTATGCGTTGAAAGACGAAAGTGTCGCCGGCTTGCAAGATCCGGGTGCTCGCTTCAGAACGAAGCGGCCCAGAGACAGCCGGCCGCTCGGCTGGTGAGCCGGCCGGGGGATTGCCCGTCACTCAAGCGCCGGCGGCGGTCTTGAGGTCTTGTTTCAGTTCCGCCAGTTCGGCTTCGAGCACGGCCACCCGCCGTTCCAGCCGGTCCATGCGTCCGCCCTCGGCGCTTGCCGCCCTCAACGGAAAAAGCGCACAATTCATGTGCTACAGAGCCGGATCAGCCTAAAAAATCCCGCGACAGACCTGGTGCAGGACCCGGCCCAAGCACGCGCGCCGGATTCTGCGCTAGCATTTGCCTTGCTCCGTCTAAATCCGTCGAAGGGCGCACTTGCCAAAGGAAGTCACCATGACCGACCTCTCCGATCTCGGCTCCTCCGCGTTCTGGCGCGTCAATCCCAAGGATTCCGATGCGCAGGAGACGCGCGAATGGCTGGAGGCGTTCGACGCCCTGGTCGAGGCCGAAGGCCGCGAGCGCGCGACTTATCTGTTGCGCCGTCTGCTCGATCATGCGCGCAAACGGCGGGTGCAACTGCCGCCGGTGCTCAACACGCCTTACCGCAACAGCGTCGGCCTCGCCGACCAAGCGCAGTTTCCCGGCAATCTCGACATTGAGCAACGCCTGTCCTCGATCGTGCGCTGGAATGCGCTGGCGATGGTGGTGCGCGCTAACCGCGCCTATCCCGAGCTTGGCGGCCACATTGCGAGCTACGCCTCGGCCGCGGACTTGTTCGAAGTCGGCTTCAACCATTTCTTCCGCGCCGCAGCCGCGGGGGAGAGAAAGGGCGCGGCTGGCGGCGATCTCGTCTATTTTCAGCCGCACTCGGCGACGGGCGTGTACGCGCGCGCTTTTCTCGAAGGGCGCCTGAGCGATGAGCAGCTCGCGCATTACCGCCGCGAAACCGGCGTCGCCGATGATGCGCCCGCGGCGAGCGTCAACCTTGCTTCGGCCCACAAGGGACTAGGCCTGTCGTCCTATCCCCATCCCTGGCTGATGCCCGACTTCTGGCAGTTTCCCACCGGCTCAATGGGCCTGGGTCCGATCCAGGCGATCTATCAGGCGCGCTTCATGAAATACCTCGCCGGCCGCGGCATTCTCGACACCGCCGGGCGCAAGGTTTGGGCCTTCGCCGGCGACGGCGAGATGGACGAGCCGGAGTCCCTCGCCGGGCTATCGCTGGCCGCGCGCGAGGGCCTGGACAATCTCATCGTGGTCGTCAATTGCAACCTGCAGCGGCTCGACGGCCCGGTGCGCGGCAACGGCTCGGTCATCCAGGAGCTGGAGGGCCTGTACGCCGGCGCCGGCTGGAACGTGGTCAAGCTCCTGTGGGGCTCGGACTGGGATTCCCTGTTCGCGCGCGACGAGGACGGCGTGCTGCTGCAGCGCCTGCATGAGACGGTGGACGGCGAGTTTCAGACCTATGCCGCCACCGACGGCCGCTTCAACCGCGAGCATTTCTTCAACAAATATCCGGAGCTGCGCGCGCTGGTCGCGCACATGTCCGATGACGACATCGACCGGCTGCGCCGCGGCGGCCACGACCCGGTGAAGATCTACGCCGCGTATCACACCGCCGCGCAGCACCGGGGTCAGCCCACGGTGATCCTCGCCCAGACCAAGAAAGGCTACGGCATGGGCCACTGGGGGCAGGGCAGGATGAGTACGCACCAGCAGAAGAAGCTCGACCTCGAGGCGCTGCGCGCGTTTCGCGAGCGCTTCTCGCTGCCGCTCTCCGACGAGGACATCGAGCAGGTGCGTTTTTTCAAGCCGGCGGCCGACGCGCCGGAGATGCAGTACCTGCATGCGCGTCGCCGGGCACTGGGTGGCTATCTGCCCGCGCGCTCCGGCGTCGCGCCGAAGCTCGCCGTGCCGGCGCTTGCGCAGTTCGCCAGGATACTGGAGGGCTCGAGCGGGCGCGAGCAGTCCACCACCATGGTGTTCGTGCAACTGCTGGCGCAGTTGCTGAAAGACCCGGTGCTGGGCAAGCGCATCGTGCCGATCGTCGCCGACGAGGCGCGCACCTTCGGCATGCAGACGCTGTTCCGCCAGATCGGCATCTATTCCGCGTTCGGTCAGTTGTATGAGCCGGAGGACCACGACGAGCTGCTCTATTACAGGGAGGCCAAGGACGGCCAGATTCTCGAGGAGGGCATCAACGAGGCGGGCGCGGTGTCCTCGTGGATAGCCGCCGCTACAAGTTACAGCGCGCACGGCACGCCGATGCTGCCGTTCTACGCTTTCTATTCGATGTTCGGCTTCCAGCGCATCGGCGACCTGATCTGGGCGGCGGCCGATTCGCGCTCGCGCGGATTCCTGATCGGCGCCACCGCCGGCCGCACCACGCTCGCCGGTGAAGGCCTGCAGCATCAGGACGGCGCGAGCCACCTCAGCGCCTCCACCATCGAGAACTGCGTCGCCTACGATCCCTGCTTCGGCTATGAGCTTGCGCTGATCCTGCAGGACGGCATGCGGCGCATGCTCGAGGCGCAGGAGGACGTGTTCTACTACGTCACGGTGACCAACGAGAACTACGCGCAGCCGCCGCTGCCCGCGGGTGCGGAGGAGGGGATCAAGCGCGGCATGTACCGCTTGCGGCAATCGCCGCTGGGCGGCGCCTTCCCTGAGACCGGCGGGGCGAAGAAAATCCCCCGCGTCCGGCTCCTAGGCTCAGGCGCCATCCTGCGCGAAGCGCTCGCCGCGGCCGACATCCTGGACGAGGGGTACGGCATCGCCGCCGATGTCTGGGCCGTCACCAGCTTTACCGAGTTGCGCCGCGACGGCCTCGAGTGCGAAGGCTGGAACCGGGCACATCCGGATGATTTGCGCAAGAGCTGGGTGGAGCAATGCCTAGGCAACACCGGCGGACCCGTCATCGCGGCGAGCGATTATGTGCGCGCGGTGGCCGATCTCATCCGCGCCTGGGTGCCGGGAAAATATGTGGCTCTGGGCACTGACGGTTTCGGCCGCAGCGATACGCGCGCCGCGCTGAGGCGCTTTTTCGGCGTCGATGCGCACAGCATCGCAAAGGCGGCTGTGCGCGCGACCCAGTTGGCCGATTGATCCAGATCAAACTGCAGTTAAGACTAAGCCATTGACTTGGCTTATAATTAACCGTTCCGGAATTGGAGGGGACGCCGGTCTGCCGGCGCCCCTCAATTCCTCTACATCGGTGGAAACGCAATGCAGCTTTACGCTCTCGGCCTGAACCACAATACCGCTCCGCTCGCGATCCGTGAGCAGATGGTATTTCACGCCGAAAAGTTGCAATCGGCGCTGCGCGAGTTGACTCAGACCAAGCCGGTGGGGGAGGCGGCGATCCTCTCCACCTGCAACCGCACCGAACTCTACTGTTCCTCGACCGAGCCGCACGAAGCGCTCCACTGGATGGCGGAATATCAGCGCGTGAAACCGGTGGAACTGAAACCTTATCTGTACACGCTGCCCAAGGAACAGGCGGTGCGCCACGCGTTTCGCGTCGCTTCCGGCCTCGAATCCATGGTGCTGGGCGAGCCGCAGATCCTGGGCCAGATGAAGGAGGCGGTGCGCCAGGCTGAATCGGCGGGCACCCTGGGAACGCTGCTGCACAAGTTGTTCCAGCGCTCGTTCGCGGTGGCGAAGGAAGTGCGCACCAACACCCAGATCGGCGCCAACGTGGTGTCGATGGCGGCGGCGTCGGTGAAGCTCGCCGCGCGCATTTTCCCCAGCCTGAAGGAGCAGAAGGTCCTGTTTATCGGCGCGGGCGAGATGATCGAACTGTGCGCCACCCATTTCTCCGCGCAGCAGCCGCGCGCCCTCACCGTGGCCAGCCGCACGCTGGAGCGGGCGCGAGCGCTGGCGCACCGCTTCAACGGCCAGGCGATCGAGTTGCGCGACCTGACCGCGCGGCTGCACGAATACGACATCGTGGTGTCCTGCACCGCGAGTTCGCTCCCCATCCTCGGCAAGGGGACAGTGGAACGCGCGATCAAGGCGCGCCGCCACCGGCCCATGTTCATGGTGGACTTGGCCGTTCCGCGGGACATCGAGCCCGAGGTCGCGGACATGGACGACGTGTTCCTCTATACCGTGGACGACTTGGGCCAGATGGTGAAAACCGGCGTCGATGCGCGCCAGTCGGCGGTGGCGCAGGCCGAGGCCATCATCGAGACCAGCGTCGGCAGTTTCCTGCACTGGCTGTCATCGCGCGACCTGGTGCCGACCATACGCGCGCTGCGCGGCCATGCGGAGGAAGCGCGCGGGGAGGAAGTGCAGCGCGCGCTGAAGCTGCTCGCGCGCGGCGACGATCCGAAGCAGGTGCTGGAGGCGCTGTCGCACGGGCTTACCAATAAACTGATGCATGCGCCTACCCAGGCGCTGAACGAAGCTTCCGCTGAAGAGCGCGAACGGCTCGCCGAGCTGGTCTCCCGCTTGTACCAGATTCGCAGCCCGCGCTAGCTGCCTGCAGATCTGCCATTGCGGCCATGAAGTCCTCTATTGCCCTGAAACTGGAGCAGCTCGCGCGCCGCCTTGGCGAGCTGACGCGTCTTTTATCCAGCGAGGACGTCGCACGCGATATGGACAGCTATCGCAAGCTCACGCGCGAACACGCCGAGATCACGCCGGTAGTGGACCTGTACCAGGCATTCAAGCAGGCCGAAGAGGACGAGCGCACCGCGCAGGACATGCTCGCCGATCCGCAGATGAAGGCGTTCGCCGAAGCCGAGATCCGCGAGGCGAGGGAACGCATGGCGGCGATCGAGATCGATCTGCAGAAGCTCTTGCTGCCCAGGGACCCGAACGACGAGCGCAATACCTTCCTCGAGATCCGCGCCGGCACCGGCGGCGACGAGTCGGCGCTGTTCGCGGGCGACCTGTTCCGCATGTATACGCGCTTTGCCGAACGTAACCGCTGGCAAGTGGAAGTGATCTCCGAGAGCGCGTCGGAGATCGGCGGCTACAAGGAGGTGATCGCCAAGATTGTCGGCCAGGGCGTTTTTTCCAAGCTCAAATTCGAATCCGGCGGCCACCGGGTGCAGCGCGTGCCCGCGACCGAGACCCAGGGGCGCATCCATACCTCGGCCTGCACCGTGGCGGTGATGCCGGAAGCCGATGAAATCATCGACGTGGTCATTAATCCGGCGGAGATCCGCGTCGATACCTTCCGCGCCTCCGGTGCCGGCGGGCAGCACATCAACAAGACCGATTCCGCCGTGCGCGTGACGCACTTGCCCACCGGCATCGTGGTCGAGTGCCAGGACGGGCGCTCGCAGCACAAGAACAAGGCGCAGGCGCTGTCGGTGCTGGCGGCGCGCATCAAGGACAAGCAGCAACGAGAGCAGGCGGCGAAACAGGCGGCGACGCGCAAAAGCCTGATCGGCTCAGGCGACCGCTCCGAGCGCATCCGCACCTACAACTTCCCGCAGGGACGCGTCACCGATCACCGCATCAACCTGACGCTGTACAAGATCCAGGACATCATGGATGGCGACCTGGCCGAATTGACCGGGGCGCTGGCCGCCGAGCACCAGGCCGAGCAGCTCGCCGCGCTGGGCGAGGAAGCGGTGGCCTGAGTTCCGTGATCCGGACGTGAACATAGTGCAGCTCGCGGCGCAGAGCGGCCTACCGCCGCTGGAAGCGCGCATGCTGCTCGAGCGGGTGCTGGGAAAAACGCGCGCCTGGCTGATCGCGCATGCGGAGGACGCGGCCGGCGCCGAGGCCGAGCAGGCATTTGCTGTCTTGGCCGAGCGGCGCCGCCAGGGCGAGCCCATCGCCTACATTCTCGGTGAACGCGAATTCTATGGCCTCGAATTTCGGGTGACGCCGGCCGTGCTGATCCCACGTCCCGAGACCGAGCTGCTGGTGGAACTCGCGCTGGAACGCATCCCCGAAAACGCGGCCATGCGCGTGCTCGACCTGGGGACGGGCAGCGGCGCGATCGCCGTCGCGCTGGCGCATGCGCGGCCGCAGGCGAATTTTACCGCGGTAGACCTGGACCATGCCGCGCTGGCCGTGGCACGCGCGAACGCGAAGCGCCACGGCGCGAGCGTGAGGTTCTTTTGTGACGACTGGTTCGGCGCGCTGTCGGGAGAAACGTTCGACCTGATCGTCTCCAATCCGCCTTATGTCGCCGCCGGGGATCCGCACCTTGCCATGGGCGACCTGCGCTTCGAGCCGCAACGCGCGCTCGCGGGCGGCGAAGACGGTCTGAATTGCATCCGCGCCATCATCGCCGAGGCGGGGGCGCATCTCAGTCCGGGCGCCTGGCTGCTGTTCGAGCACGGCTACGATCAGGCCGAAGCCTGCCGCGCGCTGCTCGAAGCCGAGGGGTATCTGGAGGTGCGATCTTGGCCTGATCTCGCCGGGATCCCGCGTGTGAGCGGCGGGATTGCCGCGACTATCGATGGCGAGAATGCTCTAAAATAACGCGCGTCCTTTGTTCACGGTTTAAGGAAGGCAAAGATCGAGATGACCACTGCAAGCCAGGCACCGAAGAAGCGCAACGCACTGCCACCCGGCGTGACGCCGCTAGATCAGGTGAAGCACCTGAGCGGCCTGGAATTCATGCGAGGCATGCTCGAGGGCAGGTTTTCGCCACCTCCGATCGCCGCCGCGCTCAAGTTCGAGTTGGTCGAGGTGGAACACGGCCGCGCCGTATTCGAGAGCGTGCCGGAATTCGGCTTTTATAATCCCATCGGCGTCGTTCATGGCGGTTATGCCGCCACGCTGCTCGATTCCTGCATGGGCTGCGCCGTGCATACCACGCTGCCGGCGGGGCAGGCCTACACCACGCTGGAATTCAAGATCAATTTCGTGCGCGCCATGACCGACCAGACCGGGCGCGTGCGCGCCGAGGGGCGCGTGATTCATCCGGGCAATCGCGCGGCCACGGCCGAAGGCCATATTTACGACGCCAGGGGCAAATTGCTTGCCCACGGCACCACGACTTGCCTGGTTTTTCCGATTTGAATTCGGCTGCGAACCGGCCGTGAATCGGGTTGACCGCAGGGCGCCCAGCCAGTAAAATCCAAAGCTGAGTAATTTACTCAAGTATTCGCAAAGGAGTCGTAATGGACGCGCAACAACTGATCAAAGAACAGGTTTCAGGCCATCCGGTAGTGCTTTACATGAAAGGAACGCCGCAGGCGCCGCAATGCGGTTTTTCCGCCAACGCGGTGGCCATGCTCAATGCCTGTGGCGCGAAGGACGTATTCACGGTGGACGTGTTGGCGAATCCCGAAATCCGCCAGGGCATCAAGACCTTCGCCAACTGGCCGACCATCCCGCAGCTCTACGTCAAGGGCGAGTTCGTCGGCGGCTCCGACATCATGGGCGAGATGTTCCAGTCGGGTGAATTGCAGAAGCTGCTGGGCGCGTAAGCTAGACAGCTAGCAACACCGACACCAATCCCGGCGCCTGCGGCGAGGCCTTCGGGCGAATGAGGATTTCGATATCCCGGTCGAGCAGGGTAATGAAATGCATCAGTCGCTCCGACGAGAATCGACTGAGTTTGAAGTGTTTGAGCTCCGACACATGCGGTTGCGGGATGCCGAAAAGCGCGGATACTTTCGCCTGCGGTAACTTGCGCTCCTTGACGAGTTCGTTGACGCGCAGGGCCAACTGGACGCGCAGCTTGCGCTCGGCGGCGTCTTTGAAGCCGAGATCCCGAAATACATCGCCGCTGCCGGCCGTTACCTTTTCAGTCTTTCTTGCCATATCGTGCCTCATAGTCCGTTTGTGCTGTCTTCAGCCGCTCATGGATCAGGTCAACGTCCGTCTGCGCCGTGCGGATCCCCGAAGGTGACTTCTTCTGGAAGCAATGTAGGACATACACTGCCTTCTCGAATCGAACCGTATAGACCACGCGATAGGTGCCACCTCGGTCGTCCTCGACCAACTCGAACACGCCTGGGCCTTCCCCCTTCCAACGCTTCGCGGTCGGCGGCGTACCACCCATTTGCACCAATCCCAGCGCATAGCCGAAGTCATCGACCGTTGCCTCCGGAAATCCCAGCAGATCCTTCTTGGATGAGCCAACCCAGTGCAGGGGCTTGTCCGCGGACGTAGAGGGTTTCATACGCGTCCAAGTATACCGTATTCGGTATTTCTTTCAATTCAGATCGAAATTTGTTGCAAGCATTTTGGCGATCCGAGCTGATCCGCGCGCCGTCGATGTGACAATTGACGCTGCTGCGCTGCATTTCATCTTGGCGGATAGTCACAGGCATTGCGACCGGATGCATTGTTCCGCATCTTCCTGATTGGGCTTTCGGGAGCAGCGCTCAGAGGCGGCTATCGAGTCAGAAGAGCCGCTCGACCTTCAGCGGCACGACGGTCGGCTATATGGAGTTGAGCCGCCACTCGCTAACTTTCCGCGACGTTCGGCTCATCGGCGAGGCTGTGCGGAAACGCGTGGGAGCGGTGCCGATAAAGCGCCTCTTTCGATGTCGTGTTGGGTACTTCGTCTGATGCAGGAAGAGTTCGATCGGCAAT
>SCTX01000008.1 GCA_004298385.1 Betaproteobacteria bacterium | reverse complement strand
TAAAGACTTGAATGCTCCGCAGCAGGGAATCCCTTTCGATCTTGTTGCCGGAAAATTCCTCCAGGCTGGTTTTGAACCTCTCCAGTTCGTCTCGCAGGAATGGCCTTGAAGCCTTATTCTTTACGGCCAGCGGTAACAAAAGGTCAAAGTAATATATTTCCCGCATGCGCATTCTGGCCATGTTCGACAGGCCCCGGATAGCCAGGCAGATGTCCGGTGACACCACGCCGTCGAGAAACTTGAGCTTGTTATCCTGGATCATGTCCCCGAGGCTGCGGACGATCCCGCAAAAATAGCTCTGAACGTTGGCAGGGCCGAGGCTAATTTGCTCGTTGCTTTTTTGCAGTACCACGGGCAGCATCCCGGCTGCGTGGATAATTTCTTCGGGAACATACATCGGCAAACAGCCGATAATTTTTTTCCCGTTTTGTTCTTTCCATTTCCTCAAATATCCATACGGCTGGTCGGCAATTTCTTTAAACCTGCTGAAGATTTGTTCCATGCTTTTGCGCCTTCCTGTATTCTCAAACCATCATTCCGGTTCAGGAAAAAGCCCTGATCCCCGTTAGCTCACGGCCCACTATGAGTTTCTGGATATCAATGGTCCCGTCGGGGAACGATAACACTCTTTCGTCACGGTAGTATTTTTCCACGGGGAATTCTTTGGTTATGCCAAATGCCCCGTGTACTTGAACCGCTAGACTGGTCACCCGCAGAGCCGCCTCGCAAGCGTAATACTTCGCCATCGAGGATTCAACGTCCGGCCTTTTTCCCTCGTCAAACATGGTTAAGGCCCGATAGCACAATAACTGGCTGCAATCTATCAAGGTACGCATCTCAACAAGCATATTCTGAACCAGTTGAAAGCTGGCAATCGGTTTGCCGAACTGATGCCGCTGCAGGGAATATTTTAGGGCGGCAGCATAAGCCTTTTGGGCCAGCCTTATATTGCACAAACCGACGACCGGCCGCTGACTCAGCCAACTGCCCGTCAAAATGCGGTGGGCATGCCCTTTCGCCCCGATAAAAATATTTTCTTTCGGAACGCTTACATCTTCCAGAAAAACTTCACATATATGCGACTGCCGTATACCCATCAGGTCAAGATTCTTTACCACTACCGGGGATTCTTTCACGTCCACCAAAAAGGGGGTAATGATATTCCCGCCCTTTTCATCCTTTCCCATCGACGCCACGATCAATAAATAGTCCGCCACCGACCCGGCCGACACCCATATTTTCGTCCCGTTCAAGATATAGCGGTCCCCTTTGAGCACCGCCCTGGTCCGAATTCCCCGCGGGTCGGAACCTACATCCGGTTCGCTGGTTCCTGAAGCGGCAAATTTTTCACCATTCATGATTTTTGGAACATATTTTCTTTTCATCTCCTCGGACCCGCCCATGCAGATCCTGAGGGCCACCACCTCCATGCACATGAGCAATTCAAATGCCTCATAGGGGATGGTTTCAGCCGCTATACCAAGACCCACTGCGCCCAAGCCGCTGCCGCCGTATTCCACAGGCACCCTGCTGCCATGAATTCCAAGTGGCAAAAGAGTCTCCCGGATCTTTACACAGGCATCCCTGGGCAGCGGCTGGTCCTCGGGATAGGACGCCAGCAGCGGCTCAATTTTCTCCCTGACAACTCTTTCCAGGGCACTCTTAAACATTTTTTGCTCGTCGGTAAAATCGAAATTCATTTTTCCTAACTCCTTCAAAATCCCGGGAACTCGATAATGTGACGGCACGACAGAGTTGACCAGCCCCGAGTGTAAGTAACGGCGAGACGAAAACGATGGCCGAACCAGGCGAGGAGGGCTCCCCGCCCGGGTTTTTTATCAGCCGATCATGCTGTAGCCGCCGGACACCGACAGCACCTGCCCGGTGACGTGACCCGCCGCTTTCGCTGAAGACAGGAAAACGACCGCATTGGCAATATCCTGCGGCCGCCCAACTTTGCGCAGCGGCAGCGATTTGGCGATCTTTTCGAGCTGTTCGGGGGTGAACATGCTGCCGGCATCGACCCACATGCTGGTTGTGCCCACTTCTTCGCTGGTGCTTGGGATCGTCACGCCGGGACAGACCACGTTGCAGCGGATGCCGTGACGCCCGTTTTCCTTGGCAATCGTTTTCATGAAGCTGTTGATGGCTGCCTTGACACCGCCATACACCGCCTCGCGCGGCTCGCCCTGACGGCTGGCGTCCGAGCTGATGGACACGATGGAGCCCGCGTTGCGTGGAACCATCAGTTCAAGGGCGGTCTTGGTGCAGTTGAGAACGCCGATGTAGTTGATTGCGATGACCTTCTGCCAGAACTCCGGCTGCGTCTGCGTAAAGAACATCAACTTGTCCCAGCCGACGTTGTTGACCAGCACATCGACACTGCCGAGCTTGTCGACTGCGGTCTTGAACATCGCCTGCACCTGGTCGAGCCGGGTGACGTCGGTTTTCACCACCTGCGCGGTGGCCGCACCGCTGCGCAACGCCAGTTCGGCCGTCTTTTGCGCTTGTTCGACATCGATGTCCCCGATGGTGACGTTGGCGCCTTCTGCGGCGAAGCCGAGCACGATTGCGCGGCCGATGTTCGAACCGCCGCCGGTGACGATGACCGATTTGCCTTTGAGATCGAGATCCATATTGACTCCTTGTGGTTGGGATGCCGCAAAATTGTATTGCTCCCAGTTTAATTGTCGAACGCTAGTTAGGCAAGACACCTCTTCATTCGGACGCCTCTTCAATCAACTGTTTTTTTGCCTTGCACGCGGGGCGCTGCTACACTCCTCATCATGCAGGTGGTATCAGGTGATCCTTGCCTGAGCAGTTGCGAATTTCCTATTTTTTCGTTAATCGCAAAGGAGGTCCGAAGATGGCGAAGGGAATGATGGCTTCGACGGAGGCAAGAACGCAGACACAGCCGCGTCCGATCACGCGCGAGCTCGCCAGCTTCGCCAGCAAACTTCGCTATGAGAAAATCCCGGAGGAGGTCCGCAAGCGCGTTCTGCTGCTTACACTTGACCAGATCGGCGCCGCTCTGGTGGCATCCACGCTCGACTACATCACCCGTGTCCGCGAGTACGCGCTGGAGGAATCGCCCGACGGTCTATCGACTGTGATCGGCAGCCAGAGGAAGCTGCGGCCTGAGTGGGCCGCCTTGAGCAACGCGACCGCAGGCCACGGGGTCGAAATCGATGACTACCACAATATCGCGCTAGCCCACCCGGGTTGCGTGGCCGTGCCGTCTGTCCTGGCGGTGGCGGAGCAGATTGACGCTCGGGGACACGAAACGATGGTGGCGCTCGCGCTCGGATTCGAGGCCATAATTCGATTCGGCCTATCCGTCATGCCGTCGATGATCAAGGACCGTGGCTTTCACGAAACGTGCGTCATGGGCGTATTCGGTTCCGCCCTCGGCGCGGGGCGCTTGCTCAGGCTCGACCCGGAAACGCTCGCGTCCGCCCTCGGCCTCGCCGCCAGCCACGCGTCCGGCACAACCGAATACGCCCAATCAGGCGGCGAGGTCAAGCGGCTCCACGCGGGTCTGGCTGCGATGGGCGGCCTGCGCGCGCTCAGCCTGGCGCGCCGAGGATTCAGCGGTCCGCCCACGATCCTCGAAGGACGTCGCGGCGTGTTCCAGGCGTTTTCCGACGAGTATCGCGCCGATGCGATGGTCGAGGGTCTCGGAAATCGTTGGGATTTCCTCACTACGGCCATCAAGCCGTATTGCTGCTGCGGCCTTATCCATTCCCAGATCGATGCGCTGCGCGCCCTAATGGCCGAGGAAGGGCTGCGACCGGATGATGTGCTGGAAATGATTGTGGGCACCGATTCGCTTTCGCTGGTCCATGTCAATCGCATCGGCGCTCGGCCGACCGACATGAACAGTGCGCAATTCTCCTCGCATTTTTCTCTCGCGATGGCGCTCGTCATGGGGGGCAACGACTTCGCCCACTACGTCGCCGCCCAGTCGGCGGGTTTCCGCGACCCGGCAGTCGTCGGCATTGCGGAAAAGATCCGGCTCGAGCTGGACCCTGAAGCCGAAGCGGCCTTCCCGGAGCACTTCCTCGCTCGCGTGCGGGTGAAGCGACGGGACGGCTCGACCATCGAGCGAACCAGGTACGCGACCGGCACGCCGGATGCTCCGCTCACGGAGGCCGAGATTCGCGCCAAGTACCGTCGGATGGCCGGAGGGATCGTCGGGGACGCGACAGCCAATGCAATCGAGCGGGCGATCGACGCTCTCGCCGACAATGCGCCGGCACGCGATGTCTTGCGCCCCTTGTCCGCCGGAACACGGCGAAGCTAACACGCGCGCGACCGGTCGGTGGATTCGAATCCGCGGCCGGTGAGGTGCGAAGTCCGTTTATGCGGGACCACTTCTCAATTATAGGGGACACATTTTATGGGCTCATTGCTGCGGCTTTCAGGCCGGGCCTTATGTAGGCTTGAAAACTTTTTGCTCAACGGCGCGGCTTTCGTCATGTTCGCCATCATGATGCTCGTCGTCGCCGATGTGGCGATGCGTTATGTCTTCAACAATCCCATCAAATGGTCTTACCCCCTCATCGCCAGATACCTGATGATCTATGTGTTCTTCCTGGCTATTGCCGACACCTTGCGCCGCAGCCAGCACATCATCATCGACTTTCTGGCAAGCACGCTCGACATCCGCAAACGCAGCGTTGCCGAGCTCGTGGGCTACGTACCGTCTCTGCTCGTCTTCGCCCTTATTTTTTGGCTCGGCGCCGAGCATACCTGGAGGCAATACGTCAACAACGATGTAAGAATCGACAATTTGGGATGGCCGAGCTGGATAGGCAGCCTCGCTCTGCCCATCGGCATCGGCGCCATGCTGCTGCGCGTCGCGCTCAGGATGGGCGCACTCGCCGTGCGCATCCTGGACCCCAAGGCCGACGTTACCGAGGCCTACGGCGAAATCGACAATGAGGACATCATGGCGCTGTCCGAAGCGGATATGGCCGCAACGGAAGTGAAGCGACCATGCTGACAATCTCGATAATCGCGCTGCTGCTGGTGCTGATGCTGTGCGGCATTCCGCTGGCGTTCGCGCTTGTGACCGCGGGTTCGGTGGGGCTCTACATGATCGGCGGCAGCAACATGGTGCTCGGCATTCTGAAGAATACGCCGTTGTCCGCCGCCGGAGTCTACGAACTGCTGACCATCCCGATGTTCATGCTGATGGCGGAGCTCGTCATCATGAGCGGCGTTGCCGTCAGCCTGTTCCGGGCGGCCACCGTCTGGGTCGGACGTGTTCCGGGTGGCCTGGGGGTCGCAACGGCGATGGCCGGTGCTGCCTTCGGGGCGATTTCCGGATCGAGTACCGCGGCCGCCGCGACCCTCTCGGCCACGACGCTCCCGTCGATGCTGAAAGCCGGCTACCCGCCGCGCATCGCCACGGGCGCGGTCGCGATCTCGGGCACGCTGGCCATGCTGATTCCACCTTCGGTAGTTATCGTGCTCTACGGCCTGATCGCGGATCAGAGTATCGGCGCGCTGCTGATTGCCGGCATCATCCCGGGTATTCTGGTGGCGATCACCATCGCCGCCACCGTCGTGCTCCTGGTACTGATGCACGGAAACAAGATCGAGACCCGCAGCTATACGCTGCGCGAGAAGATCGCGTCGCTCAAGGTAGTTGGGCCGATGCTGGCGCTGTTCATGCTGGTGACCGGGGTGATCTATCTGGGTGTCGCCACGCCGACCGAGGCTGCCAGCCTGGGCGCCTTCGGGGCTTTGCTCCTGACTTGGCACGAAGGCCGTCTGAGCTGGGCAGGGTTGAAGCTGGCGCTGACCCGGTCCGCGAACACGAGCTGCATGATCATGCTGATCATGATGACGGCCAGCGTCTTCGGATATTTCTTTACCCTCACCGGAGTCACGCAGGACCTGGTGGCCTGGGTTTCCACGCTTGAGATATCGCGTTGGACGGTGTTGGTGCTGATCCTGGCGATCTACATCGTACTCGGCTGCTTCCTCGACCAGATCTCGGTGCTGATTCTTACCGTGCCGATCAGCCTGCCGGTGGTACTGGCGCTCGGATTCGATCCGATCTGGTTCGGCATCCTGGTCATCGTAACCGCCGAGCTCGGCATGGTGACGCCACCAGTCGGCATGAATGCTTTTGTGGTGGCGCGCTATTCGGGATTTTCGTCCGAAGAAGTGTTCATCGGCTTGTGGCCGCATATTATCGCCCACATCCTGATCCTGGCGGTGTTCGTGGCCTGGCCGCAGGTGATCCTGTGGTTGCCGACAAGCATGAAGATGACGTAATCCTTCTCGCCCGCGAGTCGCATCGAATGCGGGCGCAGAAGCATGATAAGGAGGGGCACATGTCGCGCGATTTGATTGCTGGCACCGGCACTCGCAGCGAGATTTTGCGCCGGGACACATTGGTGCCACCCTGACGTTGCCGGATCCCATGCTCTCGACTCACCACACCCAAGAAACGACCCAAAGGAGACATCACCATGAAAATCGCATCCAAGTTCACCCTGATTGCCGCCCTGACAGGCGCGCTTTTCGCGACCAGCACGCCGCTGTCGGCGCAGGAAAAAATCACTCTGCGCGCCGCGGACTATCTGGCGCCCACTCATTACATGATCCGCTTTGGCGTCAAGCACTGGATCGACACTGTTTCGAAGATGTCGAACGGCCGCGTTGAAGTCCGGCATTTCCCGTCCGAGCAACTCGGCAAGGCCGCCGATTTGCTGTCCCTGGTCCAGGCCGGCACCGTGGACGTGTCCGGCGTCATACCCAGCTTCGTGTCCGAGCGGATGCCGCTTAGCACGGTCGGCGAGTTGCCGGACCATTATCGCAACGCCTGTCACGGCACCAAGGCGACTGCGGATTTGTTGATGAACGACGGCATCCTGGCCAAAATGGAACAGGAGACGAACAATGTCGTGGTGCTTTTCACTATTGCGACCCCGACTTACACCATCTTCGCCAAGGGCGACAAGCTCGCTTCGCTTGACGCGCTCAAGGGTCTCAAGCTGCGCACCCTCGGCGGCGTCATGTCGGCTAGCATTGAGAAACTCGGTGCTGTCGGCGTCCAGATGGCTTCGCCGGAAATTTACGAGTCGCTGGCTCGCGGCACGGTGGACGGACTGGTCTATACGCATTCCGCTACGGTGTCGGGGGGCATGCACAAACTCGTGAAATCGGGTTTGTCGGGCATTAATTTCGGTGGCGCCAACTTCAACTATACGATGGGCAAACAGCGCTGGAACTCCTTGGCGCCGGACGTGCAGAAAATTCTTTTGGCCGCCGGCCGGGAGACGATGAAGTTCGCATGCGTCGAAATCGACAAGGATACCGAGGTAGCAAGAAAGAAGCTCAAGGAAGCTGGCATCCAATTCTTCGAGATTCCTGCGGCGGAAAAGCCGCGGCTCGACAAGGCATTGGACGATGTGGCTGAAGACTGGGTGCGCGACCGCGCCAAACGCAATAAGGCGGCCGGCGACGTATACAAAGCCTACCGCGCCGCTCTCGCCAAGTATCCCGACTAATTACCGACACGCCCCGCGGATAAACGGCGGAGTTTCTCCGCGCGCGCGGCGAGGACCAAGTGGGGCGTGCCCAGGCGAAAGGCAGTACAGTCGCCCAGGAGTTAGCCATGCGTTTCGCGCGGCCGGTGCTCGCCTCGCCACCGAGTTCGCTTCATGTCCACGCCGGCGCGGAAAGCCCGCCCCGAACAGATATGCACGAACAACCGGTTCGATACAGTCCACGACACCGCCGCCTTTTCGAGGCGGGGATGCAGACGTGGTGCGAATCAGCAGGACAAGCTGCTAACGCTTGAACAACCCCATCAGCGACGCCTTCGCAAGCGTATTGAAATGCAGTTGGAAGCCCACCACGGCTGCCGCCGTATCGGCAGTCACCGGCAACTTGTCCACGCCGACTGCATGCACGCTGTACAAATAACGATGGGGATGATCGCCTTCGGGCGGGCACGGCCCGCCGTATCCCGGCTTGCCGAAATCGGTGCGCACCTGCAGCGCCCCGGCGGGAAGCTTACCGCCGGCGGGATTGCCGGCATCCAGCGGCAACTCGGTCACGCTCGCGGGAATGTTCACCACCACCCAGTGCCAGAACCCGCTGCCGGTCGGCGCATCGGGATCGAAGCACAGTACCGCGTAGCTTTTTGTTCCCGCGGGCGCGCCTTCCCACTTCAGGTGCGGCGACTTGTTGCCACCGCCACAGCCGAAACCGTAGTCCGCCGAAAGGATATGGTCCATGCCCAGATAGTCGCCATCCTTGAAATTATTGCTCGTCAGCTTCATCGCATCTCCTTTTCATTCAAGCTACGTTGGAATTTCCGAGCGATAGGAGAATCAATCCGCCGGGATTTCGAACGGGATTATTGATTAATCACCGGGCAATTTACAACAATCGCAGGGGCGCTGCAACAGCCTTGCCCGGTCCTCGCGCCATTCCAGCAAGGTACGGCCGCGGGCGAGCTTCGCGTCCAGCAATGTCCGAAGGGCAAAGCGGCTTACCGTCCGCGGGCCGTTTCATTATCGGTTCGGTCGACGAGTGTGTCGTGTCCGTGCAGAAACAGGTGCAGGCAGGCGTAACTTGGCTGGCGCTGCGCGCGCAGTACCCTGGTTCCGATCCACACCGGGTATTGGCGAGCATCAAGCGCTTCTGGCACGAGGCGCCCTCCAGAGGCAAGACGGCCTGAACGGTGTCGTTATCGGCCGCGTCAACTGTGGGTTGCGGGTCTACTGATCCAATATCAGGTAATTTGCATCCAACGGGCAATTATCACTTAAACTAACACTTGCTAGAGAGTCGAGTGCGGCTCCACCGAGCCGACAGGACAGATTATCGAACCGAGAACGAGAGCAAGGGGGATGAGCATGCAAACATTTCGAAATCTTCGGCAGATGGCGATGGGCGCATTGTGCGGACTCTGCATTACCGGCGGGATCGCTCACGCGCAGAAGGTCATCAAAATCGGTGCGCCTTTGGAGCTCACCGGGAAATTTGTCATCTATGGTTCCGGGGCGCAGCGCGGCATCGAGATGGCCGTCGAAGCTTTTGGTGGAACCGCCGCCGGGCATCGGATCGAAGTGTTGTTGCGGGATATTCAAAGCACCAACCAGGGAGCTGTGTCGGCGATGACCGACTTGCTCGAGAAGGAGAAAGTTGACTTGATCATCGGGCCGGTTGCTTCCGGCCCGGTCTCGGCGGCGATACCCGCCTGGCGCGAACGCAAGCCCTTATGGATCGTCCCGGGAGCCACGGCGCCCAGTTTTGAGGAGGCCATTGCCGGGGAGGCAATGGTTTTTCATACCGCTGCCTGGGGGTATCAATATCATGCGGCTGCGGCTAATGCACTTGCCGCCGCCATTGGCAAGGGCAAGAAGGTCGCGATTATTTATTCCGATGGCGCCTACGGGCGATCGAATTTACCGGCGGCGCGCGAGCATTATACCGAGGCGGGGTTCCAGATTGTGGCTACCGAGTTGGTGCGGGAGAACGCTACCGACATGAATCCGACGCTGCAAAAGATCCGGCTCGCCAAGCCGGACGTGCTGGTTTGTCTCGTGCAGACGACGGATGCGATCGTGCTGGCCAAGCAGATTCATGTGGCCAGACTGGGGATCCCCTTTGTCGTTGGCACCATTTATCCGACGCTCCAGACTTGGGCGGACGCGGTGGGCGAGGCGGCAAACGGCTGGATCGGCGCGGCGGCGTATCTGCCGGGGCAGGCGGTGCCGGCGGATCCGAAGTACCCGAAAATATTCCCCGCCGCGAAGG
>SCTX01000071.1 GCA_004298385.1 Betaproteobacteria bacterium | reverse complement strand
CCGGTGCGCTTCAACAACTTCGGGATGGCGAACACCGGGCCGATGCCCATCTCGTCGGGTTCGCAGCCCGCGACCGCGAATCCGCGAAATATGCCCAAGGGCTTCAGGCCTTTCCTTTCGGCCAGCTTGGCGTTCATCACCACCACGGCCGAAGCGCCGTCGGAGAACTGGCTGGCGTTGCCCGCGGCGATCACGCCGCCCGGGAACACCGGTTTGATCTTGCACACACCCTCATAGGTGGTATCGGCGCGGATGCCCTCGTCCTTGCTCAGGGTCACTTCCCTGGTCATCAGCATGCCACTGTCCTTGTCGGCTACGCCCATGATGGTGGTGAGGGGCACGATCTCATCGTCGAACTTGCCTTCGGCCTGAGCCTTGGCCGCGCGCCGCTGGCTGCGCACGCCGTATTCGTCCTGGAGTTCGCGCGGGATGTTGTAGCGCTTGGCGACTTGTTCCGCCGTCTGCAGCATCGGCCAGTAGAGTTCCGGCTTGTTTTGCTTGAGCCACACTTCCTCGATCATGTGCCTGTTCGATTCGTTCTGCACGCAGGAAATCGACTCCAGCCCGCCGGCGACGAAGATGTCGGCCTCGCCGGCGATGACGCGCTGTGCCGCCATGGTGATGGTCTGCAGGCCGGAGGAGCAGAAGCGGTTCACGGTGGCGCCTGCGGTGCTTACCGGGCAGCCGGCGCGCAGTGCGATCTGCCGCGCGATGTTCGCTCCGGTCGCGCCCTCTGGGGTGGCGCAGCCCATGAGTACGTCCTCGACTTCGGCGGCTTCGATGCCTGCGCGCTCGATGGCGTGTTTGACCACGTGCCCGCCCATGGTGGCGCCGTGGGTCATGTTGAGGGCGCCGCGCCAGGATTTGGCGAGGCCGGTGCGTGCGGTGGAAACAATAACGGCGTCAGTCATGATGATCTCCTGAAATTGCGCTTATATACGGTGTCCTAGCGAACAGCGGACTTGCGCGCTGCGCGCGCCAACCGCGTTTGCTGTACGGATAAAAAGCGCATCCGTACAGCAAACGCGGTTATGGAAAAAAACAAGGATGGCTTAGGTTTGCTTTTATACAAGATCGCCGATTGCGCACGGACGGGTTCTTCGTCCGTGCGCAATCGGCGATCCGCGCGGACGGGTCGCCGTCCGCGCAAGATCCAAGCATTGCTACAACGATAGGCGCGATTCAACGCGCCACGTAATGCGTAGATCAATTGAAGGTCTTTCCTTTCTTCGCGAGTTTGGCCAGCAGCGGAGCCGGCTTCCAGAACTCGCGGTGACGGCCCTTGGCGTATTTCTTCATGGCTGCGACGACGTTGGGCAGGCCGATGGTGTCGGCATAGAACATGGGTCCGCCGCGATGCAGCGGGAAGCCGTAACCGGTGAGATACACCATGTCCACGTCGGAAGCGCGTTGCGCGATGCCTTCCTCGAGAATGTAGGCGGCCTCGTTGACCAGCGCATACACCAGGCGCTCGACGATTTCCTGATCGCTGATCTTGCGCCGTGCCACGCCGATGTCCTTGGAGTGCTTGGCGATCATGTCATTCACGAGTTGCGCAGGGTAAGGCTTGCGGTCGCCCGGCTTGTAGTCGTACCAGCCGGCGCCGGTCTTCTGCCCGAAGCGGCCCATCTCGCACAGCAAGTCCGCGGTCTTGGAATACTTCATATCCGGACGCTCGACATAGCGGCGCTTGCGTATGGCCCAGCCGATGTCGTTGCCGGCCATGTCGATCATGCGGAACGGGCCCATGGCGAAGCCGAACTTTTCGATCGCTTGGTCCACCTGTTCCGGCAGGCAGCCTTCCTCGAGCAGAAACCCTGCCTGGCGCGAATACTGCTCCACCATGCGGTTGCCGATGAAACCGTCGCACACGCCGGAAACCACGCCGGTTTTCCTGATTTTTTTCGACAGCGCCATGGTGGTGGCGAGCACGTCTTTGGCGGTTTTTTCGCCGCGTACGATTTCCAGCAGCTTCATCACATTGGCCGGGCTGAAGAAATGCGTGCCGATCACGTCCTGCGGCCGCTTGGTGAAAGCGGCGATCTTGTCGAGGTCGAGGGTCGACGTGTTGGAGGCGAGGATCGCGCCGGGTTTGATCACCTGGTCCAGTTTCTTGAATACTTTCTCCTTCACCTCCATTTCCTCGAACACCGCCTCGATCACGATGTCGGCGTCCTTGATGTCGTCATAAGCGAGGGTGCCCTTGATCAGGCCCATGCACTGGTCGAACTTCTGCTGCGTCAGCCGGCCTTTCTTCATCGTGTTTTCGTAGTTCTTGCGCACCGTGGCCAGACCCTTGTCCAGCGCTTCCTGCTTCATCTCCAGCACGGTGACCGGGATGCCGGCGTTGGCGAAGTTCATGGCGATGCCGCCGCCCATGGTGCCGGCGCCGATGATCGCGGCCGACTTGATCGGACGCTTGGGCGTGTCCTCGGGCACATCGGGGATCTTGGAGGCGGCGCGCTCGCCGAAAAAGAAATGGCGCAGCGCGCGGCTCTCCGTGGTTTGCACCAGCGCGAGAAAATTTTCGCGTTCGAGCTTCAAGCCATCCTCGAATTTCATACTTGCCGCGGCGGCGACGCAGTCGACGCATTTCAGCGGCGCCGGAAAATTCTTCGCCATGGCGCCGACGGTAGCGCGTGCGAACTGAAAGAAAGCCTCGTGGTTGGGATAGTCGACTTTGATGTCGCGCACCCTGGGCAAAGGCCGGGCAGCGGCAACTTTGTCGGCGAAGGCAATCGCCCCCGTCATCAGCTCGCCTTCGATCAGTTGGTCGAAGAGCTTGGTGCCGGCGAGCTTTTCCGACATTACCGGATTGCCCGAAACTATCATGTTGAGCGCGGTTTCCACCCCGACCACGCGCGGCAGGCGCTGGGTGCCGCCGGCGCCGGGCAGCAGGCCGAGTTTCACTTCGGGCAGCGCGATCTGCGCGCCCGGGGCCGCCACGCGATAATGACAGCCCAGCGCCAGTTCGAGGCCCCCGCCCATGGCGACCGAGTGCACTGCGGCGATCACCGGCTTGTCGGCCGCCTCGATCGCCGCGATGACCGAGTGCAGGTTCGGTTCGGCAAAGATCTTGGGCGAATTGAATTCATTGATGTCGGCGCCGCCGGAGAAGGCCTTGCCCGCGCCGGTGATCACGACTGCCTTTACCCTTTTGTTGGCCAGGGCTTTTGTTAGACCGTCGAATATGCCCGAGCGGGTCGCGTGGTCGAGGCCGTTGACCGGCGGGTTGTTCAGGGTGATGACGGCGACGCCGCCTTTGACTTCATAATTCGCACTCATTGAAACTCTCCAACGAAAAGAATTAACCGCGACGGATGCAAAGGAAAAGCATATTTCTTGTTGATTCGGACTGCTGTCAGGCCCTGGCAAGACGCGCTGCTGCCTAATGACGAGAAGGAATTCGCGTCGGTGGCGGTCGAAATCGGCCGTTGAACCTCCAGCCGCTCGTTGCAGATTGTACTATTTTCCCACAACGCCTGCGGCGTGCCCTCGGAATAACCGTCACATCGCTGTGAGACAATGGGTATCGGCACGACTAGACAGGGGGATGGCATGACGGATTCGACCGCGTCAAGAGAGGATGTTTACAGGGCGCTCAGCAACGAGGAACTGTTCAACTGGCCCACGGTGTTCCGCGACGGCCTGTTGAAGGGTCAAGTAGTTCTCATCTCCGGCGCTGCCGGCGGCATCGGTCGCGCGTGCAGCGTTCTCTTCGGGCGCTTGGGCGCGACCATCTTCGGCTGCGGCCGCGATGCGGGCAAGCTGGAGGCGCTGCGTGAGGATCTGGCCAAGCTGGGCATCGAGAGTTCGATGCGGGCCATGTCCGTTCGCGATCCCGAGCAGGTGTCGGCCCTCATGGACGAGGTGTGGGAGGGCTACGGGCGGATGGACGTGCTGATCAACAGCGCGGGCGGCCAGTTTGCGGCTCCGGCGTTCGATATCACGCCCAAGGGCTGGCATGCGGTGGTGGAAACCATCCTCTACGGTTCGTGGTACATGATGCAGGCCGCCGGCCGGCGTTGGCGCGATCGCGGACATCCCGGCAGCGTCGTGAACATGGCCACCGTCATGGACAAGGCCGCCGTGGGCATCCCCCACACGGTCGCCGCGCGTGCGGGGCAGGTCAATCTCGGCAAGTCGCTCAGCGTGGAATGGGCGCCGTATAAGATCCGCGTCAATAGTATCTCCATCGGCGTGGTGGCCAGCCCGGGGCTGGTCAACTATCCGCTCACGGCCCGTCCCAGCTTCGGCCACAATTCGATGCGCCGGCTCGGGGACGTGATGGACGTCGCGGAGGCGGCCGTGTACCTTTCGGCGCCTTCGGCCAAATTCATTACGGGCGCGGTGCTGACTGTTGACGGCGGCGAGCACGTGTGGGGCGAGTATTGGCCCTTGGGCAAACCGGATTACTTCAAGGTTCCGGAATAGCAGCCGCGCATCAGCCGGCGGCCATGCGAATGCCGTGCCTTACCCCGTTGCGCATGCGCCAGCCCTCTTAGAGGAGCATCAGCCATGACCGAGCAGAAAGCCGATACCACTCGCCTGCAGCGGTTCGCGCGGGCCTATTGCGAATCCGCCGTTCTATTCGCGGCGATCGATCTGGAGCTGTTCACGCATATTGCCCACGGCGCCGACACGGAACAGGAACTGAGCCGAGCCATGGGCATTACGGCGCTGAACGTGGAGCGCATGGTCGCCGTCGCGCTCGCCATGGGCCTGATCGAGTGGGATGGCAAGACCCTGTGCAATGCGCCGGATACGGCCCGGTTTCTGGTGAAGGGCGAGCCGAGATATGCCGCCGACTGGCTGATGTTCACGCGCCCCAGCGTGCCGGAATGGTTCCGCCTGACCGAGCACCTCAAGCGCAAGGAAGCGCCCGTCACCCTGGGCATGTACGAGGATCTGACCGTGGAGGAGGCGCGCAAGTATCATGCGGCCACCTACAGCATCGGTGTAGGGGCGGGTAAGCGGTTCAGCCGCCTCGTGGATCTATCCAAGCGGCGCAAGTTGCTGGATCTGGGAGGAGGCTCGGGCGCTTACAGCATCAGTGCGGTCCAGACCTTTCCTAAGCTGCGCGCCGTGGTGCTGGACCTGCCGCCCGTGACCGAGGTGACCAAGGAGTACCTGAGGCTCAACGGCGTGGAGGACCGGGTGACGACCCTGCCCGGGGATTTCACCAAGACAGCGTTCCCCAACGACGTGGACGCCGTGGTGATGGCCAGCAATCTGCCGATCTACGATGACGAGGTAATCCAACTCGTCGTGAGCAAGGTCCACGCTGCGTTGCTGCCTGGCGGGGAATTCCATCTCGTGGGCGAGATGATTAACGACGACCGGCGCGGACCGCTCGATGCGGCGCTGTGGGGCATGAACGAGGCCATCTGCCACAGCGGCGGCAAGACCCACACCATCGCCCAGTGCATCGGTTACTTCAAGCAGGCGGGCTTCGCCAAGATCAGCGACGAGGTATTCGTGCCCGGTACCCTGCACCGGGTGACCGGCCTCAAGGCCGGCTGAGCGCGGCCGCGGCTTGCACCAGACGCGCTGTCGCGCTCGGCATCGATCATCATCATGCCGTATTCTTCCTCATGCCGATGTGCGCCGACGTGATCTCGGAGCTCGCTCCTCGCGAGATCGAAGCGTGTCGGCAGCTCGTTCAAATTCCCGCTCCTGTTGTACATCGCGACTTCCTGCGTCGCCGGCGCCGCCTCGGAGCGCGAAACCGCCGACGAAGAAATTAGCCTTGGCGTGGGTAATGGCGCGTTCCACGACTTAATTGACACCGATTCCGCGGCAGGGTAATTTGCGCCGTCTGCGGAAAATTTCTGTCTGTATCGGAGAAAAACCATGCTGCGCGGCTTGATCCAGGAAATTCCCCTGCTTATTTCTTCGCTCATCGTCCACGCCGACCGGCACCATGGCGACACCGAAATCGCGTCGCGCACGGTCGAAGGACCGGCCGCCGACGGCTCGGGCGCAATACACCGTTACACCTACCGCGAGGCGCACAAGCGCGCGCGCCAACTGGCGCAGGCGCTCGTCCGGCTGGGCGTAGGAGAGGGCGATCGGGTCGGCACCCTCGCCTGGAACGGCTACCGCCATTTCGAGGCCTTCTACGGGATCTCGGGAATGGGAGCGGTGATGCACACCGTCAACCCGCGCCTGTTCGCCGAGCAACTCGTCTATATCGTCAACCATGCCGAAGACGGCTACGTGCTATTCGACCTCACTTTCGCGCCGCTGGTGGAGAAGCTCGCCCCTGCGTGCAAGGGCGTGAAAGGCTGGATCGCGATGACCGGCCGCGCGCATATGCCGAAGATCCATGTTTCCGATCTGCTTTGTTACGAGGAGCTGGTCGCGGCCGAGAACGGCAATTTCGAATGGCCGCAACTGGACGAGTACACTGCCTCGTCCCTGTGCTACACCTCGGGCACCACCGGCAATCCCAAGGGCGTGTTGTACTCGCACCGTTCGACGGTGATCCATGCGTTTGCGGCGGCGCTGCCCGATGCGCTCAACATTTCCGCGCGCGATGTGATGCTGCCGGTGGTGCCGATGTTCCATGCCAACGCCTGGAGCCTGCCCTATGGCTGCGCCATGGTCGGCGCCAAGCTGGTGTTCCCGGGCGCACAATTGGATGGCAAGAGCCTGTACGAACTGTTCGAGGCGGAGCGGGTCACGGTATCGGCGGGCGTACCCACCGTATGGCTCGCGCTATTGATGCACATGGGACAGAACAAGCTCAAGTTCAGCACCATGAACCGGACGGTGATCGGCGGCTCGGCCGCACCCGCGGCGATGATCAGGAATTTCCAGGAGGAGTACGGCGTGCAGGTCTTGCATGCCTGGGGCATGACCGAAATGAGCCCGCTCGGCACCGTGTGCACTTTCAAGGCCAAGCATCTCGCCCTGTCGATAGAACAGAAGCTCGCGCTCCAGTCCAAGCAAGGCCGCAACATCTTCGGCGCGGACATGAAAATCGTCGATGGCGAAGGCAAGGAGCTGCCCTGGGACGGCAAGGTGTTCGGCGACCTGCTGGTGCGCGGCCCGTGGATCACCAGCAGTTATTTCAAGGGCGAGGGTGGTGACCCCCTGCGTCCGGACGCTAAAGGACAAGGCTGGTTCCCGACCGGCGATGTCGCCAGCATCGACCCCGACGGTTACATGCAGATCACCGACCGCTCCAAGGACGTGATCAAGACCGGCGGCGAATGGATCAGCACCATCGAGCTGGAAAACATCGCGGTTGGCCATCCGGCCGTGGCGGAGGCGGCGGTGATCGGCTGCCGTCACCCCAAGTGGGACGAGCGTCCGCTCCTGATCGTGGTGAGGAAACCCGGGGCCGAGGTTACGCGCGAGGAACTGCTCAAGTTCTACGAGGGCAAGATCGCGAAGTGGTGGATGCCCGACGACGTGGTGTTCGTCCAGGAGTTGCCGCACACCGCCACGGGCAAACTGCTGAAGACCAAGCTGCGCGAGGACTTTAAGGGGCACAAGCTGCCTACGGCGTAAGTCAAGAAATCGTTAGCGTGAAGGACACCGAGCAAAAGTACGCCCGGCCTGTCAGCGTCGATGACCTGAACTTCTCCTGCGCGCACCGAACGAGCATGGCGTCGACTACATGCTCATCGGCGCCTGAATGACACCTTCCCGCATTGAAATCGTTGTCGACTTCGCCGATTGCGATCCGGCCAGGATCGTTTATTACCCGCGCTATTATTTCTCCGAGACCGAGATCGCGAAAAGCGCGCCTAAGACGAAGAAGGGCCGGACGCGCTGGTCGCGATCTCAGGACATGTGCAACGCGCGCAATTCGGCATTGGCGTAACGCAGGCGTATTGAAAGCACCCTGGCGACACTCAAGACCAGGCCGATCGCCAGTTTCTTGTGCTCTTCGGCCAGGGTATCGAAGCGCTTGCGCGAGAGCACGAACAGGTCGGTATCGGTAAACGCCATGGCGTCGGCGGAACGCGGCGCCGGATCGAGGAAAGCCATCTCGCCGAAAAAGTCGCTGCGGCCGAAGGTCGCCAGGTGATGGCCCTGCTTGCCGGCCAGGGGCAGCACGATGCGCACCGCCCCGCGTCGGATCAGGAACAACTCGTCCCCGGCGTCGCCTTGCGCGAATATCTTCTCCCCCGCTTTGTACGAGCGCTTTTCCATGCACGACTCGAGGGCGGCGAGGGTGGACTCCTTGCGGCCGAGGAAGACGTCGATCTCGCGCAGTTCGAGCGGCTTTTCCTGCAGGCGTTCGAGGTGCTCTTCTTCGATGATGCGTTCCTCGACCCACTCCAGCGCTTCGTCGAGCTCGTCGAAGGTCTGGATGCGCCGCTCCGCTTTCACCAGACCGACCTGGTCGAAGTATTGGCGCATATCCTGGCCGCTGGGGACATTTCCGGGAAGGTGGCTGAAGATGAGGAATGCGCCGCGTTCGGCGAGCGTGCTCTCGATCTGTTCGATCATGTGCACCGCGGTAAGGTCAACCGATTGCACCCGCCGCATGTCGAGGATGATGTAGGTGCGCGTCTTGAGTTCGGGTTCGAGGATCGTATATAGCTGGTCGGTGGTGCCGAAGAACAGGCTTCCCTGCAGCTCGAAGATCGCGGTGTGGTCGCCGCGCCGCTCCAGAATCGCCATCTCGTCCGGCAGGCGCACGCGCTTGGAAAACATCTGATTGCCGTAGGCCTTGCTGCGCACGATCGATCCGCGGATCTGCTCACGGATGAACAGCATGATGGCAAGCGCGATGCCGGCGCCCGAAGCAGCGATCAGGCTGAAGGTAAGCGCAACCACCACCACCGCGGCAATCACGACAAAATCGAGAATGGTGGTGCGCGCCTTCAGCAGTTGCAGGCTGTGGCGGTCGATCATGCGAAAACCGATAACGATCAGGATGCCCGAGAGCGCCGCGATCGGCACCCAGGCGATGAGCGCGCCCAGGATCAGGAACGCGATCAGCGCCAGCGCGCCCTCGATCAGGCCCGACAGCCGGGTCTGCGCGCCGCTCGACATGTTGACCAGCGTGGCACCCATCTGGCCCGCGCCCGGTACGCCCCCGATGCTCGACGCGGCCAGGTTGCCGAGTCCCTGTCCGATCAGTTCCCGGTTCGAGTTATGGCGGGACCGCGTGAGCGCGTCCAGCACGACGCAGGTCTTGAGCGTATCGATCGAGAGCAGGACCGCCAGCGTTGCCGCCGGGACCAGCAAGCGGCCGAGCAGGGCGACGTCCACGTCTCCGATCGCCTTCCAGCGTCCGGCGATCGCGTCGCTGAAGCTGGCGTCCCCGCCGCCAAGCGGCCCCACGATCAGTGCGTTTCCCGGGAGCGTGTACAGCGCCGGATCCGCCAGGCCCAGGCCGAAGTAGGCGAGGACGCCGGCCGCGAGCGCGAGGATCGCGGCAGGGACGGCCTTGGTGAACTTCGGCGCAATCGCCATGACGATCACCGTTACCGCCCCGACAGCAACGCCTTGCCACTGCCATGAGGACGGCGACACCAGCCCTTCCCACAAGGACGTCTGTTTCGGCAGGCCGAGGAATTTTGGAATCTGGCTGACGATAATGATGATGCCGACGCCGCTCAAGTAGCCGCTGACCACCGGGTAGGGCATGTACTTGATCAGGCGCCCGAGGCCGACGGCGCCAAAGGCCACCTGCATCAGGCCGCAAATAAGTCCCATCAGGGTTAGCATGAGCACCACGGATTCCGCCGTGATGCCGTTTTGAGACCATTGGATGGCGAGCGCCGACAGCACGGCCGCAGCGGGCGCGCAGGGCGCGGTAATCAGGCGGTTGGTTCCACCGAAAGCGCCCGCGATCAGGCCGAGGGCGGTGACTCCCAGAATTCCGGCGATCGCTCCCTGTGCCGCGTAAGTCCCGCCCAGCGGGGAAAAAATCGTCACGCCGAAGGCGATCGCAGACGGCAAAGCGACCAGCATTGCCGCCAGACCTCCCCACAAGTCGCCTGCCAAGTTGCTGCTTTTTTCGCTATTCACAGTCAGCGCCTGTTGATGTGCACGGCAACAATAATATGCCAACCTTGGGCAAGTTGCATTCCTATCTGCATCGGAGCGAGGCCTAGCCCGGCAAGGACAAATATCCAGGCAAATTTCCCATCAGTTTTTTCCGGTCTACCAAAGTCCCTGGAGTAGCCCGTCCATCTGCCGAGGACGCCACTGGATGCCCACGAGTATCCCACGGTCCTACGACTTGACGCGGATCTCGCGCAGCATGCGCACCGCGGTCTCGACGCCGCGGTAATAGCCGGGGATGCGCACGGTTTCGGCAAAGCCCTGCTGCAGATAGAAGCGGCGCGCTCCCAGGTTGGTTTCACGCAGCTCCAGATGAACGCTGGCGATGCCCGCGGTGAGCGCGGATTCGGTGAGCCATTCCAGCATGCGCCGGGCAACGCCCCGGCGCTGGTAATCGGGGCGCACGGCGAGCAGCGACAGGTGCGCGCGCTGTTCGCCGAACTGCATGATGGCGAAACCCGCCAGGCGCGCGCTGTCGCGCGCCGTCAGCACCAGGGTCTCGCGCTGGCCAAGGTTGCGCGCCACGCGCTCGGGCGTCCATGACCAGGGCAGGCCGGCCTCGATCAGCTCGCGCGACATCGCCGCGATCGGCGCCGCATCCGCAGGCGTGGCGAGCTTGAGCGTCAGGTTGCGCGACTGTTTCATTGCAATGTGAATTCCCGCGCCGGCAATTCGTAAGACCTCAAGCGGCTGGCGTAGCCGCCGGTGATGGTGAGGGGCATCAGTTCGTCGGCATTGAATTGCTCGCGCAATCGCGGCGGCCGCTCTCGCACCTGGCGCGGATCGCCGATCACGGCGCGCGCGGGTGTGTGGTTGTTGATGATTGGAGACTGGTCCAGTATGCTCGGGGGCAGGTTCATGAGTTGGCCTGATTGTCCCGTTTGCTATCCGGTTTGGCCAAAGCCCAGCGGTTCATCGGGATGAGGGCGATGGCCCATAGGAAGGCGAAGCCGCCGAGGATATGGAACGCGGGCAGGATGCCCAGGCGGTCCGTGAGATAACCCATGGCGAGGGGCGTGGATAAATGCGACAGCCCCCAGCCCAGCCCCCCCAGGGCGAGCGCCGATCCGCGGTTGTCGACGGTGCTGATCTCGCTGATCAGCATCTGGACGAACAGCGTCATGATGCCGGAGGCGAGGCCGACCGTCGCCATTAACAGGCCGATCATCCAGGCCTCGCGCGCACTCGCGATCAAACCCACCGACAGCGCCGTCGCGATGGCGCAAGCGAAGGGCACGGCTAGTTTTGCGGAGTAGTCGAGATAGCGCGCGATGACCAGACCCGCCAGGGCGGAACCGATGGCGCGCAGCGCGAGCAAGCTGCCGGTTGCGTCCGAGGCGTAACCGTATTCGACGAACAGGATGGGGTAGAAGGACAAGCCGAGCGAAAACGGCAGGGCCGAGATATAGGCGCACATGATGGCGAAAGGAAACACGCGCAGGCGGATGAGTTGGGCGTATCCCGAGAACAATCGCCGCGGCTTGCGCCCCGGGTGCTTGCGTTTTTGGGGCACGCGATAGCCGAAGACGAACGCGAGCGCGCCCATCGCGGCGAGCACCAGGAACGACGGGCCGAAGCCGAACCGCAGCAGCAAAACCCCGGCGCCAGCCATGCCGGCGATCTGTCCGACATTGGTAACGGCATTGAGCCGCCCCATCTGCAGGCTGCGCCCGCCGGGCATTTCGCTGCCCAGCGTCTGTGAGGCGGGCCAGTACATCGCGCGCGACATCACCATGAGAAGTTGCGCGAGCAGCAGCAGCCAGAAACCGCCGGCGAAAAAGAACACCGCGCCCGCGCCCGCGGTGAGCGCGAAGGAGGCAAGCATCAGGCTGCGTCCGCCCACCCGGTCGGTATAAGCGCCACCGATGAGGTTGAGGCTGATCTGGACCACTACCGGCAGCGCCACTAGAGTGCCGATGCCCACGCCCGACATGCCCAACTGATGGGCGTACAGGGGCACCAGGGGATAGGTCATGCCCAGCGCGAAATTCCAGGCGAAGGAGCTCAGAAAGAACGGCAGGACCGATGATGTCGGCGTCGCTTCGGACATGTTATGCGATTTCATACCGGCGCCGCCGCTTTCCTGCGGCGCAGCATGAGCAGGCCCCAGACCAGGAGCGCGAGCGCTATCACCGGCGCGTTGCCCCAGCGCACATAGGGCGTGGCGCCGCTGCGGCCCTGCGCGGTGCCGATCAAGGCGCCCTGAGTGAAGGGCGGCAGGGACGCGGCGATATTGCCACGATGGTCGATAATGGCGGTCATGCCGGTGTTGGTGGCACGCAGCATGCTGCGGCCGGTCTCGAGCGCGCGCAATTGCGCGATCTGCAGATGCTGGTGCGGCGCGAGCGAATCGCCGAACCAGGCGACGTTGCTAACATTCACGAGTAGCGTCGCCTCGGGGAGCGCGCGGATGATTTCCTCGCCGAACGCATCCTCGTAGCAGATATTGACCGCGATTTTTTGTCCGGCAAGGGCGAGCGGCGCCTGGGCGCCGCCGCCGCGGGAGAAATCGCTTAGCGGAATTTGCAGTATCGAGAGCACCCAGCCGAAACCGGGCGGGATGAATTCTCCGAACGGAACCAAATGGAACTTGTCGTAGCGCTGGGTCGGAGAGAGGCCCAGGCTAAGCACGCTGTTGTAATAGCGCCCGGACGCATCGCGCACCGGTAGTCCCATGATCAGATCGCCGCCGTGGCTGCGTGCCGTCCGGGCAAGCGTGCGCAGTAATTCGGGATCGAGCAGGTCAAGAAAGCGCGGAATGGCGGTCTCGGGCAGGACAGTGAGTTGCGCCGCCGATCCCTGTATCATGCGCTGGTACAACTGTACCGTGGCGGCGAAGCGCGCAGAATCCCATTTCAACTCTTGCGGGATGTTCCCCTGCGCCAGGCTCACCGTGATCGGCGCGCCTAGCGCTTGGGTCCACTCGATTCGCTTCAAGCCATAACCTGTGCCAAAGACGAGTGCGAGGCCGGCGAGCGCCGCGGTGCGCCCTCTGGCGCGCGCCAGCGCAAGCAGCAGTCCGGCGCAAAGCCATACCAACCAGGACAGGCCGAATACGCCGGTGAGCGCGGCATAAGCGCGAAGCGGCGAACCGGCCTGTGAATAGCCGAACGCGAGCCAGGGGAAGCCGGTGAATACCCAATCGCGCAGCCATTCGCCGAGCGTCCACAGCGCCGGGATCAGCAGCAATTGCCTGGTCGCGATCGAAACGCGCAGCCGCGCTTGCAGATAGCCGGTCGCGCAGGGAAACAGCGCGAGAAGGGCGCAAAAGAGCAAGGTAGCGATGGCGGCGAGCGGCGCCGGCATGGCGCCGTAGTAGTGCAGGCTGACATAGACCCAACTGACGCCGGCGAGAAACAGACCCATGCCGAAGGCAAAGCCCGACGCGGCCGCGCGGCGCGGCGTGCTCGCCTCCTGCCACAGCCAGAGCAGGCCGGCGGCGGTAAAAATGGGCAGGGGCGCGAGGCCAAAGGGCGCGAAACCCAGCACCGTGGCTGCGCCGAGCAGGAAGGCGGCGAGCGCGGCGGGCGCAGGTCCCAATACAACGGGATTCCCCGATCCCGCGGCGACGGGATTCATTGATCCCGTGGCTTTTGCACCAGCAGGGTGTGCAGGCGGCGGCTGTCGGCGCGCATTACCTGGAACCTGAGGCCGTCGATGACGATGCTCTCGCCGCGCTTGGGCACGCGGCCGAAGCGGCTGATCACCAGCCCGCCGACGGTGTCATATTCCCCGTCGTCGAAACTGGTGCGGAATTCTTCGTTGAAATCGGTGATCTCGGTCTGCGCCTTGACCCGGTACTGGCCGCTGGATTCGGGCAGGATGTTGTCTTCCGTTTCGTCGAAGTCATACTCGTCCTCGATGTCGCCGACGATCTGCTCCAGCACGTCTTCGATGGTCACCAGGCCGGCGACGCCGCCGTATTCGTCGACCACGATGGCTATGTGATTGCGGCTGGCGCGGAATTCGCGCAGCAGCACATTAAGGCGTTTCGATTCGGGCACGAACACCGCCGGCCGCAGCATTTCGCGCACCTCGAATTCCTCCTCGCCGGCGTAGTAGTGCAGCAGATCCTTGGCGAGCAGGATGCCGAGGACGTTGTCGCGCTCGCGGTCGATCACCGGGAAACGCGAATGCGCCGTCGAAATCACCGTCGGAATGAACTTGTCCGGCGTCTCGCCGATGTCGACCACATCCATCTGCGCGCGCGGGACCATGATGTCGCGCACCTGCATCTCCGACACCTGCAGCACGCCTTCGATCATCGACAACGCCTCGGAGTCGAGCAGGTTGCGCTCGTAGGCGGAGTGCAGCAACCGGATCAACTGCTCGCGGTCCTCCGGCTCGCGCATGATCAGCGCCGAGAGGCGTTCGAGCAAGGTGGGTTTATGCGGTTTTTCGTCTTCCATGTTCATGTCTGACTGGTGGCGGGCGCCGGGGAGCAGGGTGATATTATCCACCTGTCACCCGTTCTTCATCCTGCAGCGCCGGCGTAGGGGTCCGGAAACGCGAGTTTCGCCAGTATCCTCTTTTCCAGCGCTTCCATCCGCGCCGCGGCGCTCGGGCTTTGGTGATCGTATCCCTGCAGGTGCAGCGCGCCGTGCACCGCCAGGTGCGCGACGTGCGCGGCGAGCGTCTTGCCCTGCGCGCGCGCCTCGCGCCTCAGCACCGGCGCGCACAGCACGATGTCGCCCGTGAGCGCCTGGCCGAGCGCGCTGCTGCCGTAGTCGAAGCTGAGCACGTTGGTGGCGTAGTCGCGGTCGCGGTACTCGCGGTTGAGCCTGCGGCCTTCGGCGGCGCCGACGAAGCGCACGGTGACCGCGGCGCTCCGTTCGAGGGCCGCAGCCAGCCAGCGGCGCAACTCGGTCTTGGTCGGCAGGCCGGGGGAGTTCACCGCTTTTTGCACCGTCAGTTCCAGTTTGACCGCGGCGCGCTCAGGTTTCGTTCTGTTGGCGCTCATACGCGTTGACGATGCGCTGCACCAGCGGGTGGCGCACGACGTCCTCCGCAAGAAACAAGGTGAAAGCGAGGCCGCGCACCTCGGCCAGTATCCTGCGCGCCTCCACCAATCCGCTCTTGCTGCCGCGCGGCAGGTCGATTTGAGTGACATCGCCGGTGACCACCGCCTTGCTGCCGAAGCCGATGCGGGTGAGGAACATTTTCATCTGCTCCGGCGTGGTGTTCTGCGCCTCGTCGAGGATGATGAAGGAGTGGTTGAGGGTGCGCCCGCGCATGTAGGCAAGCGGGGCGATCTCGATCGCGCCGCGCTCGAACAATTTTCCCACCTTGTCGAAGCCCATCAGGTCGTAGAGCGCGTCGTGCAGCGGGCGCAGATACGGATTGACTTTCTCCGCCAGGTCGCCGGGAAGAAAGCCGAGCCGCTCGCCGGCCTCCACCGCCGGGCGCACCAGCACGATGCGCTTCACCGCGTCGCGTTCCAGCGCGTCCACCGCGCAGGCTACCGCCAGATAGGTCTTGCCGGTGCCGGCCGGGCCGATGCCGAAGCTAATGTCGTGCTCGAGGATGTTTTTCATGTACTCGACCTGGCGCGGGGTGCGCCCGTGCAGGTCGGGCTTGCGCGTGAGCAGGGCCGGGGCTTCCGCAGTTGCGCTGGACTGTCGGACCTCCACCAGGCCAAGCTGCACGTCGTCGATGGTGAGGCCGCGTTTGGCCTGGTTGTAGAAGCGCTCCAGCACGTCGGCCCCGCGCGCGGTCTGCCGCGGATGTCCTTTCAGCACGAAGCGCTCGCCGCGGCGCGAGATGGTGATGTCGAGCGCGATTTCGATCTGGCGCAGGTTCTCATCGAACACGCCGCATAAAGTAGCGAGGCGCTGATTGTCGACCGGAGAGAGCGTGATTTCTACCGGTTTGGGCTTCATCGCAAAGTGCGGACCTTGCCGCCCGCTTCGGCAACGCGGATTTCGCCGGCCGATTGTGGAACGCGGACGTTGCCGCCTGATGGTGGAACACGGCATTCGCCGCCCGATGGTGGAACGCGGCATTCGCCGCCCGATCGTGGAACGCGGCATTCGCCGCCCGATGGTGGAACGCGGCATTCGCCGCGTAGGGAGTGCGACAGCGCCGCCGTGATGGTGATGTCGACCAGGCAGCCGACGAGCTCGGCCGGACCGGCGAAATTCACCATGCGATTGCTGCTGCAGCGACCGCAAAGCTCGCCGGGATTTTTTTTCGCCGCGCCCTCGACTAGAACGCGCTGGGTGCTGCCGACCATGGCATTGCTGATCGCGCTCGCCTGCCGTTCGATCAGCGCCTGCAATCGCGCCAAACGTTCCTGCTTCACCTTCTGCGGCGTGTCGTCGGCGAGTTCCGCCGCCGGCGTGCCCGGCCGCGGGCTATAGAGGAATGAGTAGGAATCGTCGAAGCCGATTTCGGCTATGAGCTTCATGGTCGCTTCGAAATCGCGCTCGGTTTCGCCGGGGAAGCCGACGATGAAGTCCGACGAAATAGAAATATCGGGGCGCGCGGCGCGCAGCCGGCGGATGATGGACTTGTACTCCAGCGCGGTGTAGCCGCGCTTCATCGCCGCAAGCACCCGGTCCGATCCCGACTGTAGCGGCAGGTGCACGTGGCCCGCGAGATTGGGGATGCGGACGTAGGCGTCGATCAGGCGCTGGGTGAATTCCTTGGGATGCGAGGTGGTGTAGCGGACGCGCTCGATGCCGGGAATTTCGGCGACGTATTCCAGCAGCAGCGCGAAGTCGGCGCTGTCGCGCGAGCCGTCGTTGCGCTCGCCGCCGGTGTCGCCGCGATAAGCGTTTACGTTCTGGCCGAGCAGGGTAACTTCCTTCACGCCTGCCAGCGCCAGTTCCGCCACCTCGGTGAGGACATCCTCGAACGGCCGCGAAACTTCCTCGCCGCGGGTGTAGGGGACGACGCAGAAGCTGCAGTACTTGCCGCAACCCTCCATGATGGAGACGAAGGCCGAGACGCCCGCGACCCGCGCCGGCGGCAGGCGGTCGAATTTCTCGATCTCGGGAAAAGAGATGTCCACCTGCGGCTTGCCCGTGCGCCGGCGCGCCGCGATCAGCGCCGGCAGGCGGTGCAGGGTCTGCGGGCCGAATACCACATCGACGTAAGGCGCGCGCGCAACGATGGCCGCGCCCTCCTGGCTGGCGACACAGCCGCCGACGCCGATCACCAGGCCGGGGCGCTCGCGCTTGAGCTGTTTCACCCGGCCCAGGTCGTGGAACACTTTCTCCTGCGCCTTTTCGCGTACCGAGCAGGTGTTGAACACGATCACGTCGGCCTCGGCCGGATCGGTGGTGGTCTCCATGCCTTCGGCCGCGGCGAGCACGTCCGCCATCTTGGCCGAGTCGTACTCGTTCATCTGACAACCGAAAGTCTTGATGTAGAGCTTGTGCGCCATCGTCACTTTGGTTTCTTGTCGGGCGCGGCGGCTTCTTCGGCGGTGAGCACCCATACCCGGTGTATCTGGCCCGAGCCGTCGAGGGTGTATTTCACCGGCGCGCCTCGCGGCAGGCTCATCGGCACGATGAACAGATTGTCTCGGCTGCGGATCTGCGCGCCGGCGGATAGGCGCATCCGCTGGCCGTCGACTTCGACGATGACGTCCTGAATGTGGACGATGCTGCCGCGCTTGGCCAAATCCGGGATCTGCCGCAACTGGGCCAGGACGGCCGCCGGCACGACCAGGGCGCAGATCAGCAGGACGAGCAGTTTTCTTCGCATCGGGCGGCACCAGATTGTTGAATCGAGGCAGGGGATTATAAACGAGGGACCCGTGCATAGCCATGAGCGACGCGCGGGGGCGCGCGCCGCGCCGATGCTTTCATCCGGGACTGCTTCGTAGTACGCTTCATCCGGCGGCGTTTCGGTGCAAGGACTTGTGCTTGGCGCATCCGCTTCCCCGGGAAGACCGTCGCGCCTCGACCTTCGGCAGAATTAGGAAATGATCGTCTCCCTGTACTCGACCAAGGGCGGCTGCGGAAAATCCACCCTCGCCGTCTGCCTCGCGGCCTATTGGTCGCAGACCAGGAAAACCGCGCTCCTCGACGCGGATCCGCAGGCATCGTTGTCCCTCTGCCGGCAGGAGGTTCTGCACGTTCCCGTTTTCGAGGACACCAGCAAGGGAATCGGCAAGACCATAGCGAAACTGGCTGGCGAGTATGAACGGGTCGTGATCGACACCGCAGGCTACAGGCGGCGCAAGAACATCGAGGCTCTGGCTCACTCCGACTTCGTGCTTATTCCCTGTAAGCCTTCGCCGTTCGACGTGAGGGAGGCGATGGAAGCGGTGGAACTGCTGCGCGAAATCGCCGGCGCGAAAGAGCGCAAGCGCGCGCCTTTGCCTTACGCAATCGTCCTGACCATGGCTCAGCGTACCGCCGTTTCGGCCCACATCCGGGAGGAATTGGAGCATTCCGGCGTGCCGTTCATGTCGGCTCAGATCGGCCAGCGCGTGGCCTTCGTCGAGACCCCCATTGTCGGGTTTCCCCCGGCCGGTTCGGTGGCGGCTTTGGAGATCGAGTTGCTGGCAAAGGAAATCAGAAGGAGACTTAAGGCGTGAACGCGCGACCCGGGGGGCTGGCCGAATTTTTCCGGTAGACATCGAGCAATGGAAAAGCGACAATAACATCATGGATATCGGTGCGCATGCCGGTCAACGGTTTGTCATGGGGTTGCGTTAATGTAGGTGGTTCTTCATTCTTAATCTTAACAATGCAAGGGGGTAATAAAATGAAGTTCACGGGGATATTGGCTGTATTCTTGACGCTGACGCTGTCGATCGGGAACGCCCTGGCGGTTCCGGCTGGGAAGGTGGAGTTTCCCGGCGGGCCTATGGGTAAAGTGACTTTCGATGCCAAGGTGCATGCGGACAAAGGTTTGAAATGCGCGGATTGCCACACTGCGCCCAAACTGTTCGAAATGAAAAAAGGCAAAGATAAGATAACCATGGCCGATATGAACACAGGCAAATTCTGCGGCGCCTGCCACGACGGCAAGAAGGCGTTCAGCGTTAAGGCGCCGGCCGATTGCGTGAAATGCCATGTGAAATCAGCCGGTGCGGGCGGTGGCGCAGGGGCAGGCGGCGGAGGCGGTGCGGCGAAGAAGTAATTCCAGCAAGCGGGAAAGAAAAGGCGGCATTGCATGTCGCCTTTTTTGTTGGGGTCGCCCGCGCACAGCGCTGGCGCGAGCCCGATGCCGCACCACGCTTGCAAGCAAGCGCTAACCACTGTTTTCGGTTGGAAGAAGGCGCACAGGCAGGCGGCCCCAATCGCTGGGAGCCGCATCGATGTTGGTGGCGAATCCCAGATTCGAACTGGGGACCTGCGGATTATGATTCCGTCGCTCTAACCGGCTGAGCTAATTCGCCAGGCGAAGGCGCGGATTATCCTCGCGCCACACTAGGGCTGTCAAGCGCGTTGGCGCGCTATCCGACTGAATCCAGAAAGGAAAAATTTCTGCTGGCGCGCTGGCGCTGCCCGCCCTGGGCAAGCCAGCGCCGCCGGGGCATGAGTTTCATCTTCGCGCTGTTTGCGTTTCTTTGCCACTTTTGCGTCTAAAATTCCCCCATGGACTTCGATATTGTCATTGTCGGCGCGGGCCTCGTGGGCGCGAGCTTCGCCACGGCGTTACGCGGCGCCGGGCTTAAACTGGCCCTAGTGGAGGCGCAGGCGCCTACCACCGCCGATTCCTGGGATAGCCGCGTCTACGCCATCAGTCCGGGCAGCGCCGCATTCCTGAACGGCCTGGGTGTATGGAAACGGCTCGAGCGCGAGCGCATCGGCGCCGTGCACGAGATGTTGATCCGCGGCGATCGCGCGGATGCGCTATTGCAGTTTTCCGCTTACGCCTCGGGTGTGCCCGAACTCGCCTGGATCGTCGAGAGCAGCCGGCTGCAGTCCGTGCTTTGGCAGGGGCTGGAGCGCCAGCACAAGCTCGAACTCATCTGTCCGGACCGGTGCGAGGCGCTGCAACTGCGCGATGAGGCGGCGGAACTTACCCTGGCGAGCGGCAAAACCCTGCACGCCAGGCTGGTGGTCGCAGCGGACGGCATGCATTCCTGGGCGCGCCAGGCTGCGGCAATTGCCGTTGAGCAAAAATCCTACGGGCAAATGGGCGTGGTGGCGAATTTCGCTTGCGCCAGAGCGCACCACAACACCGCCTACCAGTGGTTCCGCGAAGATGGCGTGCTCGCTTACCTGCCGTTGCCGGGGCAGCGCATGTCCATGGTCTGGTCCACGCCCGATGCCCGCGCCGCCGAGCTGGTTTCGCTGCCGGCCGATGCCTTCTGCGCCCGCGTAGCAGAGGCCGGCGAGGATGCGTTGGGGAAACTCGATCTGCTGTCGGCGCCGATGCAGTTCCCGCTTGCGCGGCTGCGCGCAACGCGTCTTGCCGCGCCGCGTATCGCCCTCATCGGCGACGCCGGCCACGTGCTGCACCCTCTGGCGGGGCAGGGCGTCAATCTGGGCTTTGGCGACGCCGCTGTTCTGGCCCAGGTGCTGCTGCAGCGTGAACTATTTCGCGATCCGGGTGAAATTCGCCTGCTGCGCCGCTATGAGCGCGCGCGCGCCGAAGATATACTCGCGCTTGCCTGGGTGACCGACGGGCTGCACAGACTATTCGCCGCGCGAGGCGGCGCTGCGGCAAAATTGCGCAATACCGGATTGAACTTAACCAATGCCCTGCCAGTCCTAAAGAACCTGCTAATCCGCCGTGCCCTGGGTTGAAAGCAGCGCAAGTAAAGGAAAATCATGTTGAAACGTCTAATCGTAATCGTCCTCCTCGCGCCGGCGCTGGCGTTGGCACAGACGCAGGCCGCCGAACCCGCGGGCAAGCTTACCGCCGAGACCATCATCAAACGCACTCTCGAAGGCCGTCTGGGCGGAGTCAAGATCGATGGAGTGGCGAAGACTCCTTACTTGGGGTTGTACGAAGTGCGCATGGGCAGCGAGATTCTCTACACCGATGAGAAGATCAACCACATCTTCAGCGGCAACATCATCGATGCCAAGAACATGCAGAACATTACCGAGAAGAGGCTGCGCGACCTGAGCGCCATCAAATGGGAAAATCTGCCGCTGGATGCCGCGGTCAAGACCGTACGCGGCAACGGCAAGCGCACCCTGGCGGTATTCTCCGATCCCAACTGCCCTTATTGCAAGCGTTTCGAGAAAGACCTGGCCAAGGTGGATGACGTTACCATCTACACTTTCCTGTACCCCATCCTGTCGCAGGATTCGCACGACAAATCGAGGGCAGTATGGTGTTCCGCCGACAGGTCGAAAGCCTGGAGCGATCTGATGCTGAACGGGGCGGTGCTGACGGCCACGCGCTGCGACACGCCGATCGAGAAGACCCTGGAGCTGGGGCGCAGGTACCGCGTCACCGGCACGCCGACCCTGGTCTTTGCCAACGGCGAGCGCGTGCCCGGCGCGATTCCGGCGGAGCAGGTCGAAAAACTGCTGACCCAAAACGGAAAATAGAAAGCTGAAACGCCGTTTCAGAATCGCGAAACGGCCGCTGCAAAGGCGAAGCATGAGGGGATGGACCCCACATGTCGCAACGGGGCCGAAGGCTATCGGCGCTTACTTCGGCAGCGGATAGTCCCGCGGCAGCAACACCCACATTCTGGCGCTTTGACGCATACGCCCTGCCTGTGCGCCGGCAGCCTCGCCGAAGCCCCAGAAAAAATCGGCGCGCACTGCGCCGCGAATCGCTCCGCCGGTATCCTGTGCCAGTACCAATCGCTCCAGCGGCTGCGTACTGTTCGGCCAGGTGGTGGCGAGAAACACCGGCGCGCCCAGCGGAATATAACGCGGGTCGACGGCAATGGAGCGCTCGGGCGTGAGCGCCACACCCAGGGCGCCCACGGGACCGCTCGTCGCCACGGGGCCAGCTTTTGCGGAACCCTGGACGCCCTCGGCGTTGGGCAGCTCGCGGAAAAAAACATAGCTCGGATTCCGGTTCAGCAGCGCATCCAGTTTTCCCGGATTGGCCGCGCCCCAGGCCTTGATGCCCTGCATCGACGCTTGCTCGAGCTTTAATTCGCCCTGCTCGACCAGGTAGCGCCCGATCGACCTGTAGGGCTGGCCGTTCTGGTCGGCGTATCCCACGCGCACCAGCTCGCCCGTGGCCAGTAGTACCCGACCGGAGCCCTGGATCTGCAGAAAAAACAGATCCACCGGATCATCCACCCAGAGCAATTCCTTGCCGACGAGAGCCGGCAGCCCGCGCTCGATTTCCGCGCGCGGGTAATACGGTACCACGCGCCGGCCATCCAGCCGTCCGCGCAGACGCAGGTGCTTCAGCTCGGGGTTGATCTCGGCCAGATCGACGATCAGCAGATCCTCGGGCGCGACGTAGAGCGGATAACGGTACGGCCCCTCTTTCCTGCGGCTGCCGCGCAGCAGCGGCTCGTAGTAGCCGGTGGCGAGGCCTTGTACGCTGCCGTCTGCATTGGCCACTCGATATGGCAGGAACTGGGTTTCGAAGAAGTCGCGCACCGGAGCCCCGGCGGGAAGCTGCTCGGCCAGCACGCAGCTCTCGCGCCAGGCGGTTTGCGTCTTCAGGCGGGTGCAACCGCGCAGAAAAGCCTCCCACGCCGCGCCCGGATCGTCATCCATCCAGCCCGATACCTCGGACCAGCTCACCGCTTCCAGGGTCCTGGCCTTCGGCGGCTCGGGCGTGACCGCGGGGCATACCGGACAGAGAGGAGAGAGGGGGCAGGGCGCGGCGGCAGGGCAGGCCTGGGTCGCCGCCGGGGCAGCCGGCGGCCCGATGGCGCAGCCGGCAACGAGCGCCAGGAGCGCCGTCGCGCAGAGCGAGCGCCACTGGTTTATGATGCAAGTCATGGTGTAAGGAGTATAGCAAGGCATGTGGATTTTCTTGCTCGAAGCAGACGTGGCCTTGGGGCTGCGCCTGTTCGTCGTCCGGTGGGCCTGGCCGCGGCCGGAAAAGAAGAATGACGGCGAGACCAAGTAGGGTGGCCGCGGCTTGGCCACCTTGAACACGCCCCAAATCCTGATAACCATGAAGACGACCACCTCGACGATCCAGAATACGGTCAAGAGCGCAAGCCGGGCGCTGGAATTGCTGGCTCACTTCGACCAAGTACGAAGACCGCTGCCATTGAATCAGATTGTCACGGCCCTCGGTTACCCGGTATCGAGCGCCGCTGTTCTGTTGCGTTCCCTGGTCACACTGGGCTATTTGCATCACGACCGTGCCGCACGCACCTACATGCCTTCGCTCAAGGTCGCACGGCTGGCGAGCTGGGTAGGCGACTATTTCCTCGAGGGAGACGCCGACATCGCTGCCTTGGTGGCCCAACTGCAAGACAAGAGCGGCGAGACGATCATCGTTGCCGTGCGCAACAGCCTGCATGTCCAGTATGTCCACGTGGCGAGTTCGCGCGCGGCGCTCCAATTCGTGCCTCAGATCGGCGCGATGAGACCGCTATGGCAGACGCCGACAGGCTGGTGCTTGATGAGCCGTCTGCTGGACGAAGAGATTGAAAGCCTAGTCAAGAGGTCGATCGCGGAATTCGGAACGCAAAGTGGACTCAACATGGCCGGCGTGAAGGCATCGGTCGAGCAGGTGCGAAAGGCTGGGTTCGCCTATTCGGCCAACCGATTCCACCAGGGCGTGGGTATCATCGCGGCGCCCTTGCTCCGGCAAGTTCGGGGAATGAACGTCGCCATGGGTATCGGTGGCCCCACCTCCCGCCTGGACCGCAACGAAGCATCGTTCGGCGCTCTGCTGCGGACGGAAATCTCGGCTTGGGATCGCCGCCGCAGGGCCCGGTAAGCCTACGCTCCGTGCGACGCACGCGGAGTACCGCATAGGCGTTGGTGAACGGGCGAAGTCGTGCCGGTGGCGCCCTTTGCGACGTTCCCTGCTTGACCCACTCGTCTTCTCGGCTGGCTGAACCGCGCTGCCGCGCACGCTCTCCTCACCTGACTTTCGCTGCTCGGGCAGTTGGCGACAAGAGCGCGCGCTGCGGGCGGACGAGTCTTCCTGATCGCTTCCCGCCGTCGACCTGGTGGGGGGCCCTGGACGCCAAATCTTACACATATGTGTAAGGATGATTGTGGGCCGCCCCCAAAAGCTCCCATACTATCCCGGTCAATGCCGCGCACAGCTTAAATGAGCGGTTTTATCGAATAAGGGCTGCTTCGGAGATTAGACCAGCCATGGTGAAATGGGAATAAACCGGGAGGACTTATGAATTTTTCGTTTTCGGCGGAGCAACAGTCTATCCGCGAGGCGGTGTTCAAGCTTTGCGCGCGCTTCGGCGACGATTACTGGCTGAAAAAGGACCGCGAGGGCGGATTTCCATTCGACTTCCATCAGGCATTCGCTGAAGCCGGGTGGCTCGGCATCGCCATGCCGCAGGAGTACGGCGGCTCGGGCCTGGGCATCACCGAGGCGTCGATTCTGATGCAGGCGGTGACCGAATCTGGCGCCGGGGTAAGCGGCGGCTCGGCGCTGCACATGAACATCTTCGGCCTCAACCCGGTAATCGTCTTCGGAGACGAGGCGCAGAAACGGCGCATGCTGCCGCCGCTCATCCAGGGCAAGGAGCGCGCCTGCTTCGGCGTCACCGAACCCAATAGCGGTCTGAATACCCTCAAGCTGAAGACGCGCGCGGTGCGCAACGGCGATCACTACGTAGTTAACGGCCAGAAGGTATGGATCTCCACCGCGCAGGTGGCGCACAAGATCCTGCTGCTCGCGCGCACGCAGGAGCCTGCGGAAGTGAAAAAACCGACCCTCGGCCTGAGCCTGTTCTACACCGACCTCGACCGCAAGCATATCGAAGTCCGCGAGATCGAGAAGATGGGCCGCAAGGCGGTGGACTCCAACGAGCTTTTCATAGACGGCCTGCGCGTCCCGGTCGAGGACCGCATCGGCGAGGAAGGGCGGGGTTTCGAGTATATCCTGCATGGCATGAACCCCGAGCGCGTCCTGGTCGCGGCCGAGGCGGTGGGAGTGGGCCGCGCGGCGCTGGGGCGCGCCACGCAGTACGCGAAGGAGCGCATCGTCTTCGACCGCCCGATCGGCATGAACCAGGGCGTGCAGCACCCGCTCGCCGAGGCTTGGATGGAGCTTGAGGCGGCGAACCTGATGATGCTCAAGGCTGCCGCGCTCTATGACGCGGGCAAGCCCTGCGGCGCCGAAGCCAACTCGGCGAAGTACCTCGCCGCCGAGGCGGGCTTCAAAGCCTGCCAGACGGCGGTACTCACGCACGGCGGCTACGGCTATGCGAAGGAGTATCACGTGGAAAGACTGTTCCGGGAAGCGATGCTGTTCCGCATCGCGCCGATCAGCCCGCAGCTTATCAAGTGCTTCATCGCGGAGAAGGTGCTTGGCCTGCCGAAGTCCTATTGATGAGCATCAGGGGCAAGGCTTGCATCGCGGGCGTCTACGAACATCCGACACGCAAGGCCGCAGACAAGTCGGTGTTCCAGTTGCACGCAGAGGTGGCGAAAGGCGCGCCGCGGGACGCCGGACTGTCGATGCGGGACGTGGACGGCTATGTTTGCTCCGGGTACGATTATTATCACAACGACGAAGGCAACTATCATGAAGCATAAGGACACACTCCGCGGCAAGGTTGCGGTGATTGGCGCCGGGCTCTCGCCCGTGGGCCGGGTCCCGGGCAGGAGCCCGCTTTGGCTCGCGGCCGACGCGGCGCGCAAGGCGCTCGCCGAAGCCGGCATCGACAAGCGCGCGGTCGACGGCGTGCTCTCGAGCCACGCCTTCGCCGCGCCGTTTCACCGCTTCAGCATCGCTTTCAGCGAGTACTTCGGCATCCAGCCGACCTTTTCCAACACGCTGCAGGTGTCGGGCGCCACCGCCGCGACGCTGTTCGCGGTCGGCGCGGCGGCGGTGGCCGGCGGGCTCGCCGAAACCGTGCTCGTCGTCGGCGGCGACAGCCTGCTCACCGGATTGTCCCCCGACCTCGCGCTGCGCTCGATGACCGAGAGCCGCGATCAGCAGTACGAGATGCCCTTCGGTATTCCGGTGTCGAACACCTTCGCCATGACCGCGCACCGGCACATGAAGGAGTTCGGCACCACGCCCGAGCAGTTCGCCGAGGTGGCCGTGGTGCATCGCCGGCACGCGATGCGCACGCCCGGCGCGCAGATGACCGCGCCGATTACGGTGCAGGACGTGCTCGGCTCGGGCATGGTGACCAGTCCCTATCACAAGCTCGACTGCTCGCTCATCTCGGACGGCGCGGCGGCGTTCGTCATCACCTCCGCTGAGCGCGCCAGATCGCTTGGCGCGCGCAAGCCGGTCTATATTCTCGGCGCGGGCGAGTGCTACACGCACGAGCACATCTTCCTCATGCCCTCGCTCACCACTACCGGCGCCGCCGTCTCCAGCCGCAACGCCTACGCGATGTCGGGCTATGGCGCGCGCGACATGGACGTCGCCGGAATCTACGATTGCTTTACCGGCACGGTGATCATGATGGTGGAGGATCTCGGCTTCTGCCCCAAGGGCGAGGGCGGGCGCTTCGTCGCCGACGGCCAGATTACCTATGGCGGCGCGATCCCGGCCAACACCCACGGCGGGCTGCTGTCGTTCGCGCATTCGGGCATGCCGGGCGCGCTGTTTCATTTTCACGAAGTCATCCGGCAGTTGCGCGGCGAATGCGGCGAGCGCCAGGTTACGGGCGCGAAGCTCGGCCTGGTGCACAGCCTGGGCGCCGGCTTCGCCACCAACGCCACCTGCATACTCGGAACGGAGGACACGCTGTGATCACCTTTGATGAGGCGACCAAGAAACCCTTGCCAACGCCGGACACTGATTCCGCCGCGTTCTGGAGCGGCCTGAAGGAAGGCAAACTGCTGCTGCAGCACTGCCTCGACTGCGGCAACGTGCAGTACTACCAGCAGGGCATGTGCCGGCGCTGCGGCGGCGAACGCCTCGAGCACCGAGCGGCGAGCGGGCGCGGCAAAGTGCACTCGTACAGCGTCGTGTATCGCGCGCCGGGCCCCGCGTTCAAGCGCGACGTGCCCTACGCGGTGTTGCTGGTCGAGCTGGAGGAGGGCCCGCGAATGATCAGCTCACTCGTCGGCGCGAAACCCGAGAGCGTGACATTCGACATGCCGGTCCAGCTCGTATGCGAGAAGGCATCGGAGGAGATCACCCTGCCGCGCTTCCGGCCTGCCTGAGGAAAACAGCAGGTACGGGCGCATTATCGTCGGGCGCCTGGACGCCTCGAATGCATTACACATATGTGTAAAACTGCTTGCTGGCTTCCCCCCATGCGCCGTATGCTCACATACTATTGATGCAGTGCAGTAGGCAGAACGAGCGGGTTTGGCGAATACCACCGGCACGATGCCGCCGCAATCCTGACCATGAACCGGCCGGAGGCGCTCAAACGCGTTCTCCTCGACCGGGTCGAGCGAAGCTCAACAAACGGATAGAGGAGAGAAAACCAATGAGAGCATTATTGCGATCCGTCGGAATGCTGGCCGTGGGGATGCTGGCCCTGGCAGCGGTCGAGGCCGGCGCCCAGGCCTATCCTTCCAAGCCGATCCGGATGATCGTGCCCCAAGGGGCCGGCGGCACGACCGATATGTGGGCCCGGATGATTGCCCAGAAGACGGGGGAAGCCCTGGGACAGCAAGTGGTGGTGGAGAACCGTCCCGGCGCCGGCGGCATCATCGGAGTGGACGCCGCAGCCAAGGCCGCGGCCGACGGTTATACCATTTTATTTGGCTCCAACACCACGATGGCGGCCAACGTCAGCTTGTACAGCAAGGTGCCGTTCGACCCGGTGAAGGATTTCACGCCGCTGGCAATGGCCATCGCGGCCCATTTCGTTTTCGTCGTGAACCCGTCGGTGCCGGTCAACAACATGAGGGAGCTGATCGCCCTCGCCAAATCCAAGCCGGGCCAATTGAACTATGGTTCGGGAACCGGTTCCGCCCAGATTTGCACCGAGATGTTGAAGTCCATGGCGGGGGTGAACATCACCATGGTTCCCTATAAAAGCAGCCCCCAGGCGTTGACCGATTTGATGGCCGGGCAAGTGCAAGTGCTGTGCGAACCCCTCGCCACCGCCATGCCCCAAGCGAAAACGGGCAAGCTCAGGGTTCTGGCGGTCACCAGCGCGAAACGCACGAATCTGGCGCCCGAAATTCCCACCGTGGGAGAGGCCGGGGTTCCGGGGTATGAATACGTGGCCTGGGTCGGCTTCTTCGCGCCGGCTGGGACATCCAGGGACATCGCCGCCAAATTGAGCGACGAAATCCTCAAGGTGCTGAAGCAGCCGGAGACGATCGAGAAAATAAAGAGCACGGGTGGCGATCCGGTCCCCGCTGGCGCCGAGGAACTGTCCGCCATTCTCAAGGCGGATATTGCCCGGCTCGCCAAAGTCATCAAAGAAGGCGGCTTCACGATCCAATGATGGGCTTCGCCACTTTCAACGGCTTGCACGCGCTGGTGAGCGCGCGCCGACGAGCGCGCCGCCCTCTTCCGCGCGCGGACCGAAAACCGCCGGAGTGAGGGCATGAATCCTATCCGATCTTTCCTGTTTGTTCCGGCGAGCCGCGAGAGCTGGATCGACAGGGTGCCCGGGCTGGGGGCGGACGCGGTCATTCTCGACCTCGAGGACAGCGTGCCGGCCGAGCTCAAGGTCAAGGCGCGCGAGCTGGTCGCGGCCCGCCTCGGCGCGCTCGGACGCGACGGCCGGCGCATCTACGTGCGCATCAACCGCAGCCCGCATTGCTACAGTTTCGAAGACGTGATGGCGGTCGTTCGCGAGGGCCTCGAGGGTATTGTCCTGCCGAAGCCGGACGGTCCAGAGGATGTCGATCTCGCCGCCGCACTGGTGGCCGAGGCCGAGATGCGCAACGGCCTGGCGCCGGGCCGGGTCAGCCTGGTGCCGACGCTCGAGACCGCGCGCTCGCTGCAATTCGCGCATGAAATCGCCATCCGGCCGCGCGTCGTCGCGATCGCCGGCGCCAGCGCCAAGAACGGCGATGTCGCGCGTTCGCTCGGTTTCCGCTGGACCCACGAGGGCCTCGAAACCCTGCATTTGAAATCGGCGGTGGTGATCGCGGCGCGCGCGGCCGGCAAATTGCCGATCAGCGGCGTGTGGCAGGAGGTACATGACCTGGACGGCCTGCGCCGGGCGGCGGCGTTCAACCGCCAACTCGGCTTCAGCGGCGAATTCATCCTGCATCCCTCGAACGTCGCCGTGGTCAACGAGATCTATACCCCCTCGGCCGATGAGCTTGCGTATTACGAGGGCATGATCCGGACCTTCGAGGAAGCCCGGGCCAAGGGCGTGGCGGCGGTGATCTACGATGGCGAGCATATCGACACCGCCCATGTGACGACGGCGCGCGAAATCGTCGCGCTGGCGAAGTCCCAGGCGAGGGCAGCTTGAGGGCAAAGGCCGGAGCGGGCGCGAGCGCGTGATAGCGCCGCTAAGGAACCGTTATCAACGAAGGGAGGCGCCGAGCCATGCCAGGTCTTTATTACGAGGAATTAGCGGTAGATCGAGTTTTCGAACACGAATTGCGCCGCACCGTGACCGAGGCGGACAACACCCTGTTCAGCGTGATGACGCTGAACACGCAGCCGCTGCATCTTGACGCCGAATTTTCGGCTCGGACGGAATTCAAGCAGCGGCTGGTCAACAGCATTTTCACGCTGGGCCTGGTCATCGGCATGAGCGTGAGCGACACCACCCTCGGCACCACCATCGGCAATCTCGGCATGAGCGAGGTGAAATTTCCGCGTCCGGTGTTTCACGGCGACACCATCCGCAGCGTAACCAGGGTGATCGCCAAGCGCGAGAGCAAGTCGCGGCCCGACGCGGGTCTGGTCGAGTTCGAGCATATCGGCTACAACCAGCGCGGCGAAATCGTCGCCACCTGCCGCCGCATGGCTTTGATGAAACGCAAGGCGGCGGCGTGAAGGTGGGCCGCTTCTAGCTCGCTCGCCGCCGCCGAAATGGCGGCGGTGAACGAGAGACGAAACCCGCGCCACCGAGCGCGCCGACCGTGATCGAGCCGCCGTTTTCAGAACTTATCCAATCCCGATTTCCAGAGGCGCACCGATGAATTTTCTCAGTCCTGAACAGATAATGTGGCGCGATTCGGTCGAACGCTACGTCGACCAGGAGATCGGCCGTGAATACATACGCAAATGCGACATGGAGCGCCGGCACCCCGACGAGGCTTATCGGAAAATCGCGCAACTGGGCTGGCTCAAGCTGATTTTCCCGGAGGATGTCGGCGGCGACGGCATGAACATCTTCGACTATGCGGTGATGGTGGAGATGCTCAGCAAGTATGGCTTCGATTTCGGGGTTGCCATCACGCTGCCAACCTTCACCGCGATGAACATCGCACTGAACGGCACGCCCGAACAGAAACAACAGTATTTGCCGCCGTTCTTCGCGGGCGACCTGCGTTTTGCGATATCGATCTCGGAGCCGGACGCCGGCTCGGATGCCGCCAACACGCGAACGCGCGCCGTGCTGGACGGCGATCACTACGTGGTCAACGGCCAGAAGATGTGGTGCAGCGGATCGGGGCTGAAAAACACCGTCATCTTGATGCTGGTGCGCACCGACAAGACCGAAGACAAGCGCAAAGGCCTGTCGGTGTTGATGATACCGAACACGACCCCCGGCCTGACCATCCGGCCGCTGGCTACGCTGGCACGACGCTCGATCACCACCAACGAAATTTTTCTGGACAACGTGGCCGTGCCGGTTGCGCAAATGCTGGGCAAGCCGGGTGAGGGCTGGAAGATCATCGGCGGCGAGCACTTGCTGCTGGAACGCGTCTGCGCGGCTGCCGGCTACATGGGTACGGCGCAAGGCGCGGTGACCGATGCGCTCAAATATGCGCATCAGCGGGTACAGTTCGGCAAGCCGATTTTCGAATTTCAGGTGATCCGCCACATGCTGGCCGACATGCAGACCCAGGTCGATGCCGCGCGGCTGCTGGTGTATCGCGCCGCCGACATGGCGGCAAAGCACATGCACTGCGTGAAAGAGGTTGCCATGGCGAAGCTGTTCGCATCCGAAACCCTGCAAACCGTCTCGCGCCAGGGAATCCAGATCATGGGAGGCTACGGCACCTTGCCCGAATTCGACATGGAGCGCCATTTCCGGGAAGGGATGCAAGCCACCATCGGCGGCGGCACCTCGCAAATCCAGCGCACCATGATCTCGCAGGAAATGCGGATTCGGTAACCTGCTCTAATCGGCCGCGACCCGGCGCCGGTCGAAGCGCGGCGCCCGCCGAGTCTAGTGAAGCACGCGCGGAACCGACAGCGTGAATCGCGGTATTTCGGCGTCGAACTGGGTGCCGTCCTCGGCCACCATCTGGTAGCTGCCGCGCATGGTGCCGACCGGCGTGGCGAGGGCGGTACCGCTGGTGTAAGCGAAATTCTCGCCGGGCTTCAGCAGCGGCTGGGTGCCGACCACGCCCAGGCCGCGCACTTCCTTCACCTGGTTGCGCGCGTCGGTGATGACCCAGTGGCGGCTGATCAACTGCGCCGGCATGGTGCCGCTGTTGCGGATGGTGACGGTGTAGGAGAAGACGAAGCGGTCCTTCGTTTCGTCGGACTGGTCGGCAATGTATTCGGTCTCGGTGGAGACACTGACGTCGTATTTTTTTGCTGATTCCATGAATTCATTTTACACCGCACGGGCGCTTTTTTCCGGCAGGCGCCGAACGTTTTTTTGGGCGCTCGCTCGGGGGAGGGGGTAAAATGCGCACAAGCACTTTCGGACACCGAACAGATCCCATGCCTACTTACCGCATCGCGCCGAGCATACTTTCCGCCGACTTCGCCAGACTGGGCGAGGAGGTGATGGGCGTGATCGCCGCCGGCGCCGATATGATCCATTTCGACGTGATGGACAACCATTACGTGCCCAATCTGAGCATCGGCCCGCTGGTGTGCAAGGCGATACGGCCGCTGACCAAGGCGCCCATCGACGTGCACCTGATGGTAAAACCGGTGGACCGCATCGTGCCCGACTTCGCGCGCGCCGGCGCCGACATCATCAGCTTCCATCCGGAGGCGAGCGAGCATGTCGATCGCACCATCGGACTGATCCAGGAACATGGCTGCAAGGCTGGCCTGGCGTTCAATCCGGGTACGCCCTTGGACCACCTCGATCATGTGCTCCACCGGCTCGACCTGGTGCTGATCATGTCGGTGAATCCCGGTTTCGGCGGGCAGAAGTTCATCCCGCACGTGCTCGCCAAGTTGGCCGAAGTCCGCCGCCGCATAGACCTCTGCGGGCGCGAGATCATGCTCGAAGTCGATGGCGGCGTGAACGCGGATAACATCGCCGGGATCGCGCGTGCCGGGGCCGACACCTTCGTCGCCGGCTCCGCCATCTTCGGCGCCACGGACTACAGGGTGGCCATCGCCGCCATGCGCGCGGCGATTCAGACCGTTTAGCCCGAGCATGCCGCCGGCCGTGTGGTGCGTCTCCCAGGGCCGCAACGAGGGCGAGGACGTGCACAATCCGGACTGTGATGCTATAGTTGGCTCCCTGTCAGAAGCTGCAAACATCCTCAAAAACATACGATCGTGACGCTCGTGAAATTGGCAAACTACGGGAAATGGGCGCATTGCGCCCGGGAAAGCTGGCGCTGCTGGCGGCGCTAGATCCTTTTGCGGGGCGCAAGCTTTGGCGCGCCCACCCGTTGCGTAGTGTCCTTTTCCCGGATCGTTTTTGGAGCAGTCATGACTGAAGTCGAATTCAAGCGCCTCGCCGCGCAGGGTTTCAACCGCATCCCCCTAGTGCTCGAAACCTTCGCCGATCTCGATACGCCGCTGTCCACCTATCTCAAGCTGGCCAACAAGCCCTATTCCTATCTGCTCGAATCGGCGCAGGGCGGCGAGCGCTTCGGCCGCTACTCCTTCATCGGCCTCGCCTCGTCCACGCGCATCAACGTCCGCGGCAAAACGGTGCTGGTCCTGTCCGGCAACCGCGTCGCCGAACGCTCCGACAATGGCGATCCGCTCGAATTTATCAACGGCTATCTGCAGCGCTTCAAGGTGGCCGCCCTGCCCGGGCTGCCGCGCTTCTGCGGCGGGCTGGTTGGCTGCTTCGGCTATGACACGGTACGCTACATCGAGCCGCGCCTCGGGCTTTCTACGCCGCCGGATTCGCTCGGCACGCCCGACATCCTGCTCCTGCTGTCGGAAGAGCTTGCCATCGTCGACAATCTTTCGGGAAAGCTGACTCTGGTGGTGTACGCCGAGCCGGAAGTGCCGCTCGCGTATCAGAAGGCGCGCGCGCGCCTGCGCGAATTGCTGGCCGCGCTGCGCTCGCCGGCGCGGATTCCGGCGGAAACGCCGCGGGCGGCCGAAAGCGCGCAATCGGTCTTCGGCGAGGCCGGTTTCAAGGCGGCGGTCGAGCGCGCCAAACGTTACATCCACGACGGCGACGTCATGCAGGTGGTGCTGTCGCAGCGCCTGTCGCGGCCGTTCGCGGCCGAACCGCTGGCGCTGTACCGGGCGTTGCGCACGCTCAACCCCTCCCCCTACATGTTTTACTTCGACTTCGAGGACTTTCACGTCGTCGGCGCGTCGCCCGAAATCCTGGTGCGGCTGGAGGGCGACAAGGTTACGCTGCGGCCGATCGCCGGCACGCGTCCGCGCGGCAAAACGGCCGAGGAGGACGAGGCGCTCGCGGCCGAACTTCTCGCCGATCCGAAGGAGCGCGCCGAGCACGTCATGCTGATGGATCTGGGGCGCAACGACGTCGGCCGCGTCGCCCGTACCGGCACGGTGCGCGTGACCGAGAACATGGTGATCGAGCGCTATTCGCATGTCATGCACATCGTCTCCAACGTCGAGGGCAGGCTGCGCCAGGGGCTGGATGCGATGGCCGTGCTGCGCGCGAGTTTTCCGGCGGGCACGGTGTCGGGCGCGCCCAAGGTGCGCGCCATGGAAATCATCGACGAGCTGGAACCGGTGAAGCGCGGCATCTACGCCGGCGCCGTCGGCTATCTCGGCTTTCACGGCGATATGGACCTGGCGATTACATTGCGCACCGCTCTGATCAAGGACCGCGTGCTCTACCTGCAGGCAGGCGGCGGCATCGTCGCCGATTCCGACCCCGCCTCCGAATGGCAGGAAACGCTGAACAAGGCGCGCGCCGTGCTGCGCGCGGCCGAAATGGCCTCAGCCGGCCTGGACACCAGGCTGGAGGACTGATCATGCTGCTGCTGATCGACAATTACGACTCCTTCACCTATAACCTGGCGCAGTATTTCGGCGAACTGGGCGAGGAGGTGCGGGTGGTGCGCAACGACGCCATCGATCTCGCCGGAATCGCCGCGCTCGGACCCGCGCGCATCGTCATCTCGCCCGGCCCGTGCACCCCAAATGAGGCCGGCATCTCGGTGCCCCTGGTGCGCGCGTTCGCTGGCAAGCTGCCCATCCTCGGCGTGTGCCTCGGGCATCAGGCGATCGGCCAGGCCTTCGGCGCCCGCATCGTCCACGCGGGCAGGGTGATGCACGGCAAGACCTCCGCCATCCGCCACGCATCGAAGGGCGTGTTCGCCGGGCTGCCCTCGCCGTTCCTGGCGACGCGCTATCATTCGCTCGCGATCGAGCGCGCCAGCCTCCCGGATTGCCTTGAGATCACCGCCGAGAGCGAAGACGGCGAAATCATGGGCGTGCGCCACCGGCAGTTCGCGCTCGAGGGCGTGCAGTTCCATCCCGAATCGATACTCACCGAACACGGCCACGCGCTGCTGAAAAACTTCTTAGAGCGAAATGCAGAATGACACTGCCAAGAATTGTCATTCCGAGCATAGCGGGGAATCTGCTTTTGAACCAAGAAAAAGCAGATTCCTCGGCCTTCGGCTTCGGAATGACCGCTAATTGTGAAATGGCCTCATAGATAAGGCATAGAACCATGTCCATAACTGCACAGGAAGCGCTCACACGCGCGATCGAGCACCGCGAGATTTTTCACGACGAGATGCTCGATCTGATGCGCCAGATCATGAGCGGGAAGCTGTCGCCGGTTATGATCGCGGCCATCACCATCGCGCTGCGGGTAAAAAAGGAAACCATAGGCGAGATCACCGCCGCGGCTCAGGTGATGCGCGAACTCGCGACCAAGGTCGAGGTCGGGGATGCGCACAACCTGGTGGACGTGGTCGGCACCGGCGGCGACGGCGCGCGCACCTTCAACATCTCGACCGCGGCCATTTTCGTTGCCGCCGCCGCGGGGGCGCGCGTGGCCAAGCACGGCGGGCGCGCCGTGTCCTCGCAGTCGGGCAGCGCCGACGTGCTCGAGGCGCTGGGGGTCAACATCAACCTTAGCCCGGCGCAGGTGGCGCAATGCATAGCCGAAGTCGGCGTCGGTTTCATGTTCGCACCCAACCACCACACGGCGATGAAGCACGCCGCGCCGGTGCGGCGCGAGCTGGGGGTGAGGACCCTATTCAACATACTCGGGCCGCTCACCAATCCGGCCGGCGCGCCGGCCCAGTTGATGGGCGTGTTTCATCCCGATCTGGTGGGGATCCAGATCCGCGTGCTGCAGCGCCTGGGGGCGCGCCACGCCATGACCGTGTTCGGCCTCGAAGGGCTGGACGAAATCTCGATTAGCGGCAAAACCATGATCGGCGAGCTGAAGGACGGCCGCATCGAGGAGTACACGCTGCATCCGGAGCGCTTCGGCCTGCCGCTGCACGACCCGCGCGCGCTGTGCGTGGAAACGGTGGAGCAATCCCGCGCCATGGTGCTGGGCGCGCTCGAAAACAAAATAGGTGCGGCGCGCGACATCGTCGCGCTCAATGCCGGCGCCGCCATCTACGTCGCGGATCAAGCGGCGAGCATGGAAGAGGGCGTGGAACAGGCGTTCGAAGCCATCGCCGGCGGCGCGGCGCGGGCCAAGCTGGACCAGTTCGCGCAACTGACGCAGAAGCTCGGACCTAGAAACTAGAGATTAGAGACTCAAAAATGCCCGGCGTTTTTTACAGTTTCTAGACACTAGTATCTAGTCTCTTCTCATGTCCGACATCCTGAACCAGATTCTCGCGCGCAAAGCCGAAGAAGTCGCCGCGGTGAAACGCGAGCGGCCACTCGGGCGCGTGCGCGACGAGGCGCGGGGAGCGCCGCCGCCGCGCGATTTTGCCGGCGCGCTCAGGGCCAAAATCGCCGCCGGCCGCGCGGCGGTGATCGCCGAAATAAAGAAGGCCAGCCCGAGCAAGGGCCTGTTGCGCGCGGATTTCGATCCGGCCGGGATCGCGGCGAGCTATGCCGCGCACGGGGCGGCCTGCCTGTCGGTGCTGACCGACCGCGATTTCTTCCAGGGCGAGCCGCAGTACCTGGCGGCGGCGCGAAACGCCTGCGATCTTCCCGCGCTGCGCAAGGACTTCATGCTCGACGTCTATCAGGTGTTCGAGGCGCGCGCGCTCGGCGCGGACTGCATCCTGCTCATCGCCGCGGCCCTAGAGCTTGCACGCATGCAGGAGCTCGAGTCGGCGGCGCAGGAACTGGGCATGGCGGTGCTCGTGGAAGTGCACGACGCCGCCGAGCTCGCGACGGCGCTGGCGCTGCGCACCCCGCTCATCGGCATCAACAACCGCGACCTGCGCAGTTTCGAGACGCGTCTCGCGACCACGCTCGAGCTGTTGCCGCGCATTCCGCCCGGGCGCGTGGTGATCACCGAGAGCGGCATTCGCACGCGCGCGGACGCGGCCTTGATGCGCGCGAACGGCGTCCACGCGTTCCTGGTGGGGGAGGCCTTGATGCGCGCGCCGGATCCTGGAGTAGAACTTCAGCATATTTTTCGACAAATTGATTGATCCAACAGCAGTCACGTTTTCCGCGACGGATTGCGGGAGTTGTTTCAGGCGCCTGCCGCGAACCGGTTGCTGCCCGGTCCGGCCGGGAGTTGTTCCGCGCTCTTTTTTCATCGGCGTCTAAGGGCATGGCAAGCCGGGAGGCGCAGAAATTAATCAAAGCGGCGCGATCAGGCGATTCGGTTGCGCGTTTCCGGCTCGGGCGCCTTTACCTGGCCGGCGGCGAGGGTCTGGCGGCAAATCCGGCAGCGGCGCTGAATTGGCTGGTACTCGCATGGAAAGGCGGTCATCCCGAGGCCGCCCTGGAAATGGCGGAACGGCTGCATCCGGGCGCAGTTTCGAATGACGCGAGGACGGACTACGTGGCCGCATGCCGCGAAGCGGCGGCGTCCGGGTCCCCGGCGGCTCACTTTGCCCTGGGGAACATTTACCTGCAGGCCGGGCAACATGGGGCCGCCGTCGAGAGTTTTCGCCGGGCTGCCGAGGCAGGTCATGCCGGCGCGGCGCGCCAATTAGGCGAATTGCTGCTCGATGACGCCAAGCTTGAGCCCCAGGAAACCGGCCGGCGCTGGCTGGAGGAAGCGGTATCACGGGGCGAAGCGAGCGCCGTGCGGCCGCTGGCCGATCTATTGTGGCGCGCGGGCGATGTCGCGGCGGAACCCTGGTTGCGCCAACTGGCGCAAGAGGGCGATACCGAAGCGATGGCACGGCTCGCCGAGCGATTGTTGCAAGCCCCTACAGGTGAACGCCTGCGCGAGGCCCGGCGCTGGTTAGTCGGCGCTGCCCGGCGTGATCAGCCGCGCGCACTGTGGCTGTTGGGCCGCTTGCATGCCCGCTGGTTGCGCGGTCCGGAATTGGAGGGCGCGGCCCCGCACTCGCCGCAGAAAGCGGTCGAATACCTTGCCCGAGCGGCAGCGCAAAACGTCGCCGAGGCGCATTGGGACTTGGCGCAGATCTACGAGCAGCCCGGCCACGCGGGACGCGATTTGCGACTGGCAAGGCTGCACCTGGAAGCAGCGGCGCACGCCGGGGCTGCGCCGGCACAGGTCAAGCTGGCGCGGCGATTGATCGCCCGGCGCGACCACCCCGAAGCCTGGCTGGAGGCCGGCCACTGGCTTCACGCGGCGCGGGAGGCGCGGGAGACGCGCGCGGAGGCTGAAACCCTGATCGACACCATCGCCGATCGGGCGCCGCCGTGGCCGGCGGCCGCGCTCGTAGCGCAGGCGCGGTTGCTGCCGCAGTTGGCGCAACGGCACCCGCGTCTGGCGGCGCACTTGGGGCTGGCTGCCCGCTTCGGACTGACGACGCGTGAGGCGCTCTTCATCGATCCCTCGGGCGCGGATCAGGGATGGTGCTTGCTCGCCGACCTCCGACACCACTTCAGCTACAAGCCGTGGCGGCTGGTGCGGGTGGAAACCGAGGAGCAGCGCGCGGCGCTGCGCGCGGCGGTGGCGCCGGCCCCGCCGTCCTTCAAGGGCGAGCAGGAGGCGCTTGAAGGGACGACCCGCGCCCGCGCGCGCCGGCTGACAAGTCTGTTGGGCGCGCAGATCGACCCTGCGCTGTTTATCCGCGACTGGCAAACGCCGTCGTAGCGGCGGCTTGCGCGCGTTCACCTGCCGGGCTTGACCCGAATCTTCTCTTCCCCATCTTCCGTCGCCGGGGGGTGTCGCCCGGCGACGGGGGCTACGGCCTGCGATGCGGAAAATATCGAAAGTGATGGCGGCCATGTCATGCCGGGAGGCATGCGGCGCGTGCCGGGAAAACGAAGCGAAAACGAAGCGAAACAAAAAAACGGCCGCCGGAAGGCGGCCGTTGCGGCCTCGGATCGAAATGAACCGATCAGAAGGAATGGCTCATGCCGAAATCCCAACGGCTGGGATCGAAACCTGCCTTGGCGGGAGTAACCAAGGCGGCGGTGTCGCCCGCTGAGAGCAGCGGACGCGTGGCGTTTGTGTCGTTGTCGCCTTTGGTGTAGGTGGTGTAGAGCATGGTGCGTTTGCTCAAGGGGTAGCGGTAACCGAGTGCCCAGGCCTTGAAGTTCGCGCCGGGTAAATTGTAGGTTTTGTCGTTCAGCTTCGAGTAGCCGAGCAGAACGTTGCCTCTGCCAGCCGGAACGTTGATACCGATGTGCCATGCGTTCGCCTCCGCCGGTATAAGGGGGAGAGCTACAAGCGCCACGGCGCGATCGCGCTCTTTGCCTCGGCCATAGCCGGCGTAGAGTTTAAGCATACCGAAGTCGTAGTTGCCGCCCAGTACCCATCCCTGGGAACTGATAACCTTACTCTGCACGGCCGTGATCGGGTTATTGCCGTTATTGTTGTGATAGGCAAGGCCCAGGTTAAGCGGGCCTTGACTGTAGAACACGTTCAAGCCGGACAGCCTGCCGGCCTTGTCGGAAACGCCAAGGGCCTGATCGTCGCCTTGCACGTTGTTCTCGGTGCCCGAGGTGAGCATGGCTTCGACTTGCCAGCCATTGAAGAATTTGGGCGAGACGTATTTGGCGGCGTTGTTCGGGCGGGTGGTGTAGCCCGGGATGTAGGCCATGGCGCTGAACATGGTGCCGGCCGTAGCGAAGCTGAATGTGTCGATGGCGTAATATACCGGCACCATCGGGCTGTATTGTTTCCCGAAGGTCAGCGTACCCAACGTCTTGCTGCTGAGGCCGGCCCAGGCTTGGCGCGACCAGACGGCACCGCCGGTACCCGCGTTGTTGATATATTGGCCACCGAACCCGGAGCTGACTTGGGCCTTATTAAGACCTGGCGCCACGGCGCCGCCACCCGTGACACCGGTGTCAAGCTGGACACCGGATTCCAGGGTGAAAATCGCCGAGAGGCCGTTGCCCAGGTCTTCGCTGCCCTTTAAGCCGATACGGCTGGTGTTGCCGCCGCCGCTGGTGACGCCTACCTTGTTGCCGTAACCGGAGTTATCCACGACGACACCGACGTCGGCGACGCCGTACAACGTTACATTTGCCGACTGCGCGAAAGCCGCGCCGGAAAACAGGCCAGCAATGGCCAGGGCAATCACTTTCTTTTGCATGGTTCGATTCCTTTAAAAATTTGGAAGACGACCCGTTGTCGGGGCTGAGCGGATAATAGAAGAGGCGGGACTGAGCGCGACGCCGCCCGGCAAAAAACGGCGGATTCAACCGGAAATAAAGCGACGGAAACCGATTGTTGTTGTTTTAGAGCAACAGACACATAGAGCGCCGCCAACCTTGGGTGATGTCCTCGCTTGGGCGCAACCGGGCACGCCGGGCCGCCCTGTCCGCTGCCGAAGGTGCTATTGGCCGGCCGCTCAATCCGGTTGTTTACTCGCCCGAAGAATTTTGCCAGAAATTCGAAAGCGGGAATGCCTTCGTTTCCCGTCTGCTCTCGTCGAAACGGATTTTTCTGATTGCAGATGAAAATGCGATTGAGACAGCAGTTGCAAGGACTCGAAAAAATCGGCCGGGTTAATCCTCATGTGGCAACCGTCGTCGAGATACGGCAGCACCTCGATGATGCAAAAGATTTTCGGGAAACCGGCACCAAACGATATCACCTGGGGCGGGGAGTCGGTGAAAACTTTTTGTCGTTCTTCTCGCCGCGCTCTGGCGACTGGGCGAACTGCCCGTGATTCCGATGGATGAACGCGCGGCGGAGATGCGGGCGATCAAAGCGGGCTGAACGCAAGGTTAAGCGGTGCGCCGCTGCGCCCGCTTCAGTTCGGACTTGAGAATTATAAAGTAGCAGTTTACAATTCTCATCCATGCGCTACATCCGACGTCAACTGGAGGAGCAGGTGTTGCAGGCGGCGAAGGGCTTTCCGGCCGTGGTGCTGACCGGGCCGCGCCGCGCCGGCAAGACGCTGCTGCTGCGCCGGCTGTTTCCCAAGGCGAGCTACTTCCTGCTCGAAGACCCCGACATGGTGGCGCGGCTCCGCGCCGATCCGCTGGGATTCCTCGACGCCGTGCCGACGCCCGCGATCCTCGACGAGGTGCAGAATGTGCCGGAGGTGTTCGCGTATGTGCGCTCGCGGATTGATCGCCGACCGCGGCGAGCGGGCCAGTGGCTGTTGACCGGTTCGCAGGAGTCGCCACTGATGCGGGGCGTGACGGAATCCATGGCGGGCCGCGCGGCAGTGCTGCAACTGCTCCCGCTCGCGTGGCGTGAGACGCCGAAGGTCAGCCTGTGGCGCGGCGGGTATCCCGAGGTGGTGGCGCGTCCGGGCAGTGCGCGCTTGTGGTTCAGTTCGTATTTGCAGACCTACCTGGAGCGGGATGTCCGGGCCGTGACGGCGGTGAAGGATCTCGCGTTGTTCCGCCGGTTCCTTGCGCTGCTGGCCAGCCGGCATGGGCAGGTGTTGAACAAGACTGATCTGGCCGCGCCGCTGGGTGTGAGTGTGCCGACCATTGCCCAGTGGCTAGGCGTGCTGGAGACGACCGCGCAAATCCTGATCGTGCCGCCGTTTTACGAGAACCTCGGCAAACGCCTGATCAAGTCGCCCAAGATATATGTCGCCGATGCCGGCCTCGCGTGTCATTTGCTGGGCATCGATACGGCGGGAGAACTCGCCCGCTCGCCGTTTCGCGGCGCGTTGTTTGAAGGCTTCATCGCGGCGGAGATGGCCAAGGCCCAGGTGAACGCGGGCGGCCGGCGCGAGCTTTACTATTTTCGCGACGAGCAGGGTCTGGAAGTGGATTTCATCGTGCCCGACCGCGCCGGTGCGGTGGCGCTGGTGGAATGCAAGGCCGGACGCACGGTGACGCCCGCCATGGCCGCGCCGATGCAACGGCTGGCCGAGGCGCTGAAACGAAAACGCCCAAAGGCTGCCGGCACGAGGATGTTCCTCGTCCATCAATCACCGCAGGCGGGAACACCGACACCGGCTGTCGCTCCCGGCGTGCGGGCGCTGCCGTGGCAGGAATTTCTCGAAGCGGTGTGACGACTGAGCAAACCAATCAGTCTGATGCAAGAGACCTTCTCCAAGTTCTTCGTCATCGCCGCACCATTGCGTGTGAATAGCTCATACGACGCATTACCGTTCAGCATTACGGCATTTGTCGTGCCGCGTGTTTCACTCTCAAAATCTGCACGGTGCGGCCCTCGGCCAGCACACGACAAAAAACGATGTAGTTTGAATGCGCGACAAGCTCGCGCATACCCGGCAAGCGTCCGGGTCGGCCAAGCTCTGGATGCCGGGCTAGCGGCCTGGTCTTGTCGCGCGGATCTTTGCCGAAGCTCTTGGCGCGCGTCGGGTTGTCCTTGCCGATGTATCGGACGATGCCGCGCAAGTCCTCGCGGGCCATTGGTCGCCATTCAACACGATAGTTCTCGGCCGTCAGGCTTTGTTCTCGTTATGGGGCGGTCCATGGGCGCGGTAACTCATGCGCGCCTTCTCTTGACGGCCGGCAAAGCGGCAATGTCGACGTCCATCTCAGCTATGACTTCATCATGGGGAATGCTCGGCCGGGGGTCGTCAATGGATTCCTGAATCTCGGCGGCCAGCCACTTTGCATAGGCGGCGGCTTTGTGCGCCTCGCGCGTGGCTTGAGCGCGGTTTTCCCGGCTCTGGCTCATGTCCTTCTGGTCGGGGTTCCAGTGGGTCGCGTCGAGTTGGGCAACAGGTGCGCGCCGACACCTGATCGCCATCAACGAGGGATTGGTGGCATAATTTACGCGGAGTCTGCCATGCCCACCCTCATTGACCCGCAACTCGCTGAAGTTTCAGCCTTGTGCCGCCGCTACGGCGTGCGCAAGTTGGAATTATTCGGCTCCGCGACCACTGGGGCTTTCGACCCGCAGACCAGCGATCTCGACTTTTTGATCGAATTCAACCCGGAACGCAAGGATAGCCTCTTTCACCGCTACTTCGGACTCAACGAAGATCTCGAGGCGCTGTTTGGCTGTAAAGTCGATCTGGTGATGGTCGGGGCGCTGGAAAATCCCTACTTCATTGAGTCGGTCAACAAGACGCGCCAAGCGGTCTATGCACCCCCGGTCGCCGAAACTGCTTGAGGACATCCGCGAGGCCGCCGCCTTCATCGGCGAGGTGGCGAAGGGTAAGAGCTTGGCTGACTACGGCGCCGACCGCCTGCTGCGGCAGGCCATCGAACGCAATTTCGAGATTATCGGCGAGGCGATCAAGCGCCTCGCGCAGCACGATGCCGAAACCGCCGCACGCATCCACGACTACCGCCAGATTGTCGCCTTCCGCAACGTCCTGATCCACGGATACGACCTCGTCGACCACGCGCTCGTTTGGAGCACGATCGAAAGCCAGATCCCGACCCTTCTTGGCGACGTCGAAGCCTTGCTTGCCTAGCGGGAGTCAATACCAGCTAACCTGCGCTTGGAGGTGTTCCAGTATCCATCCCAAACTGACGTTGACGGATACAGAAAATATCCGCTAGGATCCAATGTTGACGGATATTAACTCCGTCAAAAAAGAAAACTTGGGCAGATAGTGGTGACTCCAACCCGGCTTTACACCGCGCATAGCCGCGCACTGACCATGCTCTATAGCGACCTTGAAAGCTACGCCGGCCAACAGCGCGAGGTTTTCATCGGGACGGCTGGGACGGTGCTCGAGCGCGCGAATGCCGCCGGATTCCGTTTCTATGCGCGCCAGTATTACGATGGTGAAGGCAAGCAGCGGGAAAGCTATCTTTGCGGGCCTGTCGGAGACGCGCAAGCCGACGCGCGTGCGCGCGACATGCGCACCCGTATCGCAGAGATCAAGGATCTTGTTCCGTCTTTGAGATTGCTGGGGCGGGAAGGGTTCAACCTGGCTGACTCACGGACCTACGTTACCTTGGCCAGCCTGCACAATTACGGCGTCTTTTCCGCCGGCGGCATGCTCATCGGCTCGCACGCTTACGGCGTGCTCATAAATCAGCTAGGCGTTAGATCTGCGACCTACACGACTGAGGACATCGACATCGCGCGACGCGAGGCTTTAGCCTTTGAGACTCTACCTGAGCAAAGTTTTCTGGAGATGCTGCGGGATTCAGGCATCGAATTCGTGGCGGTTCCACAGCTTGAGCGGAAGCTACCCGCAACTTCGTTCAAGCAGCGCGGCAAGACGCGATTTCATGTCGATTTGCTGGTCCCGTCCTCGAACGAGGAACTTCCAGTGTTGCCCGTACCCGAGCTCAAGGCCCATGCGACCGGCCTGCCGTACCTGAAATACCTTCTTGAAGAGTCGCAGATGGCCATGCTGATGGCCAGAGAAGGCTGCTGCAATGTGCGGGTGCCGTTGCCCGAGCGCTTTGCGGTCCACAAGCTTATCGTGTCGCAGCTCCGGGCCAACCGTGGCGCAAAGTCGGAAAAGGACGTTTTTCAGGCATGCGTGCTGCTGGCGGCAATGGCGGACAAGCACTCAGGCGCCATCGAATCGGCTTTGAAAAGGGTGCCCAAACCCGCCCGGAAATATTTGAAACCGGCTATTGAGTCGGGCCGGTCTTTGCTGGAGACCGCCTATCCCAGAGCATGGGACGCGCTAACGGCTACTTGAAACAGAATAAGGCGTGCATCCATCCGCTACAATGGAATCCGCCATGTTTAACAACATCGATAAACTGATCATCGAATTCGACAAGGCGCTGCGCACGCTCGCGGCCACGCCGGCATCGGCGCGTCCCACGCCCGGCGGCGCGCTCGCCGAGGCGCAGCTTTCCGACGCGGAGAAGCGGCACGCCGCGGCGCTGATGCGGGTCAATCACTGCGGCGAGGTCTGCGCCCAGGCCCTGTACCAGGGGCAGGCGCTGTCTTGCGACGATGCCGCGGTGACGCAGGCGCTCGCGCTGGCGGCGCGCGAGGAGACCGAGCATCTGGCGTGGACCGCGCAGCGCGTGGCCGAAATGGGCGGGCGCCTGAGCCTGTTCAACCCGCTCTGGTACGCGGGAGCGCTTGCCCTGGGCTATGCCGCAGGCAGGTTCGGCACGCGCTGGAACCTGGGATTTCTGGCCGAGACCGAGCGCCAGGTCGAAGCGCATCTTGCGGGCCACCTCGAGCGCCTTGCGCCGCAGGATGCGAAAACGCGCGCCATCGTCGAGCAGATGAAACGCGATGAAAGCGCCCATGCCCGAACCGCGTACGCGCTTGGCGCGAGCGAACTGCCCGAACCGGTGAAGCGCGCGATGCGCCTGTCCGCGGGCGTGATGACGCGAGCTTCCTACTGGGTTTAAATCATTCCGCCACGATTTCGTAGTCGTGGGTGATCTCAGCGGTCTTGCCCAGCATGATCGAAGCGGAGCAGTATTTCCGCTGCGACAGCTTGATCGCGGACTCCACCATCGATGTCTTCAGGTTCCTGCCGCGCAGCACGAAATGCATGTGGATGCGGGTGAATATCTTGGGGTCGGTTGCGGCGCGCTCGGCTTTCAGCTCGACGCTACAGCCGCTTATTTCCTGCCCGCTTTTCTTCAGGATCACGACCACGTCGTAGGCGCTGCAGCCGCCGGTGCCGAGCAGCACCATTTCCATCGGCCGCGGGCCGAGGTTGCGCCCGCCGCCGTCGGGCGCGCCGTCCATCACCAGCGCGTGGCCGCTGCCGGTCTCGGCGACGAAGCTTACCCCGTCGATCCACTTTACCTTGCATTCCATCATTGATGTCCTCAGGACTGTTACGAAATGAAAGGATCCCCCCATGCTTCCTCCAGTCCGTGGAGGGTGGCAAGGAGTTCTTATAGCACGGCAAAACTAGGCGCGTGCCTTCCCGGCCACCACCACCCGCTCCAGAGCACGCACCTCGCTTTTCAGCAGCGCAGCCAACTGTTGCAAACGCTCCGCTGACATGCGGCTGGCGATGGCGCCGATACCGATTGCGGCGTAGGGCGCCCCGTACGGATTCATTACCGGCAGCCCCACCGAAATCGCCCCGGGCGTCAGTTGACGGTCGTTCAGCGCAAAACCGAGCGCCTGCGAGCGCTTGATCAAGTCGAGCACCACGGGCGCCCGCAGGCTTCCGTATCCGGCTATGCGCCAGGCGTTGGCGGCCACGATCTCTCTCACTTCCTCATCCGCAAGGGTCATGAGCAAAGCAATGCCACCGGCGCCCACGCCCAGAGGCCGCCGCGTGCCCACATCCAGCGTGAGGGTCTTAATCGGAAATGCGCCTTCCTTGCGGTCCATGCACACGCAGTCAAGGCCGCTGCGCATCGACAGGTACACGGTATCCCCGGTTCGCTCCGCCAGTCGCAGCAGCGCCGGCTCGAACAGTTGCTGCATGTTGAACTGGGGCGCTGCGGCCAGTCCCAGTTCGAACACCAGGTGACCGAGAAAGTAACGCCGCGTGCCGGGATCCTGGGTCACCATGCCCTCGGCCACGAGGCACTTGAGGATGCGATGCACTGTCGGCCTCTCCAACCCGCATTGCCGGGCGACATCCACCAGGCGCGCGCCATCCCGACCGCGGAACGTAATGGCGCGCAACAACCCGGCGGCGCGGTGGATGCTCTGAGCGCCGGTAACGCCGTTTGCCGGGTGTTTGTTGCGTTTTTTTGACGCAGTCCTGCGAGAACCGCGCGCTTGTTTTAGATCCATAATATGGAACTATATATTTCAATTCACTACTTGTCAGGTTAATTTTTGTTAGTTACGCTCCTGCGCTATAGGTTGTCCGGTTTCGACCATTTTTTCACATTGTAGACTATTTAGGAGGACCAGGGTTATGGCTGATATGACACGCACCAAATCGCGCGAACTGGAAGCCGGGCCCGCGCTGAAATACGACTGGGCGTATAAGAGCCGGGGCGATTTCGCGGAGCTCGGGATGAACGGCCAGATTGTGGTCAAAGATTCAGACCGGGAATGGGAATTGAACCGGCAAGGCCACATCAAGTGGTACCTGCTGGAGAAGGAGTACCCCGAGACCGCGCTCCAGGACTGGTGGGTGTTCATCCATGACATCAAGAAGGTCTCGGGCAAGCACCGCCACCAGGGCGGCCTGGTGCTGTTCATTATCGAGGGCCACGGCG
>SCTX01000070.1 GCA_004298385.1 Betaproteobacteria bacterium | reverse complement strand
CGCCAGATGTATCGATATTGCAAAATATTGCAATGCACCGTGCATGAACCGGGCAAGCGCGCGGAGCTTGCCGCAGTAAGGTAAGCGCAAGCACCGAATCCGAGCAGCATCCGACCAGCGCCGTCGCGGCACTAGCGTTATTCTGGTGGCTGTGGCAGTGTGTTAAGATAAATTAGAAGAATCGAAGGCACACGGCGGCATTTGCCGCCGTGTGCGTTTTGTTTTAGGACGTGGCCATGTCGCACGTAATGAACACCTATACCAGGCTTCCCGTGGCCTTCACCCACGGCGAGGGCGTCTGGCTGTGGGACGCGCAGGGCAAGCGCTACTTGGACGCTCTCGGCGGCATCGCCGTAAACACGCTCGGCCATGCCCACCCCAGGCTGACGAAAACGCTTGCCACGCAGGCCGGCAAGCTGATTCACACCTCCAATATCTATCAAATTACCGAGCAGGAAAATCTTGCCGACAAGCTCGCCGCCATCAGCGGCATGGACAAGATTTTCTTCTGCAATTCCGGCTGCGAGGCAAACGAGGCCGCGATCAAAATCGCGCGGCTGTACGCCAGGGGAAAAGGCTTCGACAATCCCGCCATCGTCGTGATGGAGAAAGCATTTCACGGCCGTACCCTGGCCACGCTCTCGGCCACGGGCAGCCGCAAAGTGCAGGCCGGCTTCGAGCCGCTGGTATCGGGCTTCGTGCGCGTGCCTTACGACGACCTGGAAGCGGTGCGCCAGGTGGCCGAGCACAATCGCAACGTGGTTGCCGTCCTGGTCGAACCGATCCAGGGCGAAGGCGGCGTCAACATCGCGCACCTCGAGTACCTGAGCGGCCTGCGCGGCTTGTGCGACCGCTACCAGTGGCTGCTGATGCTCGACGAGATCCAGTGCGGCCTGGGCCGCACCGGCAAATGGTTCTTCTATCAGCACGCGGGCTTTCTTCCCGACGTGGTCACCCTGGCCAAGGGCCTCGCCGCCGGCGTACCGATAGGCGCCTGCCTCGCCAGGGGCGCCGCCGCCGAGGTGTTCAAGCCGGGCAATCACGGTTCCACTTTCGGCGGCAATCCCTTCGCCTGCGCCGCCGCGCTCACCACGCTCGAAATCATCGAGCAGGACAAGCTGCTCGACAACGCCACCCGCGTCGGCGATGCGATTCGCACCGGCCTGGCTGCGGCGCTGGCCGGAGTCAAGGGCGTAGTCGCGGTCCGCGGCATGGGCCTGATGCTGGGCATCGAACTCGACCGCCCCTGTGGCGAACTGACCCAGCGCGCGCTCGATGCCGGGCTGCTCATCAACGTAACAGCGGACAAAATCGTCCGGCTGCTGCCGCCGCTCATCATGAACCGAGACGAGTCACGCCAACTGGTCGATATGCTCTCCGCCCTGATCCGGGACTTCCTCAGCCAGCCGATTCCGGCGCGCTGACGCCGAAGGCGCATCATGAAGCTGCGGCATTATCTGCAATTCCAAGATTTTTCCCGCGCCGAGTACGATTACCTGATCGAGCGCGCGCGCTGGATCAAGGCGCAGTTCAAGCAATATAAACCCTACCACCCCCTGGTCGACCGCACGCTGGCGATGATTTTCGAGAAGCAGTCGACGCGCACGCGCCTGTCGTTCGAGGCCGGCGTGCAGCAGCTCGGCGGCTCGGCCATTTTCTTGAGCACCCGCGACACCCAGCTCGGGCGCGGCGAGCCGGTGGAGGACATGGCGCAGGTGGTGTCGCGCATGGTCGATATCGTCATGATCCGCACCTTCGAGCAGTCGATCCTCGAGCGCTTTGCCGGGGTTTCGCGCGTCCCCGTGATCAACGGGCTCAGCAACGAATATCACCCCTGTCAGGTGCTGGGCGACATCTTCACCTTCATCGAGCAGCGCGGCCCGATCAGCGGCAGGACGGTGGCATGGATCGGCGACTCCAATAACGTCTGCAACACCTGGATGCAGGCGGCGGCAATTTTCGATTTCCATCTGCACGTGTCGACGCCTCCCGGCTACGAAGCGGAAGCGGAACGCGCCGGCATCTACGGCAAAACCCATTACGAGCGTTTTGCCAGCCCGATGGAGGCGGCGCGCGGCGCCCACCTGGTCACCACCGATGTCTGGACCAGCATGGGCTTCGAGGCGGAGGACGCGGAGCGCAAGCGCGACTTCAGCGACTGGCAGGTAGATGCCGACATGATGAAGCTGGCCAGCCCCGATGCATTGTTCATGCACTGCCTGCCGGCGCATCGCGGCGAGGAGGTATCGGCGGAGGTAATCGACGGGCCCCAGAGCGTGGTCTGGGACGAGGCCGAGAACCGCCTGCATACGCAGAAAGCGCTGATGGAATTCCTGCTGTTGGGAAAAGTCGCGTGAACCGCGCGAAGCACGCGTCGCAAGCCGTTGTTGCTTTTATCCATAACCGTGTTTTTGGTACGGATGTGCCTTTTATCCGTACCAAAAACACGGTTGGCGCGCGCAGCGCGCAAGTCCGCTCGTCGCCTGCGACGGTACGTAAGACACCCAATGTAGCTTCGCCACCCGAATTCATCATTTTTCGAGCAAGCAAATGGCAATCAAGAAAAGCTCGGTAAAAAAAGTCGTGCTCGCCTATTCCGGTGGGCTGGATACCTCGGTCATCCTCAAATGGCTGCAGGACCGGTACGGCTGCGAGGTGATCACCTTCACCGCCGATATCGGCCAGGGCGAAGAACTCGAGCCGGCACGAAAGAAGGCGAAACAGTTCGGCGTCAAGAAAATATTCATCGATGATCTGCGCGAGGAATTCGTGCGCGACTTCGTCTTCCCCATGTTCCGCGCCAACGCCGTCTACGAGGGAGAATACCTGCTCGGCACATCGATCGCCCGCCCGCTCATCGCCAAGCGCCAGATCGAGATCGCGCGCATGACCGGCGCCGATGCCGTCGCGCATGGCGCCACCGGCAAGGGCAATGACCAAGTGCGCTTCGAGCTCGGTTATTACGCCCTGGAGCCCAATATCCGTGTCATCGCACCCTGGCGCGAATGGGATCTGGGTTCGCGCGAGAAACTGCTCAAGTACGCCGAGAAGCACGGCATCCCGGTGGAGGGTAAGAAGAAAGGCGGTTCGCCTTACAGCATGGATGCGAACCTGCTGCACATTTCCTACGAGGGCCGCATTCTGGAAAACCCGGCAAAGGAGCCGGAAACGGACATGTGGCGCTGGACGGTGTCGCCGGAGACGGCACCGGACAGGGCCGAATATGTCGAACTGGAATACAAACAGGGCGATATCGTCGCCGTCAACGGCAAAAGACGCTCGCCGGCGAACGTCCTCGAAACCCTCAACAAGCTCGGCGGCAAGCACGGCATCGGACGGCTGGACCTGGTCGAAAACCGCTACGTCGGCATGAAGTCGCGCGGCTGCTACGAAACTCCCGGCGGCACCATCATGTTGCGCGCACATCGAGCCATCGAGTCGGTATGCCTGGACCGCGAGGTCGCCCACCTCAAGGACGAGCTGATGCCGCGCTATGCCGCGCTGATCTACAACGGCTACTGGTGGAGCCCCGAGCGGCGCATGCTGCAGACCATGATCGACGCTTCGCAGGCGCACGTGAACGGCTGGGTTCGGGTCAAGCTGTACAAGGGCAACGTCATTGTCGTCGGCCGAGACTCGAACACCGATTCCCTGTTCGACGCGAACATCGCCACCTTCGAGGATGACCGCGGCGCCTACGATCAGATGGACGCGGCCGGCTTCATCCGACTCAACGCCCTGCGCATGCGCATCGCGGCGAATCTGCGCAAGCGGTCAAAAACATCCTAGGCCAAGAGCGGCCATAGAGGTAGACCATGCCCTCCTTCGACATCACTTCGGAAGTCAACAAGGTCGAGCTGAAGAACGCGATCGAGCAGTGCAACAAGGAGATCGCCAACCGCTTCGACTTCAAAGGCTCGGATGCGCGGATCGAGCAGACCGAGTTCACGCTGAGCATTTATGCCGACGACGACTTCAAGCTGAAGCAGGTGATGGTCGTGTTTACCGGCAAATGCGCCAAGCGCGGCGTGGACGTGCGCGCGCTCGAGCCGAAGGACATCGCGAAAATCAGCGGCGACAAGATCAAGCAGACGGTCGAGGTCAAGAACGGCGTCGAGTCGGACCAGGCCAAGAGAATCGTCAAACTGATCAAGGACCACAAGCTGAAGGTGCAGGCGAGCATTCAGGGCACCGCGGTGCGGGTCTCCGGCGCCAAGAAGGACGACCTGCAGGCGGCGATCCAGCTCGTCAAGAAATCGATCACCGAGATCCCGCTGCAGTTCCAGAATTTTCGCGACTAGCTCGCGACCGCGCTTAAGCTCAGGCCTTTAGTCCAGTGATCCAGCGCTGGTAAAGCCGCGCCGCCACTCTGTTCAATACCGCGATCCGCGGCTGCAGGTGCGCTTCGATCTCGCTCACCGGCTGCACCGTCGCGCAAGCCGAGCGTTCTATCTCCCTTTTCCCCGACTTACACCAGTTCCGGATCATCTCCGGCGTCATTTCCACATGGCATTGCATGCCCAGGTGCCGGTCCAGAACGAACGCCTGGTTTTGGCAGTATGGACTGGAGGCGATACAGGCGGCCCCCGGCGGAATGCTGAAGGTTTCGCCATGCCAGTGAAACGCCAGAAAGCCCCGGGTATCGCCGAACCAGGCGCGCGCCCGCTCGTCGTCGGCAACGTCCACCCTGCCCCAGCCGATTTCCTTGCGCTGGTTGGGGCCGACAGAACCACCCAGCGCCTTGGACATCAGTTGCGCGCCGAGACAGTGCCCCAACACCGGGACTTGCCGTTTGACCGCGGCGCGGATCAGTTGCAGCACGCCGGGGATCCAAGGCAGGTCGTCATTCACGCTCATCGGACCGCCCATGAAAGCGAGTCCGGAGAACTCATCCGCGAAAGCGGGCACCGCTTCGCCGGCGTCGATCTTCACCAGCTTCCAGTCGATCGAACGCGATTCCAGGTATGTGGCAAAATAGCCCGGGCCCTCGGTAGGAGTGTGGCGGAATATGGCGACCGGTTTCACGATGAAGTCCTGGATGGTTCGTTGCCGCGATTTTAGCCTGACTTTGGTGGCGCTGGCGGGTTTAGGCCTGCCGGCGCTCGCCGCCGATGTCACCCTGGTCGGGCTGATCGGCGCCAAAGCCATCGTCGTTATCGATGGCGGAGCACCACGCACGCTCGCGCCGGGGCAGAAGACCGCCGAAGGCGTGGTATTGCTCGGCACCGAAAAAGACGCGGCCAGCTTCGAAATCGACGGCAAGAAAAAGACGCTGCGCATGGGGCAAGCCTACTCCGCCGCCAGCCGCGGCGGCAGGCAAAACGCCACTCTAGGCGCCGATGCGCGCGGCCATTTCCTCACCACTGGATCGATCAACGGTGGCAGCGTGCGTTTCATGGTCGATACCGGAGCAACGCTGATCACCCTGCCGGCGGCCGAAGCCAAGCGCCTGGGCATCAATTACCTGCAAGGTCAGCGCGGCCAGATGCACACCGCCAATGGCGTGACCCCGACCTACGCTGTCAAACTCGACACCGTGAAAATCGGCGACATTGAGCTCAACAACGTCGATGCGGTGGTGATCCAGAACGACGCCATGGGCATAACCCTGCTGGGTATGAGCTTTCTCAACCGCATGGAGATGCAGCGCGACGGCCAGAGTATGACCCTGACCAAGCGCTATTGACTGCGCTGTCGCATGGCGCGCGCGGACTTGCGCGCCCGCGCGCGCCAACCGTGGGATCGTTAACAGCGAGAACAGCGTGGGGTTTTACACAAGATCGTCGATTGCGCGCGGATATGCTTTTTATCCGTGCGCAATCGACGATCCGCGCGGACGGGGCGCCGTCCGCGCAAGTTTGATCACTACAGCTCTATGTGTCGTTCTACGTCGATCGATGCGGACGTAGCGAGCATTGCGCGCTCCGCGCGCCAACCGGATTTTCTGTACGGATAAAAACCATCCGTACAGAAAATTCGGTTATTGTTAAAAGCAGTAAGGCTCGGGGTTGCTTCTATACGAAATCGCGACACCGCAGCAACGAAGGCGCCGCGCGACCAGCCCTATTTCTTTTGCTTGTCCTTCTCGATCAGCGCATAGGCTGAATGGTTGTGTATGGACTCGAAATTCTCCGACTCCACCACGTACCACTCGATGCGCTCGTCCCGGTTGAGCACGGCGGCGACATCGCGCACCATGTCCTCGACGAACTTGGGATTGTCATAGGCGCGCTCGGTGACCAATTTCTCGTCCGGACGCTTGAGCAAGCCGTACAGCTCGCACGAAGCCTGCTTCTCGACCACATCGACGATGTCCTCGATCCAGACGAAGTCGCTGGTGCGCGCGGTGACCGTCACATGCGAGCGCTGGTTGTGCGCGCCGTAGGCGGAAATCTTCTTCGAGCAGGGGCACAGGCTGGTCACCGGCACCAGGACCTTCATGGTAAAGCGCTGCTTGCCCTGATCGACATCGCCGATGAAAGTCACCTCGTAGTCCATCAGGCTCTCGACCTTTGATACCGGCGCCGCCTTGTTGACGAAGTAAGGGAAATTCATCTCGATGCGGCCGGACTGCGCCTCAAGCTTTTCCATCATTTCGCCGAGCATGCGCTTGAATGTATCGACCGAGATCTCGCGCTCGTGTGCGTTGAGTATCTCGACGAAACGCGACATGTGCGTGCCCTTGAAATGATGCGGCAAGCGCACGTACATGCTGAAGCTGGCTATGGTGTGCTGCACGCCGCCGGAGCGCTCGCTCACCTTGACCGGATGGCGGATGGACTTGATGCCGACCTGGTCGATCGCTAGCCGGCGCGTGTCCTGGGAACTTTGAACGTCGTCAATGGCTAGAGGATCACGGGTATTCATCGGAGAACCCTTCCTGGGACGGTCGCGGCGCGGGCGCCGCAACGACAAATGCATTTTAGCATGATACCCGCGCGCCCCGCGCTCATGCGCCCAGACGCGATCGTATCGCGGCGAGCAGTCCGCGCTTGTCCAGACCGAGCGCGGCGAGCAGCAGGCCGGTATCGCCGTGATCGACGAACTTGTCCGGCAGGCCCAGGTGCAGCAGCGGCCGCGTCAGGCCCGCGGCGGCAAGACATTCAGCCACCGCGCTGCCGGCGCCGCCCATTACCGAACCTTCTTCCACGGTCACCAGCAGTTCATGCTCCCGCGCCAGTTGTCCAACCAGGTCGCCGTCCAAGGGTTTTACGAAGCGCATGTTGGCGACCGTGGCGTCGAGCTCTTCAGCGGCCTCGAGCGCGGACTCGAACATGCTGCCGAACGCGAGGATGGCGATCTTGGCTCCGCGCCGGCGCAATTCGCCCTTGCCTATTGGCAGCGCCTGCATTTCTTTCCTGGGTTCGACGCCCGGGCCGGTGCCGCGCGGATAGCGCACCGCCGCCGGCGTCGTCATCTGGAACGCGGTATAGAGCATCTGCCGGCACTCATTCTCATCGGCGGGCGTCATCACTGTCAAATTGGGAATACAGCGCAGATAGGCGAGATCGAACGCCCCGTTGTGCGTGGCGCCGTCGGCGCCGACCAGCCCGGCACGGTCGAGCGCAAACACCACCGGCAGATTCTGGATCGCCACGTCATGGATCAGTTGATCGTAGGCGCGCTGCAGAAAAGTCGAATAGATCGCCACCACCGGCTTCATGCCCTCGCAGGCCAGCCCCGCGGCAAAGGTCACTGCGTGCTGCTCGGCGATGCCGACATCGAAATAGCGTTCCGCGTATTCTTTCGCGAAGCGCACCATGCCCGAGCCTTCGCACATCGCCGGGGTGATGCCGATCAGGCGCTTATCCAGCGCGGCCATGTCACACAGCCAGTCGCCGAAAATTTGCGTGTAAGACGGCTTGCCGCCCGGCTTGCCGCCGACGATGCCGGCGTCGGGCTGAAACTTGGAAACACCGTGGTAGAGCACCGGATCGGCCTCGGCCAGCTTGTAACCCTGGCCTTTCCTGGTCACCACATGCAGGAACTGCGGGCCCGTCAGCTCGCGGATGTTCTTCAGCGTCGGGATGAGCGAGTCCAGATCGTGGCCGTCGATCGGACCGATGTAGTTGAAGCCGAACTCCTCGAACAGCGTGGAAGGCAAGGCCATGCCTTTGGCGTGCTCCTCTACGCGCCGGGCGAGTTCCCATAACTGCGGCACCTTGCCCAATACCCGCTCGGCCGCCTTGCGCGCCGCCCCGTACGGCCCGCCCGAGAGCAGGCGCGCCAGATATTTATTGAGCGCGCCCACAGGCCGCGAGATCGACATATCGTTGTCGTTGAGAATCACCAGCAGATCGGCGTCCATGACGCCGGCGTTGTTCAGTGCCTCGAAAGCCATCCCGGCCGACATGGCCCCGTCGCCGATGATCGCCACCGCGCGGCGGTGTTCGCCTTGCAGCCTGGCCGCCTGCGCCATGCCCAGTGCCGCGGAAATGGAAGTGCTCGAGTGCGCGGTGCCGAAAGTGTCGTACTCGCTTTCCGCGCGCCGCGGAAAACCGGAGACGCCGCCGAGCATGCGCAGCCTGGCCATGGCCTCGCGCCGCCCGGTGAGAATCTTGTGCGCGTAGGTCTGGTGGCCCACGTCCCACACCAGCCGGTCGTGCGGAGTATCGAACACGTAATGCAGCGCGATGGTGAGTTCCACCGTGCCAAGATTGGACGAAAGATGCCCCCCGGTCTGACTCACCGATTCGATAATGTAGGCGCGCAATTCGTCCGCCAGCTGCCCGAGCGCTCGCCGCTCCAGCGCCCGCAACTCGGCCGGACTGTTGACGCTCTTCAGCAGCTCATACATCGTCGGGTCAAATTCCTTCGGTTCATTCAGTTCAAATTCCCGCTTGCCCGGCAGTTCATGGGCGTATTCGCTGTTCACGTTGCGCTTTGCAAAAAAACATTCGGGCTAAAACTTACGCAGCACGATGAAGTCCGCCAGCTCGCGCAGGCGCACGGCCCTTGCACCGAACGACGCGAGCGCCGCGTGCGCCTCGGCGCGCAATTCCTCGGCCAGCGCGCGCGCACGCGCCAGGCCTATTACGCTGACGTAAGTCGGCTTTTCCTGCGCGGCGTCTTTGCCGGCTGTTTTTCCCAAAGTGGCGGTGCTGGTGTCGCAATCGAGCACATCGTCCACCACCTGGAACGCGAGACCTACCGTCTTGGCATAGCGCTCCAACCGGCCGAGCTCGCTCGCGTCCAGGCCGTGACCACAGCGCGCGCCCAGCACGGCCGCGGCGCGGATCAGCGCTCCGGTCTTGCGGATATGCATAAATTCGAGTTCGGGCAGACTGAGCATCTTGCCCACGCTGGCGAGGTCTATGGCCTGGCCGCCGGCCATGCCGCGCGAGCCGCTCGCCAGCGCCAGGATTTTCAGCATCTCGAACTGCGCCTCGGGGCTGTCCGCAAGGACGTGTTCGGCCAGGATCTGAAACGCGAGCGGCTGTAACGCATCTCCCGCCAGCAGGGCGGTGGCCTCGTCGAACTCGACGTGACAGGTAGGTTTGCCGCGCCTCAGAACATCGTTATCCATGCACGGCAGGTCGTCGTGCACCAGCGAGTAGGCGTGGATCATCTCGACCGCGCCGGCCACAACTTCGACCCGCCCCGGATCGGCCTCGGCCAACTCGCCCGCGGCGAAGGCGAGCAGTGGCCGCACGCGCTTGCCTCCTCCGAGCACCGCATAGCGCATCGCACGGTGCAGGCGCTCCGGCACAATCTCGGGCGCCGGCAGGAAACGCTGCAATGCGGTCTCCATGCGCGCCTGGATCGACCGCATCCAGGCGGCAAAATTAATCGCCTTGTTCGGCACCAGGGAAGGCTTGCAAAGTATTGGCTTCGAGTACCTGCACTTGCTGCTGGGCCTGCGCAAGCTTGGCCTGACAGTACTGTGCCAGTTCCAGACCGCGCTGGTGCGCGGCGAGGGACTGCTCCAGGGAAAGTTGCCCCGATTCCATGCCGGCGACGAGCTTTTCCAACTCGGCCAGCGCGGCTTCGAAACTGAGAGCCTCGCCGCCAGCGGAAGCCGACCTGGGCAATTTGGGCATAATCGGAATAAAACCTTATAAAACGTGAAAATAGCTGAACTTGACCCTGCCAGTCAAATCAAAAACGCTGTAAGATTCTTGAATATTGACCTTTTGCCGACTGACTTATTGTGCCTTACTCGAGTCCAGCGAGGTTAGTCAAATAATGTCCGATATTGCCAGCCCCTCGATACTCAAGCAGAGCAGGCCGCAGCTTCCCGTCTCCTGGTATTTCGACCAGCAGATGCTGGAACTCGAGCAGAAACTGCTGTTCCAGAGCGGGCCGGGTTACATCGGCCATGAACTGATGGTGCCGAACATCGGCGATTATCACACTTTGGCGTGGATGGACCATGCCAAAGTGCTGGTCAGGAACGAGCAGGGCGTCGAGCTAATGTCCAACGTTTGCCGCCACCGCCAGGCGATCATGCTGGAAGGCCGGGGCAATGCCCGGAACATCGTGTGTCCGCTGCACCGCTGGACCTACGACACGCGAGGCCAGTTGCTGGGCGCGCCCCACTTTCCCGGCAACCCCTGCCTCAATCTGCACAAGACCCCCCTGCAACACTGGAACGGCTTGCTGTTCGCCGGCAGGCGCAATGTCGCCTTGGATCTCGGCGGGCTGCGCGAGCGAGCCGATCTCGATTTTTCCGGCTACATGCTCGACCGGGTGCAGGTGCACGAATGCGATTACAACTGGAAGACCTTCATCGAGGTCTACCTCGAGGACTACCACGTCGTGCCGTTCCATCCCGGGCTGGGCAATTTTGTCACCTGCGACGACCTCGCGTGGCAGTTCGGCGAGCGCCACTCGGTGCAAAGCGTGGGCCTCAAAAATCGCCTGAGGAAGCCCGGCACCGCGACCTACGCGCGCTGGCACAAGGCGGTGCTTGATTACTACCAGGGCGAGATTCCGCCGCACGGTGCGATCTGGCTCACGCTCTACCCGAACATCATGATCGAATGGTATCCGCACGTGCTGGTGGTGAGCACGCTGCATCCGCGCGGACCGCAAGCGACCACCAACGTCGTCGAGTTCTACTATCCCGAAGACGTGGTGCTGTTCGAGCGCGAGTTCGTCGAGGCCGAGCAGGCCGCCTACTGGGAGACCGCGATAGAGGACGACGAGATCGCGCTGCGCATGGACCGCGGGCGCAGGGCGCTGATGCAGCAGGGCATCAGCCAGGCCGGCCCGTATCAGTCGCCCATGGAAGACGGCATGCTGCACTTCCACGAATACCTGCGGCGCGAGCTAGGGAAACCCGCTTGATGCCCTGCCAGGGCCGCCCGGCGGATGGCGCTGCCGCAGCGGCAGAACCAAATTGAATACCCTTCCCGAGAGCGGAGACGCGCCATGATCGCCATCGACCACAGCGGCAAGCTGGTCACCGTGACCGTGCTTGGCGAGTTCGTGCTCGCCGACTACAAGGAATTCGAGGACATGGTGCGCTCGACGCAGGTAGCAGGCGGCAAGGTTAACCTACTGATCGACCTGCGGCAGATGGCGGGTTTCACCCTGGACGTGGCCTGGGAGGACATCAAATACACCCGCAGCCATCCCAATGATTTCGACAAAATTGCCGTCGTGACCAAAAGCCAGTGGGTGATCTGGAGTGCCTGGCTGTCGCAGATGTTCATCAATGCCGATCTGCAGGTGTTCGACGACGGCGAGGAAGCGCGCGGCTGGCTGGAACAAGAAGACGCGGACGAATAATATCCATGGCGCCCACCACGCTGGTCAGCACCGCGGAGCTTTCCGCACACCTCGACGACGCGGCGTGGGTGGTGTTCGACTGCCGCCACGACCTCGCCAATCCGGACTCCGCTGCGCGAGCCTACGCGACGGCGCACGTCCCCGGCGCACGCTTCCTGCATCTGGACCGCGATCTCGCCGCGCCAACCACCGGAAAGAACGGCCGCCATCCCCTGCCCGACCCGCGGGCGTTCATGCGCACGCTGGGCGCCGCGGGCGTGGACTCGAGCAAGCAAGTCATCGCTTACGACGCCCAAACAGGGGTGTATGCCGCGCGGCTGTGGTGGATGCTGCGCTGGCTCGGACACGAAAACGTCGCCGTACTCGATGGCGGCTACGCAAAATGGACAGATGAAGGGCGTCCGACGACCGCTGCCGTAGCGCAACCGGCACCGGCGCATTTTGTCGGGCAGCCGCGCGCTATTTCCGTCAGTGCCGATGAGGTAATGAGATCCATCGGTCAGCCCGGACACATCCTGGTCGACGCGCGTTCCCCCGATCGTTACCGCGGCGAGAACGAAACGCTGGACCCGGTGGGCGGCCGCATCCCCGGTTCGCTCAACCGCTTTTTCCGGGACAACCTGAACGCCAGCGCTTGCTTCAAGCCGGCGGCGGACCTGCGTCTAGCCTTCGCCGCCCTGCTCGGCAACACGCCGCCGGACGCAGTCGTGCATTGCTGCGGCTCCGGCGTGTCCGCCTGCCACAATCTGCTGGCTATGGAAATCGCCGGCCTATCCGGCTCCAGGCTGTATCCCGGCTCGTGGAGCGAGTGGGGCAGCGACCCGAGCCGCCCGACGGAAAAAGGCTGAAGCGATTGCTGCGAAGCGGGATGAAAGAAACCTGCGCGTCCTTGCCACCCGTCCTCCCGGCCGCAGCAGTTCCATGCTCGCCGATCTGATCTTGCTGCTTCATGTCGCGCTCGCGGCCTTTATCGTCCTCGGCCTGCCTCTGGTGTGGGTCGGCGCTTGGCTCAACTGGAGCTGGACGCGCAATCGCGCCTTGCGTTACGCGCATGCCGCCGCCATCCTGGTGGTCGCGGCCGAAGCCCTGGCCGGCGGCATCTGCCCGCTGACGCGCTGGGAAGACGCGCTGCGCGCCGGCGCGGACGGCAGGAGCTTCATCGGCCGCTGGATGACGCGGCTTCTGTACTACGACTGTCCAGAATGGGCTTTCACCCTGGCCTATGTTCTGTACGCGGCGGCGACGCTGGCAACCCTGCGCCTGGCCGCTCCGTGGCGGCCGTCCCGCACCACCCAATAACACGCTATTATTTTGGCAGTATGAATACAACCCATCCGGAACAGCAGTACCTCGACCTGATGCGCCACGTGATCGAGCATGGCGCGAAAAAAAGCGACCGCACCGGCACCGGTACCCTGTCGGTGTTCGGCTGGCAAATGCGCTATCCGCTATCCCCCTTTCCCTTGCTCACCACCAAGAAGTTGCACCTGAAATCCATCATCCATGAACTGCTGTGGTTCCTGCGGGGCGACACCAACGTGCGCTACCTTCGGGAACACGGCGTCAGCATCTGGGACGAGTGGGCCGACGCCAAGGGAGATCTTGGACCGGTCTACGGCTACCAGTGGCGCAAATGGAGGGCGCCGGATGGCCGCTCGATCGACCAGATCGCCCAGCTCATCGAAAGCATCAGGAAGAATCCCGACTCGCGCCGCCATATCGTCAGCGCCTGGAACCCGGCCGATATCGACCGGATGAAACTGCCGCCTTGCCACGCGCTGTTCCAGTTCTATGTCGCCGAGGGCAAACTTTCCTGCCAACTGTACCAGAGGAGCGCCGACCTGTTTCTCGGCGTGCCGTTCAATATTGCGTCCTACGCCCTGCTCGCCCTGATGGTAGCGCAGGTGTGCGAGCTGCAACCGGGCGAGTTCGTGCACACTCTGGGCGACGCCCACCTCTACCTCAACCATCTCAATCAGGCGCGCGAGCAGCTCGCGCGCGTGCCGCGACCGTTCCCGCTGATGCGCATCAACCCGGCAGTGAAGGACATCTTCGGCTTCGACTACGAAGATTTCATCGTGGAAGGCTACGACCCCCATCCCGCCATCAAGGCGCCGATTGCCGTCTGATGCCGCTGAGCCGCGATCGAACCCTGTCGCATTCAATAAGACTGAGCGGAATTCGTCGCTGGCAGCTTGAGTCGGTCAAGGAGTGAGAAGTGAGGAGTGAGGAGGCAAAGCCGCAAGCTGCACCGCCGGTCCCGGCGCCTGTGGCGACCCGCATCTGCCTCATCGCCGCAATGGCGGCGAATCGCGTCATCGGAAAAGACAACGCCCTGCCATGGCACCTGCCCGCGGACCTGAAGCGCTTCAAGACCCTGACCATGGGACACCCGGTGGTGATGGGCCGCAAGACCCACGAATCCATAGGCCGGCCGCTGCCGGGCAGGCGCAACCTGGTGATCAGCCGTAACCGCGACTACCGCGCTCCGGGCTGCGAGATTGTTCACTCCCTGGACGAGGCAACCGCCGCCTGCCGCGGCGCCAAGACGATTTTTGTCATCGGCGGCGCCGAGCTGTACCGCGAGTCGCTTGCGCGCGCGCACTGCCTGGAGTTCACCGAAATCCACGCCGAGTTCGAGGGCGATGTCACTTTCCCCGAGGTTTCCCTGGCACAGTGGCGCGAAACCGCGCGCGAAGTTCACGCCAATGAAGCCGGCATTCCCTTCCGCTATGATTTCGTTCACTACCAACGCCAGGACCGAGACGGGAATCCCGTCACCCCCGACCCAGTCTAGCGTTCCGCGATCGCTTTTTCTATGGTCCGCACAAGGTCATTCGGCCCGCGGCCGGTCCGCTCGTCCCGCCAGCCGAATCAACGTCGCGAGACCGCAGGCGCACAGCGTCTGCCCGTCCCGTTTCATCGCCAATACCTCGAGTTCGCACACGGTTAGCGTTTTGCCTGTCTTCTTCACCCGCGCAGATGCCACCAGTTTGTCGCCCGCGCCGGGTGCAAGCAGGTTGATCTTGTACTCGACCGTAAGGATCGAGTCCTCTGCCGGGAACAGGCTGTACGCGGCATAGCCGCCGGCAGTATCCGCGATCGCACTGACAAACCCGCCGTGGAACAGACCGTGCTGCTGGGTCAGGTCTTCGCGGTAAGGCAGCTCGATTTCGCAATATCCGGGTTCGATCCGTGTCATGCCGGCGCCGATCAGGCGCATCGCCCCCTGGCGCGCGAAGCTGTCGCGCACGCGCGCTTCGAAATTCGGGTCCACCGCTTGAAATGCCTGTGCCATATCCAACTCCGTTTACCTTGGCGCGACCACAGACACCGTCGAGCTAGACCGTCAGCCTTGCCGATCCCTCGTCCGCCATGCTCCGGCCAAGGTCGGTAGCAAAACGGGTCGCGCCTTTGGCCGTGTCGAACACTGGTGTCAAGCCCGGAAACGACTGGCTCCTGGACAAGCCTGTGCCGCAGCGCAGCCGGGTCATGGTGAGCCGGGGTTGCCATTTGCTTCCGCCCGGCAGGTGAAACGCGCCCGCTTCGATCAGGTATTGCCCGCGCTCCTCGCGGTGACTGGCCATGGTGTGCTCCTTGTCGCCGCAAGCGTATCACACCCGCCCATACACCAAATTGTCTTGACCCCGGTGCGGCACTCCTGTATAAGGGACGTGCAGGAATGTAAGGCAGTGGAATTGCTGGTCCGTCGTAGCCGCTCTCGCGGTACTCCTCAGGTCGTCGTTTTCCTCCTTGAAGTTCTCGCATTTCGGGCGCAAGCCTATTTTTAATTTTTTTGTAGGAATAATAGACATGAGTACAGGTACCGTTAAATGGTTCAACGACGCCAAGGGCTTCGGCTTCATCACCCCCGACGGCGGCGGCAAGGATCTGTTCGCGCACTTCTCGGCAATCCAGGGCAACGGCTTCAAAAGCCTGCAGGAAAACCAGAAAGTGACGTTCGACATCACGGCCGGCCAAAAAGGCGACCAGGCTGTCAACATCAAGCCGGCCGAGTAATCAGCCAGGCTGAATGAAAAAAAGCCCGGGAAACCGGGCTTTTTTTCGCCTTGAGAAAAGCCGGGCGGCTATGCCTGCCGCACGCAATCCACGTGATAGCGGCCGTCCTCGTCCTTCACCAAGCCGTGAATATCGGTTTCGAACCCCGGGAAGCGGGTGTTGAAGTCGCGCGCGAACTGCAGATAGCGCACGATAGTGGCATTGAAGCGCTCGCCCGGGATCAACAGCGGAATGCCCGGCGGATAGGGCGTGACCAGAACACTGGTGACGCGTCCTTCCAGATGGTCTATTTCGACCCGGTCGATCTCGTGGTGCGCCATGGCGGCGAAGGCGTCCGTGGGCTTCATTGCCGGCTGCATGTCGGATAAATACATCTCGGTCGTCACCCGCGCCACGTCGTTCGCCTTGTACATGCCGTGGATCTGCTCGCACAGGTCGCGCAGGCCCATCTTCTCGTAGCGCAGGTGCTTCTGGCAGAACTCCGGCAGCGCCCGCCACACCGGCTGGTTCTTGTCGTAATCGTCCTTGAACTGCTGCAGCGCGGTCACCAGCGTGTTCCACCGCCCCTTGGTGATGCCGATGGTGAACATGATAAAAAACGAATACAGGCCCGTCTTCTCCACGATAACGCCGTGCTCTGCGAGATACTTGGTGACGATGGCCGCCGGAATGCCCGTCTTGGCGAATTTTCCCGACACGTCCAGGCCCGGGGTGATGACCGTGGCCTTGATCGGATCGAGCATGTTGAACCCGGCTGCCAGATTGCCGAAGCCATGCCACTTTTCGTTGGCCTTGAGCACCCAGTCCTCGCGCGAGCCGATGCCTTCGGCGGCGATCTTCTCCGGCCCCCACACCTTGAACCACCAGTCTTTGCCCCACTCGGTATCGACCTTGCGCATGGCGCGGCGGAAATCGAGCGCCTCCAGAATCGATTCCTCCACCAGCGCCGTGCCGCCGGGCGGTTCCATCATCGCCGCCGCCACATCGCAGGAGGCAATGATCGCGTACTGCGGCGAGGTCGAGGTGTGCATCAGATACGCCTCGTTGAAGGCGTGCCGGTCGAGCTTCTGCGTCTGCGATTCCTGCACCAGGATCTGCGAAGCCTGCGAGATTCCCGCCAGCAGCTTGTGCGTCGAGTGGGTGGCGAAAATGATCGAATCCTTGGTGCGCGGCCGGTCACGCCCGATGGCGTGCATGTCCCTGTAGAACTCGTGAAAGGTCGCGTGCGGCAGCCAGGCTTCGTCGAAGTGCAGCGTGTCGATGGAGGAATTCAACGTCTGCTTCAGCATCTCGACGTTGTAGACCACGCCGTCGTAGGTGCTCTGGGTAATGGTCAAGATGCGCGGCTTCTTGCGCTTCGCCGCGCGCGCGAAGGGATTGGCCTCAATTTTTTTCTGGATGTTCTCCGGACTGAACTCCTCCAGCGGGATCGGGCCGATGATGCCCAGGTGGTTGCGCGTCGGCGTGAGGAACACGGGGATCGCGCCGGTCATGGTGATCGCGTGCAGGATCGACACATGGCAGTTGCGATCGACGACGACGATGTCGTCCGGCGCGACATTGGCGTGCCAGACCATCTTGTTCGAGGTCGAGGTACCGTTGGTGACGAAAAAGCAATGGTCGGCGCCGAAAATGCGCGCCGCGTTGCGCTCCGACGCCGCCACCGGCCCGGTGTGGTCGAGCAATTGGCCGAGTTCGTCCACCGCGTTGCAGACGTCGGCGCGCAACATGTTCTCGCCGAAGAACTGGTGGAACATCTGCCCCACCGGGCTCTTCAGGAACGCCACGCCGCCCGAGTGGCCCGGGCAATGCCAGGAATACGAGCCGTCCTGCGCGTAATTCACCAGGGCGCGGAAGAACGGCGGCGACAGCCCATCCAGATAGGCGCGCGCCTCGCGGATGATGTGGCGCGCGACGAACTCGGGCGTATCCTCGAACATGTGGATGAAACCATGCAGTTCGCGCAGGATATCGTTCGGCACGTGGCGCGAGGTGCGGGTTTCGCCGTAGAGATAGATCGGGATATCGGCGTTGCGAAAGCGGATCTCCTCGATGAAAGTGCGCAGGTTCAGCACCGCCGGATCGAGCTCCGGCCCCGGGGTGAACTCCTCGTCGTCGATCGACAGGATGAAGGCCGAGGCGCGGCTTTGCTGCTGCGCGAACTGCGACAAATCGCCGTAGCTCGTCACCCCCAGCACCTCGATGCCCTCCTCTTCCATCGCCTTGGCGAGCGCGCGGATACCGAGGCCGCTGGTGTTCTCGGAGCGGAAATCCTCGTCGATGATGACGATGGGAAAGCGGAATTTCATGCAGTTCTCCGGATTTCTGGATGAGGCGGGGCCTGCGCTACAGGCATCGGACTTAAGCCGGTTTCAGGCCGGCAACTGCAAACGGGCAAACACCGGACATCGCCGGGACACGCGCGCGTCGAAGCGTTCGCCTGCGCGCTGGCAATCTGGACTGCGGATCATGCTGTTCACTGCGGTGCGAGAGCCCTGGCTAATTTCGGGCGGATTATACCCCCCGAAGGGTCAGGCGCAATACCCGCTTCACTTACATTTTTGGATGAGGCAACACGCACTGATCGCGATCTGTTCGATTTTGCTCGGCGCACCCTTGCTCACCTTGGCATGCCTGGCGATCAAAGCGGCTAATGCCCGCGGCGGAGTCTCGGTGGATGGAAGCGTGGAGTTGCGCAAAACTTGCAAGATCCGGGTCGGGCAGGTGGTCAAACTCGGCGACGTGCAGATCGCCGTGGTGGCCGGTGAAGAGGCGCCGCAGGACTGACCCGTTCCGGCGCCGGCGTCCGCGACGCCGCCGCAAATTCTCAGATTTTCGGCAGCGTCACTGCTTGTTGCCCCTGATGCTACCTGCCTCGGTCCTTGTACCAGGTCCCGCACCCCTCCCCGAATCCGAAGAACACCACCGCCGCGCCACGCCCTCGTTGGCGTGGACGTCGGCATCCTAAGATCTCGATCCCCCTTCCTCGGTCCCGCTTCCTCGGTCCCGCTTGACGGGAGACGGGAGAAGGGAAAGTCCCCTTGCGGGACAAGGGGCCTCCCCTTGTTCGCGTGATAAGGGCTTTTCCCTGACCGGAGACACTTCGTTTGTTTCGAGCTTGTCCGGTTTAAGTATTCTGAATAACGATGTTCGGGAACTTCGACGTCATGTCCTTCGCCTGCTCCGAGATTTTCACCGCGACGCGGCGCGCGATGCGCCGGTAGATCTCGGCGCTGCGGCCGTCGGGGTCGGCCACCACGGTGGGCTTGCCCGAATCGGTCTGCTCGCGGATGCGGATGTCCAGCGGCAGCGCGCCGAGGAATTCGGCATTGAAATCCTTGCACATTTTTTCCGCCCCGCCGGCGCCGAAAATGTGTTCCTCGTGCCCGCAGTTGGAGCAGATGTGGATGCTCATGTTCTCGACAATGCCGATGATGGGTATGCCGACCTTCTCGAACATCTTCAGGCCCTTGCGCGCGTCGATCAGCGCGATATCCTGCGGCGTGGTGACGATCAGGGCGCCGGTGACCGGCACTTTCTGCGCCAGCGTCAGTTGAATGTCGCCGGTACCCGGCGGCAGGTCCACCACCAGGTAGTCCACGCCCTGCCAGCGGGTGTCTTTCAACAACTGCTCCAGCGCCTGGGTCACCATCGGGCCGCGCCACACCATCGGCGTGTCGACGTCGATCATGAAACCGATGGAAATGGCCTGCACGCCGTGCCCGATCATGGGTTCCAAGGTCTTGCCGTCGCGCGATTCCGGCCGCCCGGTGATGCCCAACATCGTCGGCTGCGAGGGTCCGTAAATGTCGGCATCGAGAATGCCCACGCTGGCCCCCTCGGCGGCCAAGGCGAGGGCCAAGTTCACCGCGGTAGTGGACTTGCCCACGCCGCCCTTGCCTGAGGCCACGGCGATGATGTTCTTCACTTCGGGTATCAGCTTGACCCCGCGCTGCACGCTGTGCGAGACGATCTTGCTCGCGACCTTGACCGCGACCTTGCCGACGCCGGGAATGGCGCCGAGCTTCGCCTGCACCATCTTGCGGATCAGCTCGATCTGGGTCCTGGCCGGATAGCCCAGTTCGATGTCCAGCGACACATCGTCGCCGCTGACCTTGATGTTGCGCGCCGACTTGGTGGCGATGAAATCCTTCTCCGTGTTGGGGTCGGTGATTTCCTTGAGGGCGGTCTGGACTTGCAACTCTGAAACTGACATGCACTGGCTCCTGGTCGCTGCGGCCGCGCCGCTGCCGCGGCCGGGGGGAAAGGCGGCATTTTAATGGATATTCGAGGGGCTGCGCGATACAATTGCGGGGTTGCGGACCGCGCCGGCCGCCACCCCTGCGGTGGCCGGCGCGCGCATTTCCGTCGTCTAAACAACAGTGAAGCGCAAACTCTTAGTCACCACCGCCCTGCCGTACGCCAACGGCTCGTTTCACATCGGCCATATCATGGAGTACATCCAGGCCGACATCTGGGTGCGGTTCCAGCGCATGCAGGGCCATACCGTGCATTTCGTCTGCGCCGACGACGCGCACGGCGCGCCCATCATGCTCAAGGCGGAAGCCGAAGGTGTGACGCCGCAGCAACTGATCGGGCGCATCGGCGCCGAGCGCAAGCAATACCTCGACGGCTTCCACATCGGCTTCGACAACTGGCACTCGACCGAATCGCCCGAGAACACCGAACTGTCGCAGGACATCTACCGCAAGCTCAAGGTCGCGGGGCTCATCTACACCAAACCGGTCGAGCAGTTCTACGACCCGGTGAAGGGCATGTTCCTCGCCGACCGCTACATCAAGGGCGAGTGCCCCAAGTGCGGCGCCAAGGACCAGTACGGCGATGCTTGCGAGAACTGCAGTTCGGTCTATTCGCCGACCAACCTCATCAATCCGTACTCGACGCTGTCCGGCGCCGCGCCCGAACTGAAGACATCGGAGCACTATTTCTTCAGACTATCCGATGCGAAATGCGTGGATTTCCTGAACAAATGGGTCAACGAGCACGGCCGGCTGCAGTCCCAGGTGGCGAACAAGGCGAAGGAATGGCTCGAAGGCAAAGAGGACAAGGCGCTGGGCGACTGGGACATCTCGCGCGATGCACCCTACTTCGGCATTCCCATTCCGGATGCGCCGGGCAAATATTTCTACGTCTGGCTGGACGCGCCGATCGGTTATCTCGCCAGCTTCAAGAATTACTGCGCGAAGAAAGGCATCGACTTCGACGGCTTTCTCGCCGATCCGCAGACCGAGCAAATCCATTTCATCGGCAAGGACATCATCTATTTCCACACCCTTTTCTGGCCGGCGATGCTCAAATTCGCCGGCTACAAGATTCCGAACAATGTGTACGTGCACGGCTTCATTACCGTCTCGGGCGAGAAAATGTCGAAGAGCCGCGGCACCGGCATCTCGCCGCTGCGTTATCTCGAAATCGGCATGAACCCGGAGTGGCTGCGCTATTACATCGCGGCCAAATTGAACGCCAACGTCGAGGACCTGGATTTCAATCCCGACGATTTCATCGCGCGGGTGAACAGCGATCTGATCGGAAAATACATCAATATTGCGAGTCGAACTTTTGGATTTATAACCCGTCACTTTGACGGGAAGACATCCTCCATAGAACTATCAGACGCCGACGCTGATTCTTTCAAGGACCTTATTGAACGACATGGCGAAGTAAGATATGGGAATCCTAACTCTACGATAGACCGTCGATCGCTCACGGAAATTACAAAGTTAGCGCTTAAAAATGACATCGCCGTCCTATATGACCGACGTGAATACAGCCATGCGATCAGACAAATAATGTTTCAAGCGGATGTTGCCAATGGGTTTGCGACCTTATGTGCCCCTTGGGACATGTCGAAGATTGTGCGTGGTGAATGGACTCCATGGAAAAGCGACCATTTAGATAAGAAGATAGCGGAAAAGCTTCTGCATTGGAGCTGTTCTGTATTGGTTGATCAATTCCGATTGTTGACCATTTACCTTAAGCCAATTCTTCCTGAGACGGCTGCACAAGCAATGCGCCTCTTAAATATGTCGTCGATTGAATGGGCAGAAGAATCGAAACATTTTCCAGCCGGGCATTCGATTCGTGACTATGATCGCCTCATGACCCGCGTCGAAGAAAAGCAACTCGACGCGCTGTTCGACATCCCGGCGGCGGCACCAGCCAAGGAGCAGAAAAAAATGACCGAAACCTCTAAGGTCGGTTCCCAGAGCCGATCTCAGGCCGTTCCCTCGCCTTCAACACCGCATCCGACTTCCCCCGGTCCGGCAGCCCCGACCGCGCCGGCCGAAACCATCTCCATCGACGACTTCGCCAGGATCGATCTGCGCGTCGCGAAGATCGTGCGCGCCGAGTACGTGGAAGGCGCGGACAAGCTGTTGAAACTCACGCTCAATATCGGCGCCGGGGAGCGCACGGTATTCGCCGGCATCAAGTCGGCCTACGATCCGGCGGCGCTGGAAGGCCGGCTGACGGTAATGGTGGCCAACCTCGCGCCGCGCAAAATGAAGTTCGGCCTGTCGCAGGGCATGGTCCTCGCAGCTTCCGGCGACGCGGCGGGTATCTATCTGCTCGGCGTCGACAGCGGCGCGCAGCCGGGCATGAAAGTGAAATGAGGCCCTCAGGTCACGCGAAATCGATCTGGTATGATTGCTGACGGACAAGCGGTCTTGCCACTGCGCATGCGCGCAACCGGGCACCGCCCGTTCACTCGCCGCTGCCTCTGAACGCAATGCAGGTAATGTCTTCGCCGCTATCGGGCTCGCTCCTCGCTGCCACTGCCTGGTTTGCAATCGCGATACTGTCCCTGATTCCGGCCGGCAACGCGTTCTTCGCTCGAAAACTTGCGTTTCCGTTGGGGATGCTGGCGGGACTCGCGTTGGCGGCGAGCGGTCTGCAGGCAATATGGCTGGCCTCCCCCGAGCAGATGACCCTGCCGCTCGGTCTGCCCGAGCTCCCGTTCCACCTGCGCCTCGATCCCCTGGCGGGCTACTTTCTGATGCTGCTCGGCTCGGTGTCCGCAGGGGTATCGATCTACGCCGCGGGCTATTTCCGCGACGAAACGGCCGGCCGCCTTGCGCTGATCGCGTTGGAATATCACCTGTTCCTGGCGAGCATGGCGTTCGTGATTCTGGCCGATGACGCCTATCTGTTCATGGTCGCATGGGAGACAATGGCGCTGTCCTCCTATTTTCTCGTCACCACCGACCACAAGCTGCCCGCGATCCGCAGTGCCGGCTTTCTCTACCTGCTGATCGCGCACCTTGGCGCGATCGCGATTCTGTTGTGCTTCGGCGTGATGAACGGCGGCCAGGGCGATTACACCTTCGACGCGCTGCGCGCGGCCGAGCTAAAGCCGCGGTGGGCCACGGTGGCGTTCCTGCTCGCGTTCTTCGGCTTCGGCGCCAAGGCCGGGATGATCCCCTTGCACGCGTGGCTGCCCGAGGCGCACCCGGCCGCGCCCTCGCCGGTTTCGGCGCTGATGAGCGGCATCATGCTGAAAACCGCCATCTACGGCATGATTCGCGTGATCTACGATTTGATCGGCAACGTCCGCTGGGAATGGGGAATGCTGGTATTGGTGATCGGCACGGGCACGACGCTGTTCGGAGTGCTGTATGCGCTGATGCAGCACGACCTGAAGCGACTCCTCGCCTACCATTCGGTCGAAAACATCGGCATCATCCTTCTCGGTTTGGGCATGTCCATGGTGTTTGTCGGCTTCGGCCACCCGGCCGCCGGCGCGCTCGGGCTGATCGCTGCGCTTTATCACACGCTCAATCACGCGGTGTTCAAGGCACTGCTGTTCCTCGGCGCCGGCTCGATCCTGCACGCCACCGGCCTGCGCAACCTCAACAACATGGGCGGTCTGATACACAAGATGCCGCAGACGGCGTTCTACTTTCTCGTCGGCGCGCTTGCCATCTCCGCGCTGCCGCCGCTGAACGGTTTCGTGTCCGAGTGGCTCACGTTCCAGACTGCGCTGCAGGCCCCGATCCTGAAGAACGGGGTGGTGCGCAGTCTGCTGCCGCTGTTCGCCGCGACGCTGGCGCTAGCCGGCGCGCTCACCGCCATGTGCTTCGTCAAGGTCTACGGTATAGCCTTTCTCGGCCGGCCGCGCGAGACGCAGCCTCCGGCGCGCTCGTCAGAGGGCGATCAGGTCCACGATGCCGGCCTGATGGAACGATTCGGCATGGCCTGGCTTGCGGCCGGCTGCTTCGTGCTCGGCCTGTTTCCGACTTCGTTCTTGCTGATGCTGAATCGCGTCGCCGTCTCGCTTACCGGGCAGGGCTTGCGCGAAGCCGCCGTGCAATCGAATTGGCTATGGCTGGTGCCGATCGAGTCCGAGCGAGCGAGCTACAGCCCGATCGTGTTTCTGATCGTGATCCTCTGCGTGACCCTGCTTACATTCATCCTGGTGCGCCGCTTCTACCACGGCCGCCTGCGTTACTCCGAAGCCTGGGGCTGCGGCTATTCCGAACTGACCGCGCGCGCGCAGGACACCGCCGATGCATTCGGCCAACCGATCCGGCACGTATTCGGTCCTCTCTACCTGATGAAGCGGCGCATGCCCGAACCGGACGATCCGGCGCCCCGGTTCTCGCTGAAGATCTACGATCGCCACTGGTACTGGCTGTACCTGCCGGTAGCGCGATTGGCCGAATACGTCTCGTCGAAAATCGCCTTGCTGCAGCAGGGGAGGATCAGCATCTACCTGCTCTACAGCTTTCTCACCCTGATCGCGCTGCTGGTCTTCGTCCGCTGACTTTCGCCCACTGACTTTCGCGCACTGATTCCTCCCATGATCGACGCCCCCGGAATCGCGTTTCAGGTCCTGCAATCGGTGTTCGTGGTGCTCGCCGCGCCGCTGCTCATGGGCTGGGCGAACCAGTGCCGCGCCTGGCTGCAGAACCGCTCGGCGCCGAGCATCCTGCTGCCGTACTACACGCTGGCCAAGCTGTTCCACAAGGACGTGGTGATCGCGCGCAACGCTTCCGCCCTGTTTCGCGTCACGCCTTATGTGGTGTTCGGCTGCATGTGGCTCGCCGCCGGAATCGTTCCGGTGCTCGCCACCGACCTGCCGTTCGCGCCGGCGGCCGACATCATCGCGCTGGTGGGCGTATTCGCCCTGGCGCGCGTGTTCTCGGCACTGGCGGCGATGGACATCGGCACCGCCTTCGGCGGCCTGGGCGCGCGGCGCGAAATGCTGATCGGCTTCCTCGCCGAGCCGGCGATGCTGATGATCCTGTTCACCGCCGCTTTCATCAGCGGCTCGACCCAGTTGAACACAATCGTCGAGACGCTCGCGTACCGTGAATTCGCGATCTACCCCAGCCTCGCATTCGCCGCGGTCGCCTTCCTGATGGTGCTGCTCGCCGAGAACGCCCGCATTCCGATCGACAACCCGACCACGCACCTCGAGCTCACCATGATCCACGAGGCGATGATCCTCGAATACTCGGCGCGCCACCTGGCGCTGATCGAGTGGGCCGTCGCGATCAAACTGTTCGCTTACATGAGCATCGGCATCGCGCTGTTCCTGCCCTGGGGCATTGCCGAAGCGGGCAACTGGGGAGCGCTGCCGCTGGCATTCGCGGCGCTGGCGGCGAAACTTGCCCTTGCCGGCGCCGGCCTCGCGTTGCTGGAGACGCT
>SCTX01000007.1 GCA_004298385.1 Betaproteobacteria bacterium | reverse complement strand
CCAGGAGCAGGTGGACAAGGTGCTAGACCTGCTCCTGGTCTTCGGCCAGCGCGAAGCGCACGCGCACCTCCTGCGCGAAATGGCGAATCTCCTCGGGTATCGCGTCGGGGAAGATCGGCATCGCGTAGCCGCCCAGAATTCCCGCAGCGAGCATGCCCATGTACAGGCGCGGCCGGTTGTCGCCCAGCACCAGCATCGCCTCGTCTGCGCCGAAGCCCAGGCTCTCGATCCCAGCGGCGCAGGCGAGCGTGGTGTCGAGCATTTGCGACCAGGTGATTTCTTGCCAGATCCCCATGTCCTTCTCGCGCATCGCAACGCGATGCGGAAACACCCGGGCGTTGTCTGCCAGGATGCGGACGAGAGTGGTGTCGGTGTTCAGACCCCAGGTTGCGCCGTCGCCCTTTGCGGCGATGGCCTCAGCCGGCTGCATGCGCTCCCCCCAGATACGCCTTGATGACGCGCTCGTCCGCCATCACTTCGGCCGGGATGCCGCTGCCGATCGTCTCGCCGTAGCTGAGCACCATCATGCGATCACAGATCCCGGTGATCACGTCCATGTGGTGCTCGATCAGCAGCACGGTGACCTTGCGCTCGTCGCGGGCGTCGAGGATGAATCGCGCCATGTACTCCTTTTCCTCCTGGTTCATGCCGGCCATCGGTTCGTCGAGAATGAGGAAGCTGGGCTCGGCCACCAGCGCGCGCGCCAATTCGACGCGCTTTTTCAACCCTATCGGAATGCCGTCCACCATCTCGTCACGCACGCTCTGGAGCTGCAGGAAGTTGATGATCTCTTCGGCCTTGAGGCGGTGCGCCATCTCGTCCTTGCGGCTCAACCACCAATACAGCGCCGTGCGTGCAACGCTCGGCTTCATGTGGATGTGGCGGCCCAGCAGAATGTTGTCGAGCACGCTCATGCCGTTGAACAGCGCCAGATTCTGGAAAGTGCGGGCTACCCCTTGAGCCGCGACCTTGTGCGGCGCCATGCCGGTGATGTCGCGGCCGTGCAGCAAAATATTGCCGATCTGCGGCGGAAAGAAACCGGTGATGGCGTTGATCAGCGTCGTCTTGCCGCTGCCGTTCGGTCCGACCAGGCCGAAGATCTGCCCGCGCTCAACGCCCAGGCTGACACCCGTCAGCGCAACCAATCCACCGAAACGCCGTTCCAGCGATCGACATTCCAGGACCGGACCGACAGCGTCTATGGGGTCCATCTGAGTCAAGTGTGATCTCCGGTTCCGATGGTGCTGATCCTTCCTTGAAGGCGCCTCTGACATTTCGCCGCCCACGCAACGCGCGGGCGGCCTTGCCGGCTTACCGAAAAGCGAGCGAATAAATAGCCACCGAGTAGGCTGCGACCGCGGAGTCTACTGGATTTCCCGAAGAATTCAAAATTTATCTTTCCGAGTTCCCATCCGGGATTAAACTTCGCGAAGAGTCTGCTGGGTGACCGCAGCACTGGACTCCGACACGACGTTCGGTTAGGATTAATACATGGCGTCTACCAAACGACCGTTCAACTGGGTACCCACCCCAGACCTGATCGCGCAATCGAACCTCACCGCCTTCCTGCACAAGGTCGGCGAATCCAGCTTCGACAGCCTCAGTAAGCGCGCCGATGCCGATCCGGCGTGGCTGATGCGGGAAGTGTTCGAGTTCTGCGACTTCCGCTTCTACCGGCCCTACACCCAGATGCTCGATACCTCGCGCGGCATCGAGTGGGCACGCTGGTGTGTCGGCGGCACGACCAATATTGTACTGAACTGCCTGGACCGGCACCGCGGCACGCCGGCATGGGAGCAGACATTCCTGGTCTGGGAGGGCGAGGATCCGCAGGCCCGCCGCAGGAGCCTGAGTTACCGCGAGTTCGACGCCGAGGTCTGCCGCCTGGCGTCGGCGCTGCAGTCGCTGGGCGTCGGACCGGGCGACCGGGTCGGCCTGTACCTGCCCAACCTGCCGGAGACCTTCATCGCATTCTTTGCGGTGCTGAAAATCGGCGCCATCCTGATGCCGCTGTTTTCCGGCTTCGGGCCCCAGCCGCTCGTCTCTCGCCTGAACGACTGTGAAGCGAAGGTCGTCCTGACCGTCGACGGCACCTGGCGGCGCGGCAGCGCGGCGGCGATGAAATCGGTGCTCGACGAAGCACTGCGAGCCGTGCCGAGCGTTGCCCACGTACTGGTGCTGCGCCACCTCGGCGAAGCACTCGCCTGCCCGATGACGCCCGGACGCGACCACGACTGGGCCACCCTGGTCGCCTCCCGGCCCGCCGACCACCCGACGGCCGAAATGGCGGCCGACGCGCCGGCCGTGCTGCTCTACACCTCGGGCACCACCGGCAAGCCCAAGGGCTGCGTCTGGACGCATGTCAGCTTCCTCGGCTCGATGGTCACCCGCGACATGCACATCTGCGCCGATTTTAAGTCGAGCGACCGTTTTTTCTTCATGAGCGACATGGGCTGGATGGTCGGTGCCATGTGCGCCTGCATTCCCAGCTACTTCGGCGGTAGCCTGCTGGTGGCCGAGGGCGCGCCGGACTACCCCGACACCGGCCGCTTTTGGCGCTTGCTGCAGGACCACCGGGTGACCTATGTCGGGGTAGCCCCGACGCTGATCCGGGGGCTGATGCGCTACGGTGACAAGGAGGTCGACGGCTACGACCTGTCCTCGCTGCGCATCACCTGCTCCGGCGGCGAGGCCTGGACCGAGGCCCCGTGGCGCTGGTTCTTCGAGCATGTGTGCAAGAGTCGGCTGCCGTTCCTCAACATCGTCGGCGGCACCGAGGTCGGTGGTTGCAATTTCACCAGCACCCTGCACCATCCCGTGCGGCCGGGGTCGTTTGGCGGGGGCGGACTCGGCGTCGGCGCCGATATCGTCGACGAAAGCGGCCGGCCGGTCGGCCCCGGGCAGGTCGGCGAGCTGGTGTTGCGCAACCCCAACATCGGCTTCACCAAGAGCCTGTGGCGCGACGACGACGAGCGCTATCTCGACAGCTACTGGCGCATCATCCCGGGGATTTGGGTGCACGGCGACTTCGCCATGCGCGACGAAGATGGCCTGTTCTACATCCTGGGTCGCAGCGACGACACCATCAAAGTATCGGGCAAACGCACCGGGCCATCGGAGATCGAGACGCTCCTGGCAAATACGGGCAAGATATCGGAGGCCGCGGTGATCGGCGTGCCCGACGAGCTCAAGGGCTCGGCCATCGTCTGCGTCTGCGTGCCGATGCCCGGCGTGCCGGCGGACGAGGCGCTGCAGGCCGAACTTTCGCGGGCCGTGGTCGCGGGCATGGGCACCTCATACCGTCCGCGCCAGGTGCTGCTGGTGAGCGACTTGCCGAAGACGCGCAACATGAAGATCATGCGCCGCGTCGTACGTGCCGTGTACCGGGGCGAGAGTCCGGGCGATCTGTCCGCGCTGGTCAACCCGGAGGCGGTGGCCGAACTGCAGGGCAAGCTGGGGGGCTGAGGCGCCGTCATTGCATAGAGCCGCCCGGACTTGCGATTCGCGTTCACCGCGGTCCTCTCGATAGTGGCCCTGCCGGTGGCAAGCAGGCAGGCATCGTGGGCATTTTTCCGACGCAGCCGACAAGCAAGAGTCACGACCAATGATGCTCAATCAGGATCAGATTGCGCTGCGCGACGTGGCGCGCTGCTTTGCGCGAGACAAGCTCGGACCCGACTACCGGACATGAAGCTGATCATCGCCCGCGAGAAGATCGGTCGCGTGGCGGTGCAATACGCCACGGAGACGAAGTGATGAGTCAGACCGAAGCCGTTCGGCAACTCGAGACGCGTGAGGTGCAGCGGATCCACAAGGTCTTGATCGCCAACCGCGGCGAGATCGCCTGCCGTATCGCGCGTACTTGCCGCAAGCTCGGTCTGGCGGTGGCGACCGTGCATTCGAGCGCCGACCGGCTCGCGCGCCACGTGCGCGAGATCGGCGAGTCGGTCGAGTTGGGCGCCGCGGCGCCGAGCGAGAGCTACCTCAACATCGACGCTCTGGTCGCGGCGGCAAAACGCGTCGGCGCCGACGCCGTGCACCCGGGCTACGGTTTCGTCTCGGAAAACGCGGCCTTCGTGCGCGCGCTCGACGCGGCCGGTCTGACATTCATCGGCCCCACGGCCGACACGATGGAGCGCATCGGCGGCAAGGCCAGCGCCAAAATCGAGGCGACCAGACTAGGCGTGCCGGTCATTCCCGGCGGCGAAGGCGGCATGACCGACCCCGCCGAGGTGGCGCGACTGGTGCGCGGCATGGAGTTGCCGGTCCTGCTCAAGGCGGTGGCCGGCGGCGGCGGCCGCGGAATGGCGGTGATCGAGACGCCGGAGGGGCTGGATGCGCGCATCGAGAGCGCGATGCGCGAGTCCGAGAAGGCCTTCGGCAATGGCGAGCTGATCGTCGAGCGCTACCTGCCGCGTGTGCGCCATATCGAGGTGCAGGTGGCCGGTGACGGCCGGGGCCACGCGATCCACTTGTTCGAGCGCGAATGCACTTTGCAGCGGCGCCACCAGAAGATCATCGAGGAGGCGCCTTCGGCCGGGCTCAAAACGCGCCTGCGCGAGGCCATCCTGGCCGATGCGGTGAAGCTGGCCGGCGGAGTGAACTACCGCGGGCTCGGCACGGTGGAGTTCGTCGTCGCCGGCGACCGGCACTACTTCCTGGAAGTCAACCCGCGGCTGCAGGTCGAGCACCCGGTGACCGAAGAAGTTACCGGACTCGATCTGGTGGAACTGCAATTGCGCATTGCAGACACCGGCTGCTTGCCGCTGGCTCAAACCGATGTGGTATGCCGGGGCCACGCCTTCGAGGCGCGGCTGTGCGCGGAAGACGCCGACGCCGGCTTCCTGCCTGCAACGGGCCGGCTGGACGTCGTCGATTTTTCGCGCTCGGGCGTGCGCATCGAATCCGGGGTGGACAGCGGTGACGAGATCTCGCCGCACTACGACTCGATGATTGCCAAGCTCATCGCCCATGGCAGTGACCGCGAGTCGGCACGCCGGGCGCTGGTGGCGGGATTGCGCGAAAGCACGGTGATCGGGCTGGTCACCAACCTGCGCTTTCTGCATGAACTGCTTGAATGGCCGGAGACCCGCGACGCGAGTTTCCACACCCGTCTGATCGACGAGCGGCATGCCCGGCGCGGCGTGGCCGCGTCGGCCACGCCGCCGCTCGAGCACCTGAGCGCGGCCGCGCTGCACTGGCTGGCGCAGCGGCGCGCCGAGTCACCCGAGCTGGGCTGTTGGACGCTGTGGGACGGTTTCACGGGCTGGCGCCTGCCGAGCGGGCCGGCGCAGGCGGCGCCATTGCCGGCATTGGTGCTGAAGGCGGGCGGGGCCGAGTGGCCGGTGCGGTTTTCGGCCCGCGGCGTCGACGGCAGTATCGCTCTGGCATTGGGCGAGGCGTTGGAGCAGGCCACGCTCCGGGCGCTGGCGGGCGGGCGTCACTTGCTACAGTGTGGCGGGCGTGCGCTTGAACTGACGATCATTGGCGATGCGCACCGCATCGAGCTGTCCAGTGCGCTCGGCAGCAGCGTGTTCACGTGTACACCCTACCTGGGCGGCGCTTCGGGCGACACGGCCGCCGATGGGCAGTTGGGCGCGCCGATGATGGGCAAGGTGGTGGCCGTCAAGGCGCAGACCGGCGCGCGAGTCGCCCTCGGCCAGACGGTGATCGTGCTCGAGTCGATGAAAATGGAGCTGCATGTCAGTGCGCCGTTCGAGGGCACGCTTACCAACCTGCGCTGCAAGGTGGGTGACATGGTCGAGCGCCACCAGGTGCTGGCCGAAGTCACCGCCGCCTGATCGCAGTGCGGGCGATTGCGGGCCTGCCGAACGAACATGTGTTGTCGGCCCATCACAAGCGTCTATCACGCGGGCGCGCAGCGGGCGCATGGGCTGCTAGCGCATCAGCAGTTTCTCGCCGGCTTGGAGTTGTCGGAAATCGGCGACGCCGCGCGCAATGCCCTGCACCAGGCGCAGGTCGCGCCCCAGCTCAAGCAGTGCCGGTTCATGGTCGTCGAGTGCCACGGTGAAGGATTCGAATGCGCCTTGCCAGCGCTCGAACAGGCGGCGCACGCCCACGTTGAACGCCGCCAGCCGTTCGTCGGGCCCATGCTCGTCCAAATGCCGTGTGGCATGCGTGGCCAAAGGCGACAGGGCATCGAGCTCGAGCTGTAAGGCACCCAGACCGCGAGTCAGCGCCGGGGTTCGCGACCCGCTTCGCAGCCGCAGCGCCAGTGCGTCCAGTTCGGCCTGCATGGCGCCGAGCATCGAGCCCATCAGCAGCGCGTCTTCTATCGTGCGCAGCGGCCGCGCGATCGTGTCGAACGCCAGTCCCGGCTCGCCCAGGCGCTGGATTTCCCGCACCCGGCAGCCCGCAAGAACCAGACCACAATGGCCGAGCGGTTCCAGCCCGCTCACCTTGCCGTCCGGCTCGCGCCTCAAGCCAGGTGCGTCGGCGTCGATGACGAAGGCGTCGAAGCGCTTGCGCCCCTCAACTTCGCCGCTCACGGCCAGCACGACGAAGGCATCGGCGGCCGCACCGTTGCTGACGTAGGCCTTGCGGCCGTCGATGGTCCAATTGTCGCCGTCCCGCAGCGCGCGGCAGCTCAGACGCTTCGGGTGCGCGCCCGCGCCGGGCTCGGAGATCGCGAGCGCCAGCAGTGCGTCGCCGCGCGACATCGATCGCAGCAGCGCGCGATGCTGATCGCTGCGCATCCGCGGCGCCAGAACGAAGCGTCCCAGCATCTCATTCATCATCCAGATCATGCCGAGTCCGAGGCTCGCGGTCTCGCGCGCTATGAGTCCGGCCAACTCGCCGAGCTGAGATGCGTTCGCGACGGATGGTTTGCCGTCGCCGTCGAACCCAACGCCGAGCAAGCCGCTGGCGCCGAGATGGCGCCACCAGGCGCGCGGGAAGCCCTTGGTGCAGTCTGGACGCGGAGCGTCTTGCAGGGCCCGGTGCATGGCCTCGGCCAGCGCCGAGTGCGGCAAGCGCTGCGCGGGCGAGAAGGCGGGCTTCATCCTGGTGTCCCCAAAGCATGAAATCCAAGCTGACGCGCCGCCAACTCGCGCATCACTTCTTCGGCGCCGCCGCCGTAGTGCTCCGCTATGGCTGGGCACAGCAGGTCGGCAGCGCCCGGCTTGCGCCAGATCTCACGCGGCGCCACGCCATCGACCTCCCACTTTGCGCGCTGGGGCAGGAGCTCCTGCTCGATGACGCGGCGGTCCTGGTCGCGGAACAGTGCGTGTTCGACGGTGAGGAGCGCGCGCGGGATCATGGACTTTGATGGCCTTGTCGATCGGGCCGAGCGGAAGGCGGCCCAGTTGGCGTAGGCGGAAGCGGAAGCGAAGACTCGACCTAACGCTTGTTAGAGTATAGCCGTGGCCGCCGACAAAAACAACCATCAGCGCGATGGCTGCTCAATGCGTCGCAGGTCTTCGCTGCAGCTAATTTTTGGCCGGCTTCAAATATGAAGTGCAACACTTGCCGGGCGCTAAAGTGTGCGATAGCTTATCCTTTGGGTAGATTCTTGCCCGCGCCCCCACCTCTCGATGCCCCTCGTTCAGCTTGCTCAGGTCTCCCTGGCTTACGGCCACGTGCCCTTGCTCGATCATGCCGATCTGGTCATCGAGCCGGGCGAGCGCATTGGCCTGATCGGCCGCAACGGCAGCGGCAAGTCGAGCCTGCTGAAGCTGATAGAGGGCGTCGCCGCCGCAGATGACGGCAAGATCTGGCGCGCGCCGGAACTGAAGCTGGCGAGCGTACCCCAGGAACCCGCATTTCAGCCGGGTTTGAGCGTGTTCGACGCGGTGGCTGAAGGGTTGGGAAAAGGCACCCGGTTGCTCATCGACTATCACGCCGCCGCGCAAGCCCTCGCCGACGCGCATGACGCCGGTGCCGCCGCCGATCCCGGCATGATGGAACGGTTGCACCAGTTGCAGCAAGCGCTCGATGCGAGCGACGGCTGGAGCCTGGAGCACAAGGTTGCAAGCACGCTGTCGCGCCTGCAGCTCGATGCCGACCGGCTGGTATCGGATCTCTCCGGCGGGCTGAAGAAGCGCGTCGCCCTGGCGCGGGCACTAGTACTCGCGCCGGATCTTCTGCTGCTCGACGAACCGACCAACCATCTGGAGGTCGCGGCGATCGAATGGCTGGAACAGACGCTGCTGTCGTTTTCCGGCAGCGTGCTGTTTGTCACCCACGACCGGCGCTTTCTCGACAATGTCGCCACCCGGATCGTCGAGCACGACCGCGGCCACTTGAGCAGCCACGAGGGCAAATTCAGCGTCTATCAGCGGGAAAAAGCGGCGGCGCTGGAAACCGAAGCCGTGCACAGCCGCAAGTTCGACAAGTTCCTGGCGCAGGAAGAAGTCTGGATCCGCAAGGGTATCGAAGCGCGCCGAACCCGCAACGAAGGCCGGGTGCGGCGCCTGGAGGCGCTGCGCCTCGCGCGCAGCGCGCGTAGGGCGCGCCTCGGCAAGGTCACTCTGGCAGTGGACGAGGGCGAGCGTTCCGGCAAACTGGTGGTGGATTTTCGCAAAGTCGGCAAGCACTACGGCGGCAAGCCCGTGGTGCAGAATTTTTCCTGCCGCATTCTGCGCGGCGACAAAGTGGGCCTCATTGGACCCAACGGCAGCGGCAAGACCACATTGCTGAAATTGATTCTGGGCGAATTGCAGCCCGACGAGGGCCAGGTGCGCCTCGGGACCAAGCTCGATTTCGCCTATTTCGACCAGTTCCGTGCCGTGTTGGACGAAGAGGCCACACTTGCCGACACCATCAGCGTGGGCGGCGATTTCGTCGAAATCAACGGCGCGCGCAAGCACGTGATCAGCTATCTCGGCGATTTCCTGTTTCCGCCGGAACGCGCGCGCGCTCCGGTCAAATCGCTTTCCGGCGGCGAGCGCAACCGCCTGCTGCTGGCGCGCCTGTTCAGCCGGCCGGCCAATGTGCTGGTGCTGGACGAGCCGACCAACGATCTCGATATCGAGACGCTGGAGCTGCTGGAGGAACTGCTGCAGGATTATGCGGGCACGCTGTTTCTGGTGAGCCACGACCGCGCGTTTCTCGACAACGTGGTCACGCAGACCATTGCCAGCGAAGGCGTGGGCTTCTGGAAGGAATACGCCGGCGGCTACAGCGACTGGCAGCGGGTGAAATCTACAGCCAGGCCCGAGACCGCGCCGGCGCGGCGTGAGCAAGAAACCGAGGGCCGCGCGAAGCGAAACATCGCCGAGCCGACGCCCGCGAAAGCTGGACTCAGCTTTAAGGAAGAGAGAGAACTTGCTGAATTACCTGGTAAAATCGATGCTCTTGAAAAAGAGAAAAACCAGGTAAGCGCTGCTTTTGCCAATCCCGCGCTGTATCGTGACCAGCCGGAGCAGGTGAAACAGTTGAACCTGCGTTTCGCTGCGATCGAGGCGGAACTCGCGTCGGCCATGTTGCGCTGGGAGCAGTTGGAAGCGAGACGCTGAGCCGGGTAGGGCCGCGGCATATCACAAAGCAACAGTTGGCTCCAGCCGGCAAGCCACTTTCGATTCGTACCGTAAGCTCGCCGCTTGCGATGGCTTGGCTTACACGATCTTCGCGAAGCGCCGTCCGGCTTCTTCGACGTTGGCTCGACTGTTGAAGGCACTCAGACGGAAATAGCCCTCCCCACAGGCTCCAAAACCGCTCCCGGGCGTCCCCACCAAATGGGCCTCCCGCAGCAGCTTGTCGAAAAAGTCCCAACTGCTCAAATTGCCGGGCGTCTTCAGCCACACATAGGGCGCGTTCACCCCGCCGTACACCTTTATTCCCAGTTTCGTCAGCGCCTCATGAATCAGCTTGGCATTGGCGAGGTAAAACGCTATGGTTTCCCGCACCTGCTGCTTGCCTTCCGGCGAGTAAATCGCAGCCGCGCCTCGTTGTACAGGATACGAGACACCATTGAACTTGGTGCAGTGCCGTCGATTCCACAGCGGATGAACCGAGACTACGCGGCCATCTCGCGTCCTTCCTTTGAGGCCCTTCGGAATCACCGTGAAGGCACACCGTACGCCGGTGAAGCCGGCCGTCTTGCTGAAACTGCGGAACTCGATCGCGACTTCCCTGGCGCCGTCGATCTCATAGATCGAGTGCGGAATGGCCGGGTCGGTGATGTACGCTTCATAGGCGGCGTCATACAAGATCACCGAACCGTTCTGCTGCGCGTATTCGACCCAACGCTTCAGCATCTCCTTGGTGGCGACCACGCCGGTCGGGTTATTCGGATAGCACAGGTAGATCAGGTCGACGCGCTGCCTGGGAAGTTCAGGAACGAAATCGTTGTCGGCGGTGACCGGAAGGTAAACCAAGCCGCCGTAGCGGCCACTGGCATCCGCCGGACCCGTGTGTCCGGCCATGACGTTGGTATCCACATACACCGGGTAGACAGGATCCAGCACCGCGATGACGTTATCCTCCCCGAAGACATCCAGGATATTCCCCGAATCGCACTTCGAACCGTCCGAGACGAAGATCTCATCGGCGTCGACTTCGGCTCCGCGAGCCCGATAATCGTGTTCGGCAATGGCTTCGCGCAGGAAATCGTAGCCCTGCTCAGGCCCATAGCCACGGAACGACGAGCGCTCGGTCAACTCATCGACGGCCGTATGCATCGCCTGAATCACGGCGGGGGCAAGAGGTTCGGTGACGTCGCCGATGCCCAAGCGAATGACGTTCGCGGAAGGGTTTTCGTCGCAGAACTTCGTGATGCGCCGGCCAATTTCAGGAAACAGGTAACCGGCGGTTAGCTTGAGATAGTGCTCATTAATGTAGGTCACGATTGTCAAAACCCCTAAACTGGTGGATTCGCTTGCCGCGCTTCGCCAAACAACATCACTCGCTCCAAGCTCCCATTGCGTTCATCGAATCGCACCGGTGCAACGCCGCCGGGCATTCTAACATCTACGATCTAAAGAAAGCTCTTGAGCAACGCGTCCCGATCGACGTTCTTGTGCTGTGAAACTGCGCGGAGGATGCTGCTTAACGTGCCGATGCGAAGTACCGTGTGATCCGGTACCGCGAGGCGCTGATGCCCAGGTTCCTCGGTCTGGAGGATGACATGGCTTCCGTGTTGGTTGACGACGCGATATCCCCAATCGCGGCACAGCCCCTGAACGACCTGCCGCCCACTACAAGCCCTCGGTAATCTCATGCGCACGCAAGGATTTCGTCGCGCACCTGATGCAGTCGGATTGAGGAAGGAAGGTTCTTCGGCTGATCGAAATAGAAGGCGCGAACAGCTTCACGCACGTTTTCGCGCAGTTGCTCCCAGGTATCGCCCTGCGTGAAGATCGATTCCGTGAGGCAATCTGCACAAAAGCCCCCGTCGGCTTCCTGCGTAACCTCGAAAATTAACTCGTTCATCGCATGAATTCTAGCCCTGGATCTTCGATGGCACAAGGAAAATGATGTGCGGATAATGATGCGCAAGCGCCCAGAACAAGTGATACGATCATGACATCGCAACGAGGATTTCGTTCGCAGTCTTGGCGGCAGGCCAGCTAACGGGTGTTACTCGAATGGGGGCCGCCCCAGTTCTTTCCGACCTAAAACGACCGGCCGTATATGGACTCCTCCTCGGTTACGGCCGGACGGTAGCAAGTCGCCCACAGAGCATTCGCGCAACCTCTGGTCCGGACAAACGATGGTAGCGGTGTCGGCCCTGCTTTTCGACTTTTAGAAGTTCTGCCGAGACGAGGTGCGAGAGATGGCTGCTGGCCGTCTGGGGTGTGATCCCCGCGATTCGCGCGAGCTCATTGGCAGTCAGCGCACATCCGCCCATCAGCTCGATCAGCATTGCCGCCCTGGAAGGCTCCCCGACGAGTAAGGTGATCTCTGCAATCTGGTTCGTATTCATCGTCAGCATCCGGTTTCTGGGCAACAACCTGTTAGCTCAGCGGCACAATGTAGGTCATGATCGATTATTAAAACCCTTAAACTGGTGGATTCGCTTGCTGCGCTTCGCCAAACAACATCACTCGCGCGAGGCTCCCGTTGCATTCATCGAATCGCACCGGTGCAACGCCTCCCGGCATTCTAACGTTTACTGTGTCCGCATCGAGAAGCGCGAGCCTCCGTGCCGCGCTCGCGACGGCCGTTGCGCTAGACCCGGAAGACAAAGTCGGCCCTTCGCCGCGCTCAAAAACTCGTGCCTCGATACTATCCGGACCGATGACGCAGGCCCACTGCAGATTGATGCCGTTCTTGCATGGACGCCCCGCGCCTCGTATGCCGTCGCTCTCTGTGCTGTTCGCAATCGCGCTCAGCCTGGGCATCCACTTCCCGGATCCGAGTTGCTCCATCGAAGGCAGTAGCTCCGGGCTTTTCAGGAAGGTCACGCAATGCGGATTCCCGACGTTGACAAACTGGCTGCATGCCCACGAAGCCTCTATTTTTTCGAGCTCGAAAACACGAGCAACCATGCGACCGTCAAACTCGGAAACCCCTACGTGTTCGGGCGCTGCCCCGACTGCTGCAAGTCCGTAAGTCGGGACACCCATGTCGATCCAAAACCCTTCATGCCCCTCGCGTTTACCTGCTTCTATCCGAGCCTCGACAATGGGCGACTCAGGCGTGTCGTGATAGACGCGCAAAAAGAATGCCTCCGAGCGTTTGGCCCGTCCGCAGTCGGTGAGGCACTGCGAGAAGATCGTCAGGCCGTTCCCGCTGCGCTCGGCAAGCGTTCCGTCGGTGTTTACGATCAACAACGCGAATGCATGTTCGTCCGGGAACGGTCCCACCAACAAACCGTCCGAGCGGTACCGCTTGGCGCCGCCCGTTGCTATCCCTTCAGAAACGTTCCGGCGGCCACAAATGCGTTCGATGGCGCGTCGCGCCCAGCGCTCGCGTGTCCTGGCGGCTTCAGCAGCCGTTCGCGGAAGATCGGCGAAGCCGCGAATCTCCTCCGGCGAGGTGACGAAATAGGTATTGCCACGGGCATCATAGAATGCGGCCATATTCATAACCCGGCGAATTTGCGCTACATCGACGCGATGATCTCACGGATTGCCACCCGTTGGCATGGCAAGGTACACTCACGGCCCCGCAGGTTTTATCCTGAGAAAAGCATCTCCGACCCACGAGCCACCATGATCGAAAAGCCACTCCCCTTCGATGAGCGGACCATCCGCGAGATCGTTCGCGATTACCCGACGCCGTTTTACATCTATGACGAATCCGCGATCCGCGCGAGCGCACGCAGACTGAACCAGGCGTTCGCGTGGAGCACGTTCAAGGAGTATTTTGCCGTTAAAGCCACCCCGAATCCGCACCTGCTGAAGATCCTGAGGCAGGAAGGTTTGGGCGGCGACTGCTCGAGCCTGGCCGAACTGGTGCTGTGCGAGCGCGTCGGAATCAGCGGCGAGGACATCATGTTCACGTCGAACGAGACGCCGGCCAAAGAATACCTCCGGGCCAAAGAACTGGGCGCGATCATCAACCTCGATGACATCACCCACATCCCTTATTTGGAACGGCACGCAGGATTGCCGGAACTGATCTGCCTGCGCTACAACCCAGGTCCGCTGCGTGAG
>SCTX01000069.1 GCA_004298385.1 Betaproteobacteria bacterium | reverse complement strand
CAGAATTTCCACCCTCCAGGGCGCGCGCGGGGCGGTCGCCTCCGCGATGAATATTGCGTACGCCACGCAGACGTCCCAGGGCATAGCCTCCAACGTTGGGATCACGCTGGATGGCATTTCGATCGCCATGCTCAACGGCTATCCCGCGGCCGGAGGCGCGGGCAACGTATCGAACATCTACGCCGCGGCCGGCTTGTCCGCGGACTATAATACGACCAGCGCGACTGCCGCCAGCATATTTATCCAGGTGGCCAATGCGCCGACACCTGGCCTTTGCAGTTTCTCTTACAACGCCGCGACCGCGACCTTGCCGGCTCAAGTCGGAGCCGTCGTTACCAGCGGTTGCTGATCGGACGGTGGGCGCACAGGCCCGGATCGGGGAGGGCCTATGCGTTTGCAGGGTTTAACTTCAGGGGGAGATGATGAAAATACAGCAGGGCTTTACGCTGATCGAGTTGATCGTGGTGATCGTGATTCTGGGCATTCTGGCCGCGACCGCTTTGCCCAAGTTCATGGGCATCCAGAGCGGCGCTAGAATTTCCACCCTCCAGGGCGCGCGCGGGGCGGTCGCCTCCGCGATGAATATTGCGTACGCCACGCAGACGTCCCAGGGCATAGCCTCCAACGTTGGGATCACGCTGGACGGCATTTCTATCGCCATGCTCAACGGCTATCCTTCGGCCTCGACCGCAGGCGCGGCATCGAATATCTATGCCGCGGCCGGCCTGTCCGCGGATTACAGTTCCGTCGCGGGCACCAATCAGGTAACCATCCAGGTCGTCAATGCGCCAACGCCCGCCAGTTGCAGTTTCGTTTATTCCGCGGCGACCGCGACCTTGCCGGCACGAGTCGCGGCCTCCGTTACCAGTGGCTGCTGATCGCGGTTTTGCCGCGTTTATGGTGGTCGCGTAAGCGGCCCGCGCGCAGGCGCAAGCAAGGGGTAGGCTCGGTGGTCCGATCCTGCCCTTTGTGTTTTTGGGGGGCGGAGCGCGCCCGCGACCGCCTCGCTAGAACAGATGGAGTATCCGTTGCGAAGCCCGGGGTTCACGCTGGTCGAACTGATCGTCGTCATGCTGGTGCTGGGGATCCTCGCGGCGGTATTCATTCCGCGCTCCGGCAACGATGCGATCATCTTGTCCACCCAGGCGGAGCAATTCGCGGCGGACATACGCTATGTGCAGTCGCTCGCCATGACCCAGGGATGGAGCGGGGTTTCGCCGCGGCGCTACCGCATCAATTTCACCACAGCGGCCTACAATTTCACTGACGTCAGCGGTGTCGCCGTCCCTCATCCCAGCGGCACGCCGGGTTCCATCGCATTTACTGGCGGGGTCAGCATCTCGCCGTTTCCCGCACCCGCCCTGCCGAACAACGTCGTGTCCTTCGACGGCCTCGGCAGGCCCTATACGGATGCCAGCGCGGCCACCCTGCTTGCATCCACGGCCACGATCTCGATGGTCAGCGGAGGCTCGACCCGGGCCATCCAGATTTTCCCCGAAACGGGTATGGTGCGCCTGCCATGAGCGCCTTGCCGCTCAGGGCGGTGAGCGCAGCGCAGCGCGGCGTGAGCCTGATCGAACTCATCGCCTTCATCGTGATCATGGGAATTTCCGTCACGGCGCTGCTGAGCATGTACCGCGCCGTCCTGCCGCGCGGCGCCACGCCCGCGCAGATCACCCTCGCCACCCAGCTCGCGCAGGAGCGCATGGAACTCCTGCTCGGCCAGCGCGACGCAAGCGGCTACTCGACCGCGGCGCTTAGCGATCCCTGCATCGGGGGTACGCCGCCCGCCATATGCACCAACCAGTTCACCCCATCCGGCCTGTATTCGATCGTCGTGACGGGCGTCAATCCGGCGGTGCAGTTCTCTGGCTTGAGCACCAACAACTACCGCATGCTCGGAGTCAAAGTCTTGGGGCCCGACGGCAACCAGCTTGCCAATCTGTCGGCGGTCATCGCCAATTATTGAATCCAATGAACCGCGCGCGCACCCGCTTGTCGATCCTGCGTCAGATTGGTTTCTCCCTGGTCGAGTTGATCGTGGTGACAGTGGTGCTGGGCATCGTCGCGAGCATGGGCGCGACCGTGGTGCGCGACGGCATGCTCGGCTACCTGCGCGGGCGCGAGATCACCAGTGCCGACTGGCAGGGCCGCCTCGCGCTGGAGCGCATCACGCGCGAGCTGCGCGCTGTCGCGGCGCCCAATTTTTCCAATGTTGCCGCGACCTCCTGTAACAGTTCGACGTTCGCGTTTTCCGATATCAACGCCCTGCCGATCAGCTACACGCAGAGCACGACCACGCTGCTGCGCAACGGCCAGCCACTCGCCGACAACGTCACCGGCCTGCGCTTCTACTGCCTGCAAAACGATGGCCAGACTTATTCGACCATACCGTCGGCCGTGTATTACGTCACCGTCTCGATGATCGTTTCGACGGCGAACACCAGCGCCACCTATCGCGGCACGGTCAAGCCGGGGAGTTTCTGATGCGACCGCCGGAACTGAACACCAGGCGCGCGCGCGGATTTCTGCTGGTCGTTGCGGTCGTGGTGCTGGTCGTCGTCGCCATCGCGGTTGTCGCGCTAGGCAACATGACCTCGGCCGACATCCGCGCGAGTTCGGCACATGCGCAATCGGAGCAGGCGTATTTTGTCGCGCTATCTGGCCTTGAGCGCGTGACGCGGACCCTGCTGGAACCCACGCTCTCGATCCGCGTTCCCTGCGCCAGCCTGAGTGGCGATCCTGCCGTGACCAATGTTGCGGTCGGGCCCGGCAAATTCTCGGTGACAGGCGGCGCGGCGGTGTATCCGTCTCCGCCGGCGACGTTGAATGGCAACCTGACTGCAGCCGCGATGGTGATCCCGGTGAACAGCATCGCGGGCTATAGCGCGCGCGGCCGCATCATGATCGATCAGGAGCTGATCGACTACGGCGCCACCTCCAACCTGGCGGCGACCTGCGGCGCTGCGCCTTGCTTTGTGGTTGCCCAGCGCGGCATGGCCGGGACTGCCGCAAATGCGCACACAACAGGTACCCGGGTAGGGCAGTTCCAGTGCAATGTGCAATCGGCCGGTGGGGTGCCGGACCTGGTCAGTCCGCATGCGGAACGGGTGTTGACCCAAGGCACGCAACTGCAGGAGGCTTGGGCAGTAGGCGCGGCCGGCGCAGCCGGAAGCGGACAGCGGCCCTGGTTTGTGCGCTTCCGGGAAAATACATGGGCGGAGCTCACGGACGCCTCGTTTGCCGTCAACGCGCAGCTCAACAAGGTGTTCATGGTTTCCTATGCCGATGGCTGGGCGGTGGGGAACGCATCGGGCGGCGAGGTCATTTATCATTGGACCGTCACGCCTGCTCCCGGTTGGACGCGCATGGCAGTATCCGCGGCTATTCCCGATGCCAATCTTCAGGAGGTGCATTGCATCGACGCCAACAACTGCTGGGCGGTCGGCGCGGCGGCGAATGTCGGCGGGGGCGGCAATAATTCGACCATCATCCGATGGACTGGCGGACCCGCATGGTCCTATCCCGCAGCCTCGAATCTCGCCCCTTTGCTTACTCCGAACGTCAACGCACAGCTCAACAGCGTACGGTGCAACAGCGCCAACGACTGTTGGGCGATTGGCAACAACTCAGGTGGCGAATTCATCGCCCGATGGACCGGGGGGCCGAGGTGGACCCGCATGGCCTTATCCGCAGCCATTCCCAATGTGAATCTCTTCAGCGTGAAATGTGTTGCTACCAATGATTGCTGGGCCGTTGGCGCCGCGAGTGGCGGAAACGTGGTGATCATCCGATGGACCGGCGGGCCCGCATGGAGCTATCCCGCCGCGGCAACCGGCGCGCCGTTGCCGAGTCCATCGGTCAATGCCCAACTCAACGCCGTGTATTGCAATAGCACCAATGACTGTTGGGCGGTGGGCAATGCTTCCGCAGGCGAAGTTATACTGCGCTGGACCGGCGGACCGCGCTGGGTCCGGACAGGGCCGAGCGCGGCTATTGCCGATACCAATCTCAATTCGGTTAGCTGTGTCAATTCAATCGACTGCTGGGCGGTAGGCAATGTTTCCGGCGGAAGCGAGATTATCCTGCACTGGGACGGCAGTGCGTGGACGCAGTTGGCCAATAGCGCGTCGGTTTCCAATCGCAATCTGCTCTCGGTCGACGCAATCGGTGCGGCGCAGCGCGCGCCATCCATGCGGCGGGAAGTGTATCCCTGAGCTTCTTTCCGCGCCGATCGCGGCTGAAATTTCCGCCGCGATTTTCGAGAGAAAAACCATTGACAACAATCATTTATTGATATAACTTCAAGTAACTCGTCCGACGAGTAACGCATATGGCATGGTTTTCCAAGAAAAAAACGCAGCCGGGCTGGATGGCCGTCAGTACCGACATCGACGCCATACGGCTAGCCCACGTAGAGCGCCCGGCGCGGGGCAAGCCCAAGGTGGATCGTTGGGGCATCGTCAAGCTGGACGACAAAGACGGCGCGGAATTGCAACAGACCGCCGATGAGTACCGGCTGCGCCGTTACCGCTGCGCCACGCTGCTGCATCCGGCGGAATACCAGTTGCTGATGGTGGACGCGCCGAATGTGCCGCGCGAGGAGCTGAAGGCGGCGATTCGTTGGCGCGTCAAGGATTTGCTCGAATACCACATCGACGACGCCACCATGGACGTTCTCGACATCCCGGTGGACAAGGATGCGGCGGGAAAGAGCCACTACATGTACGCCGTCGCCGCGAAAAATGAGATCGTGCAGGGGCAGATCGCGCAGTTCGAGCGCGCCAATATTCCGCTGCAGGTGATCGATATTCGCGAAACGGCCCAGCGCAACATCGCCCAGCTATACGAAACCGCCGACCGCGGCATCGGCATGCTCAGCTTCGATTATTCCGGCGGCCTGTTCACCCTCTCGTTCGCGGGCGAGCTTTACCTCGCGCGCAGGCTGGAGTTGACCTGGTCACAGCTCGCAGGAGCGCGGGATGGCCAGCGGCAAGCGTACTTCGAGCGCATCGTAATCGAGTTGCAGCGCTCGCTCGATCACTTCGAGCGCCAGTACCAGAACATCACGCTGTCGGAACTGCTGCTCGGACCCATGCCCGAAGATATCGGCTTGCAGGCATTTCTGAGTTCGCAGTTGTACCTGCCGCCGCGGCAGATCGACCTGGCCGATGCGATGGAATTCGGCGGCGACAAGATGGGTGCCGACCAGCAATGGCAACTGCTCCATGTGCTGGGCGCGGCGCTGCGCGCCGAGGCGAAGGCGCTATGAGCCAGCAGATCAATCTTTTCAACCCGGTTTTCCTCAAGCAGAAGAAGATTTTTTCCGCTGTGAACATGGTAGACGCCCTGGCCTTGCTGCTGGTCGGCGTCGCGGCGTTCTACGCCTACGCCAGCATCGAGACGGTGAATCTCGGCCGGCAGGCCGTGGAAACGTCCAGGCAGTATGAGCAGTCGAAGGCGCGGCTGGCTGAAACGAGCGCGCGCTACGCGCCCAAGAAAATCGACGCCGCCCTCGATTTGGAGGTGAATAATCTGCAGGCACAGTTGAGCGCGCGCAAGGCGGCGCTCAACAATCTCGGCATCGGCATACCCGCCGGTGACGCGAGTTATGCGGAGTACCTGCGCGCCTTGGCGCGCCAGTCCCTCGGCGGGTTGTGGCTGACCGGATTCAAAGTGGGCAAAGGCGGCGCAGAGATCGAAATCACCGGGCGTGCACTGCGGCCCGAGTTGGTGCCGTCCTACATCCGCCGCCTGCGCCAGGAACGTGCGCTGCAAGGACGCGCCTTCGACTCGCTCAGCATGACGCAAGGCGAGGGAGCGCTGCCGGCGGATGCTTCCCGGCCAGCCGGTGCGCCTGCCAGTTACGTCTACACAGAATTCCGGCTCGGCTCCGCCCACGCCGGGCGTGCCTTAGACGGGGATGCGGAGCCGGCCGGCAAGACGGCAACTGAACAGGCGGGAGATATTGAGCAGGGCTCGCGGCAGCCGGCGCGATCTCCCGGCCGCGGATCACGATGAAGCAGCTAATGCAAAAATACGCACAGCGTCTGCAAAAATACGCGGACAGTGTCGATTCGATGGCTTTGAGCGAGCGGACCATGTTTTTCGGTGCCGTCGCGCTGGTGCTGATGACCTTACTCCAGGTTTTTCTGCTGAACCCGGTGTTGTCGCAGCGAAACCAGCTTTCGGCACAGATCGCGCAGCAGCAAGACGAAACGAAGGCGATCCAGGCGCGAATCCAGGGCCTGGTTCGGCCGGATCTTCCCGACCAGGACGCCCTCAACCGCGCCAAGCTCAAAAGCCTGCGCGAACAGATGGCGCAACTGGAGCGGCAGTTCGAGGAGCAGCAACGGCAGTTTGTCGCGCCGGGAAAGATGGCTGCGATGCTCGAGAACATGATCGCGAAAAACCGGAAATTGCAGTTGCTGTCGCTGCGCAATCTGCCTGGTGGCGGCGTGCCGGAAACGGACGCCGTCGCGCCGGCAAGCGCTGCCGGCGGCGGTGCGCGGGCAGGCGGCGGGCGCGAGATTTTCCGGCACACGGTCGAGCTCAGCGTTAGGGGCAGTTATTTCGATCTGCTCGATTACCTGGCCGCGCTGGAACGGCTGCCCGAGCACCTGTTCTGGGACGGATTCGAATTGACCGCGCAATATCCGCAGTCCGTGTTGAAGCTGACCATCTATACGCTCAGCCCGGAGAGATCATGGCTGACCGTATGATGCTGGCGCAGGCGATTGCGGCCGCGGCCGCGCTGCTGCTCTCCTCCGGCAGCGCCGCGCAGGCGCTGACCGACCCGACACGGCCGCCGCTCGAACTGATCATGGGCGCGGCGGCGGGTGCGGCGGACGGCCCGGCGCCGCGCACGCCGCTGCAATCGATCCTGATGTCGACTGCGCGCAAGGGCGCGATCATCAACGGCCAGTATGTGCCGCTGGGGGGGACTTACGGCAACGCACGGCTGGTCGGAATTTCGGCGACCGAGGTGACTTTGAAAAGCGATGGAACAGTGGAAGTGCTGCAGTTGAATCCGCCGACGGAAAACACTTCTGTTGCGTCCCGTGCCGAGGGAAAACCTGAGAAAACGGTGAAACGTCCATGAGAACTCTTTGCACCGCCGGGCTGATCCTGAGCGCATTGATAGCTGCGGGCTGCGCCCAGGAACCCGTGCGCGCCAACCGGGTCAGCGAGCAGATCATCGGCGAGATGGACAGGAGCGCGCAGCGCGCGAAACCGAGGGAATCCGATGCGGTCAATCAGGCGCTGCTGCCGCCGCTGCGCATGGAATTGCCTCAGGCACAGGGAAAACCGATCGAGGGGCGTTTCGATCTGAATGTGAACAACGCCCCGGCGCGTGAAGTGTTCTTGTCCGTCGTGTCGGGCACGCGCTACAGCATGCTGGTCCACCCGGAGGTATCCGGGTCCATCTCGGTGAACCTCAAGGACGTCAGCCTGTCCGAGGCGCTCGAAGCGATCCGCGAGATCTATGGTTATGAGTACAGGATCGACGGCAGCAGGGTCTATATCCAGCCGTCGGGCCTGCAGACGCGGGTGTTTCAGGTCAACTATCTGATAGGCGCGCGCCAGGGCAGGAGCGACATGCGCGTTACCGCCGGTTCCAGCGGGATAACGACGGGCGCCACGACCGCAACTACCGCAACAGCCACAATGACGGCGCCTGGTGCAACGGGAGCGGCGCCCACGGGTCCGGTCGGCGTGCAGGGACCGCCCTCCCTGACGCCAAACGCCGCGGGCGCTCTCGGCGGCATGCAGAGCGACGCCACGCGCATGTCCACCGTCCAAACGACCGACTTCTGGGCCGAGGTGGCGTACGCAATTCGCACCATCGTCGGCACGGGCGAGGGACGCAACTTGGTCATCAGCCCGCAGTCCGGTGTGGTGGTGGTGCGCGCGATGCCGCAGGAACTGCGCAGCGTCGCCGCCCTGCTCAAGGCGATGAAGCTGTCGGTGGAGCGACAGGTCATGCTCGAGGCGAAAATCATCGATGTGACTTTGAACCAGGCTTATCAATCCGGAATCAACTGGGCGGGGTTCAATTTCAAACAGGGCATCGCCGGCGGCTTCTCCAGTGGCGTGGGCGGCGTGTCCAACGCCCTAGGGCCGACCGGCAGCTTGAGGGGGAGCACCGCCGGCAGCAGCACCGGCAGCAGCAGCAATTTCACCGCCGACGGACTGAACCCCGTCGGGGTGGGAACGCTCGGCGGCGTGGTTGCAGGCGCCACGAACGTAGCGGGAGGCGTATTCGGTCTGGCGGTGCAGACGCAGAATTTTGCGGCTTTGCTGCAGTTTCTCGAGTCGCAGGGATCGGTGCAAGTGCTGTCCAGTCCCAGGGTGGCCACGCTCAATAACCAGAAGGCCGTGCTCAAAGTCGGTACCGATCAGCCTTACGTCACCAGTATCACAGTGGTTCCCGGTCTGACAACCGGAGGCGTGGTCACGCCGACATCGGTTGCGCCGCAAATAAGCAATATATTCTCCGGCATTTCGCTGGATGTGACGCCTCAAATCGATGAAAACGGAAATATTGCGCTGCATATACATCCCTTGGTTACCAGCGTGAGTCCGAAGTCGGTCGGGTTCAATCTGGTCGGAGTCGGAGCGCAAAGTGTCGATGTGGCCGCGATCAATGTGAGCGAGTCCGATACCATGGTGCGCACGCAGGACGGCAACATCGTCGTGCTGGGTGGCTTGATGAAAGTGGAACTGAACAACGGTCGCAGCGGCATTCCCGGCCTCGCCGATGCGCCGCTGATAGGCGGCGCTTTCCGCAATTCCTCCACCGATACCATAAAGAGGGAACTGGTGATTTTGATCAAACCCACCATCATCGACAGCGACAAGAACTGGGAACAGGACATACAGGACAGCCGCGGTCGCATGCAGGGCATGGGCAACGAACAGCGTACGCGCCCGGTCGACCGAAAACAGTGATTTACCTCAGTCATTTCGGCTTGCGCGAGCCGCCCTTCGGAATCACGCCGGACACCAGCTTTTTCTTCGCCTGCGCCAGCAGCCAGGAAGGGCTGAACACGCTGCTGGTGGCCGTGGCCAATGGCGAGGGTTTCATCAAGATCACCGGCGAAGTGGGCACGGGCAAGACGCTCCTGTGCCGCAAACTCCTCGCCACCCTGGCCGACAACTACATTACGGCCTATGTTCCGAACCCCAATCTGGAACCGCGCACGCTGCTGTTCGCGCTGTGCGACGAGCTGCGCGTCGCTGTGGGTCCCGATCTCGATCAGCATCGCCTGCACAAGGCGCTGAACCTGGCGCTGCTCCAATTCGCGCGCGAAGGCAAGCGCGTGGTGATCTGCCTTGACGAAACCCAGGCGATGCCGCTGGAGACGCTGGAAACATTGCGCTTGCTGACCAACCTGGAAACGGAAAAAAGAAAACTGGCGCAGGTGATCCTGTTCGGCCAGCCCGAGCTAGACCGGAAGCTCGCCCACGAATCCGTGCGGCAACTGCGGCAGCGCATCACCTTCCAGCATCATCTGGGCACGCTCACGCGCGAGGAACTGGTGCATTATCTGGCCCACCGCTTGAACGTCGCGGGTCACGGCGGCGATACGGTATTCAGCAGCCAGGCGGTGGGCGCGATCCACCGTGCCACCGGCGGCGTGCCGCGGCTGGTGAACATCCTCGCGCACAAGGCGCTGATGCTCGCATTCGGTGAGGGCGTGCGCCAGGTGCGCGCCCGGCATGCGCGCGGCGCGATCGCCGATACGCCCGCGGCCAGCTCTTTTCCAGCGCGCCACTGGGCTTGGCTGGCCATGGCGGGCCTGCTCGCCGGCAGCGGCATCGGCTGGCTGGTGCTCAAATGAGTTTGATCAACAAAATGCTGCAGGATCTGGACAAGCGTCATGCCGCCGACGGCAGCGGCAAGGCAGTGACGCAGCAGTTGCGCGCGGTGCAGGCGCGCAAGGACTGGCGGCGCGTCATGTGGGAGCTCATTGCCGGCCTGGTCATCGGGGTCGGCTGGGCCGTGTGGGTGATGTATCAGATCTCGCCGCGCTCGGTGGTCACCGATTTGGCTTTCCAGTCGCAGGCGAAAAGATTGCAAGCGGCTGCGGGGCTACCGCCTCCGGCTGCTCCGCAGACGCAAGAGCCTGCGGCCGCTCCTATAGCAGCGCCAGCGCAAATTGCCGCGCCACAGTCGGCGCCTGCCGCAGCGATTTCGGAGTCCGCGGCGACTGCAGTTGCGCCGGTCTTGCCTGCGACCAAAGTGACGGAACCGGTCAACGCGGACATGCTCAAGCTCGCCACCGAGATTGCCACGCCGCTTGCCAAGAAGGGTTCCGCCGCCAAACCCAGCGCCGAGCGCAGGCCCACCGCGGAGGCCGCGCCGGCGCCTAGGACGGCTAACAAGGAAAAGCGCGCCCCGACGGCGACCGGCGCGCCGGCGCCCAAGTCACAAAGCCCGGCCAGCATTGATAAGCAAATACATGTGCCGACCCAGGCCGAGCGCGCCGAAAACGAGTTCGGCAAGGCCACCGTGCTGCTGAATCAGGGCCGGGTAGCCGAAGCGATGGATGGCTTCAAGTCGACCTTGCAGCAGGACGGCGGGCACGCGGCCGCACGCCAGGCCTTGGTCGGGCTGCTGCTGGAGAACCGGCGCATCGACGAAGCGCAGCAACTCCTGCAGGAAGGCTTGAGCCGCAGTCCCGATCGATCGGCTTATGCGATGCTGTTGGCACGAATTCAGGTGGAACGGGGAGATCTGCAAGGAGCCCACGATCTGTTGAGCAAGCATGCCGGTAGCGCGGCGAACAACGCCGATTACCACGCGTTCGACGCGGCTTTGCTGCAGCGCCTCGGGCGCCACAAGGAGGCGGTTGCAGGATACCAGGCGGCGCTCAGGCTAGCGCCCGGCGCCGGCGTGTGGTGGATGGGAATGGGTATTTCGCTGCAGGCCGACAACCGCGGCATGGAGGCGCTGGACGCCTTCAGACGCGCCAAGTCCGCGGGCGGTCTTAGCCCGGATCTGCTTGCCTTCGTCGATCAGCGCATGAAACAACTGCAATAGAGAGGGCATGCAGGATCGCTGCCAGGAAATCTTTCAGGGCTACAGCCGGCGGGCGCCGCGGCGCTTCAAGGTGACGCTGCGTTCCATTACGCGCCGCGCGAGTCCGTGGGCAGGACCGTGTTCGCTTGGCGCCGTGATCCTGCAGGCGAGCCGTCCGCGCCGCTTGTATCGATGAAGCGCTTGCGATGAACTTGGCAGATTTGCTCGGCACGGTGGCGGGCGTTCTCACCACCTTGGCCTTCGCGCCGCAGGTATGGGGCGTCTGGAAAACGCGCTCGACGCGGGATATATCCTTGAGCATGTACCTGGTTTTCACTACCGGGGTCGGCTTCTGGCTCGCCTATGGTCTGGTCCTGGGCGCCTGGCCCATCATCGTGGCGAACTCGGTCACCCTTGCGCTCACCGGTACCGTGTTGGCGCTGAAATTGCGCCACGGCTGACTTTTCGCGGGATACGACCGATGAAACTGTAGACTGGAGTTATTGAAGAAGGATCGGGCTGGTCAATGGAGCATCCGCATTAACGACCAGTGGCGCATCTGCTTTCGCTGGTCCGAAGGCGACGCGATGGAGGTTGAGATAGCAGACTATCACTAGGAGTAATGGAATCGTGGCAATTGCGCGCGCAGAGTTGAAACACATGGATTTCCGGGATGTCGCCACCGGCAAGCGACTGGCGCCCGTACACCCCGGGGACGTGCTCATGCGCGATTTCATCGAGCCGCTGGGCATTACCCGCTACAAGGTGGCAAAGCTCACGAAGGTGCAGCAGCGCCGTATCGACGAGATTTGCCGCGGTGAGCGTGCTATTACCGGCGATACGGCGTTGCGGCTGGCGCGGCTATTCGGAGTAGATGCGGATTTCTGGATCAACCTGCAGGCGCAGTACGATCTGGATATGTCTTACCGGAAAATGCACAAGATAGTCGAGAAGGAAGTCACGCCACTGGCACAAATCGCGGCATAGAATCTAACCGTCCCAGGTTCGGTAAAAGAGAAGGGACTATCCATGGAGAATCAAGAGAAACTAGGTGCCGTCTTGAGTCAGGCATTGGGCGCTGCAATGCTTGGCGTTGCAAACGGGAAGATCACATCGAAAGCTGCCGACGCGGTATGCAATATCGGTTCAGACTGGTCGAAAATCATCAACTACCAGATAAGGTGCGCGAAACTGTTAATGACCAAAGAACCGTCAATCCGACCTGCCTGGCACGCCTGGCGGCGCAAATAAATTGGGCCGAATCTCACGCGCCGACTAGCACCGGCATAGCACCGGAATTACGGTGCCTTGCCGATAATCCTGTAACTCATTGAATTATTGGTGCCCCGAAAACGAATCGAACGTTCGACCTGCCCCTTAGGAGGGGGCCGCTCTATCCACTGAGCTACCGGGGCGAGACGCGCAATTCTATACGAAATCCTGCGCCCGCTTCGCCCCGGATGACCACGGCGAGCCGAATCGCAGCTTACTTCCGCGCGAGCGGGTTTGGCGTGGCTTCGCCGATCTTGCTGAGCGTGTTGCGGTCGGTGTGATGAAACGGCTCGGTCTTGCCGCGGATCATGAGCACCGTGTCCTCGTCATAGGACCAGGTGCCGTCCGGGTTGACGCTGACCTTGATGCGGTACTCGACCGTCTTGAACGCATATTCCAGAAACGGGGTCGAGCAAATGCCGTAGGTCGCGGCGCCGCGGGTCGCGACCAATTCGAAGCTCTTTGCCCCGGCATCGGCCTTGCCCACTGCCATTGCGATCTGGGCGCGCGGGATGGTCAGCGTCTGGATCACCGTTCCGGTGGCCGGTTCCCACAGCCAGTATCCGATCTGGTCGTGGTAGGTCTTGACCTGATCCGGTTTCACCACGTGCTGGTGGTAGCGCAGGCCGTAGAACAGTTGCGGGCCGTTGGTTTGCGGATCGATCGGCTGAAGTTCGATGCGGTCGACATAGGCCTGCTTACGCGGGCCGTCGGATTTGGGCTTGACGTCCAGGCCGCGGGTCCCCTGCCAGATTCCCGCCATGCCCGCGAGCGGTCCCAGATTCTTCAGCGTATCGACGTCGATGTTGGAGGGCTCGGTGTAGATGTCCTCGGGAAATTCGTTCATGCGCGTCCTTGTGATGGGATTGTCAGGCTGAGCGCGTCCGTCGAAAATGAAGTTCCGACGCAACGGGTACGTCGCGCTGCGCCCGGTCTAGAGCACCAGTTTCGAGCCCTCGGCCGGGGCATTGCACTCCACATTGGAGCCGAGGCGGGATAGTGCCTCCCTGGCTTCGCTCAATTTGAGATCGATATCGTCGTCGCTCTGGTCCGGGTCGTGATGAAACAGGTGCAGTCGCTTCACCTTTGCTCTCGCCGCGAGATCCGCGACCTCGCTCACGCAGGAGTGGCCCCAGTCGACTTTTGACGGATACTCGTGGTCGCGGTAGGTAGTGTCGGTGATGAGCAGGTCGGCGTCGCGCACGAAATTCGCCAGCCGCTCGACGTAGGCCAGGTCGTAGCGGGGGTCGGTGCGGAGGTAGAGTTCGTTGTCGGTGATATAGCAGACGGATCGGCCGTGGCAGGTGAGCCGGTAGCCGAGGCAGTAGCCGGGATGCTTGAGCAGGATCGTATCGATCCTGACCGCGCCGAAATCGAGCGATTCCTCGCGCAGGTCGCGGAACACCAGCCGCGCGCCGAATTCCCGGATGGTGACCGGGAAATACACGCTCTCCATCTGGGCTGCTATCGCGCGCTCTATGGTGAGATCGCCCTGGTAGGGGCCGAATACCTCGATCTGATTGCCGCGCACGTACAGCGGTCCGAAAAAGGGGACGGTATTAATGTGATCCCAGTGCGTATGCGAGATGAAGACCCGCGCGGAAAGCCGCTGCACTTTCGTCGCAGCGAGGTGATCGGACAACTGCTTGATGCCGGAGCCGCAGTCGAATACATACAACGGTTCGCCGCTGATTTCGACGCTGACGCAGGGCGTGTTGCCGCCGTAGCGCAGAGAACCGGGTCCCGGCACGGGCAGCGTACCGTGCACGCCCCAGTAGCTCACCGCCACCTTGTCGGATAAAATCTCGGCGATCAGGCGCAGCAGCGACTCCCGCTGGATCGGCTTGACGATGTATCCGTCCGCGCCGAGTTCCTTCGCGCGGCGGCGGTCGAAATCGTAGGATTTCGACGAACACATGATGATCTTGATGGCGGCGAGATCCGGCCGGCTGCGGATTTCCCGGCACAGTTCGAACCCGTCCATTTCCGGCATGATCACGTCGCTGATGACGCAGTCGGGCCGATCGACCGGGATTTCCCGCAGCGCCTGCGTGCTGGAGGCGTAGCACTTCGCGCTGTGCCCGCCTTCCTCGAGCACCGCCTGCATGAGTTTAAGGATGATTGGATCGTCGTCTACGATCAAAAACTTCATGGCTTTTTCTCAACTTTCGTTCAGGGCGCCGGCCGGTATGCCCTGGATGCTTCCCGCGAAAGACGGCGCGCACACGGCATCCTACCCCAGGATGCGCCGATATGGTAAGCCCCGCGTCCGCATTTGCATTGATAAATCGAAGCAAAGCTGGTAGCTTGCCGGTCTCGCTCAGGGACATGCGGCGAAGACCGGTGCCGCAATGACAGGCAATACTATGCAAGCAGCGTCCGCGCAGGCCGTTCTCGATCCGGAAGTGACGGAAGGCCGCACCGGAGATGGCGCGCCGGCGGTAACGCTGGCAGGAGCATGGGACATCCGCGCGCTGGAGGCGCGCGCCAGAATGCTCACAGCCCGATTGCGGCTACTTTCTACCGAATCCGGCAGGCATTGGGACCTCTCGCGCATTCAACGCCTGGACCATATCGGCGCATTGCTCATCTGGCGGGCGTGGGGAAAGCGCCGGCCGGGCCGGCTCGCGCTCGCGCCGGAGCACGAAGTGTTTTTTTCCAATCTCGATTCGACCGCGGACGCGGCGAGCGTCGCGCCATTCGATCCTCTGGGCCCGGTGCGCGGGCTGGGCGCACGGATGCTGCACACGCGCGAGCATCTGCTCGGCATGGCGGAGTTGATCGGCCAGATACTAATCGATTCGTTGAGCCTGATGCGCCGTCCGCTGCGCGGTCCCTGGCGCGAGATATCGGCCAGCGTGTTCCGCGTTGGCACGCAGGCGCTCGGTATCACCGCATTGGTGGGTTTTCTCATCGGCGTGGTGCTGTCCTATCTCTCGGCCGAGCAGTTGAAAGCGTTCGGCGCCAATATTTTCATCATCAATCTTCTCGGCATGGGCATCATCCGCGAGCTCGGTCCGGTGATCGCCGCGGTGCTGGTTGCCGGGCGCTCGGGCTCGGCGATCACGGCGCAGTTGGGGGTAATGCGGGTCACCGAGGAACTGGACGCGCTTTCGGTGATGGGCATTCCGCACACGGTGCGACTGATCCTGCCCAAGATCGTGGCGCTGGCGATTGCAATGCCGCTGCTGATCCTTTGGACCTCAGGCATCGCCTTGATCGGTGGCGCGATTGCCGCCAGCACGCAGCTGGGTATCAGCGTTAATTCCTTCATGAGCGGCCTGCCCGCGGCCGTGCCGACGGTCAATCTGTGGCTGGCGATGGGCAAAGGCATCGTGTTTGGCGCGCTCATCGCGCTGGTGGCGTGCCACTTCGGCCTGCGCGTGCAGCCCAACACCGAGAGTCTGGGCATAGGCACCACCAACTCGGTGGTCACTTCCATTACCGCGGTGATCATCGCCGATGCCATCTTCGCCGTGATTTTTTCCGACGTCGGCATCTCACTCTCATGAACCCCATCATTGAAGTTACGGGCCTGTGGACCCGGTTCGGCGATCACATCGTGCACCAGGACCTGAACCTCACGGTGATGCCGGGCGAGGTCGTGTCGCTGGTGGGCGGTTCCGGCAGCGGCAAGACCACGCTGATGCGGCAGATACTGGGTCTGGAACAGCCGACGCGCGGCACGGTCAAGGTATTCGGCATTCCATTGCACGGCTCGAATGCCCGAATGGTGCAAAAAATTCGCAAGCGCTGGGGTGTCCTGTTCCAGCAAGGCGCGCTCTACAGCGCGCTGTCGGTATTCGATAACATCGCGCTGCCCCTGCGCGAACTGCGGGCGTTCGACGAGGATTTCGTGCACGACATGGTCATGCTCAAGCTCGACATGGTCGATATCGAGCGCCGCCACGCGTTGAAGATGCCGGCCGACCTCTCCGGCGGCATGATCAAGCGCATTGCGCTTGCCCGCGCGCTGGTGCTGGAACCCGAACTCGTGTTCCTGGACGAGCCGACCGCGGGGCTCGACCCGGACCGCAGCGAGAGTTTCGTCAAACTGATTCGGTCACTGCGTCGGAAACTCAAGCTGACGGTGGTCATGGTGACGCACGACCTGGACACGCTGGTGTCGCTGGCGGACAAGATCGCGGTGCTGGCCGAGCAGAAGCTCATCGTCTACGGCACGCTCAAGGAAGCGATCGCGGTGGAGCATCCGTTCATACTCAATTTCTTCCTAGGCGAGCGCGGATTGCGCGCGCTGTCGGCGGTGGGTGCTTCGGTTAAACTACTAAGCGACAAGAATTAAGGGGAATTTTCCATGGAAAACCGCGCGCATGCCCTTACGGCAGGCTTGTTCACCCTGGTGTTGGGAGCGGCGCTGGCGGCCGTGGCCATGTGGTTCAGCAAGGACGACATGAAGCTTATTCCTTACGTCATGACCACTTCGAGTTCGGTGACCGGACTAAAAGCCGAGGCACCGGTGCGTTACCGTGGCGTGGACGTGGGCAAGGTCGAGGACATCGCCATCGAAACGGCGAATAACGGCCGCGTGCGCATCCGCATCGGCATACGCGAGGGCACGCCCATCACCAAAAGCACTTACGCCCAGCTCGGCTACCAGGGCATCACCGGCCTCGCCTATGTGCTGCTTGGCGACGACGGCAAGTCCAAGGAAGCGCTGCACAGCGATTCGAAACAGATCGCGGTCATTCGCATGAAGCCCTCGCTGATGGACGATGGCGAAAGCCTGTTTGGCTCCATCGTCGAGATCACAGATAAAGTCAACCAGTTGCTCGCCGAAGAAAACCAGGGACGCGTGCGGCGCACGCTCGCCGGCCTGGAGGAGCTGACGCAGCGCGCGAGCGCGGCGACGCAGAAGCTCGCGCCGAGCCTGGAGGCCATGCCCGGGCTGATCACCGAGGCGAAGGGCATGGCCGCGGATGCGCGTGCCAGCTTGAGGAAAACCGACGCGCTCATCGGCAGCGTCAACGGGCTGGCGCTCAAGCTCGACCAGCGCGTGGACACGCTCACTCACGCGCTCGCCAGTGTCGAGGAAGTCGGGGTCACGGCGCGCGCGGTGGGCGAGGACACGATGCCGCGCTTGAATGTGCTCATCGACGGCCTGTCCAAGGAGACACGTACGCTCGGCCGGGTCGTCAATACTTTGGGCGACAATCCGCAGAGCCTCGTATTCGGTGCGCCGCCGGGCAGTCCCGGTCCAGGCGAGCCCGGTTTCGCGGGAGGACGATAATGTTGCGCGCTACTTTGCTACTGTCGCTCGCATTGCTCGCCGCTTGCGCCATCGCGCCGCCATCGCGCGACGGCGTGGCGAGCTATGATTTCGGTCTGCCTCGTTCGGACAAGGAAGCCACGCCGCGCCTGCGGCACGATCTGCTTATCGCCGCGTTGACGGCGCCGGCGTGGATGGACGATGCCGGCATTTACTACCGCTTGCTCTATCAGGACGCGACCCGGCCGCGGGCCTATGCTCAGAGCCGTTGGGTGATGCCGCCTGCGGCGCTGCTCGGCCAAAGGCTGCGCGCGGGCGATGCTCGCGCGCAG
>SCTX01000068.1 GCA_004298385.1 Betaproteobacteria bacterium | reverse complement strand
GGAACCGCGCACTCCCTCGTAATGCTGGCCGACGCGCTCGCGGCGGCCAAACCGGGCGAGCGGATTCTGGTGGTCGGTTTCGGCCAGGGCTGCGATGCGCTGCTGTTCGAAGCGACCGCGGATTTGCAACGCTTGCCGCCACGCATGGGCGTGCGCGGCTATCTTGCGCGGCGCCGCGAGGAAACCAACTACAACCGTTTCCTCGCCTTCAACGAATTGGTGACACTCGAGCGCGGCATGCGCGCCGAGCTCGACAAACAAACCGCGCTGTCGACTCTGTATCGCAACCGCGGCATGATCCTGAGCCTGGTCGGCGGGCGCTGCAGCAAATGCGGCACGGCGCAGTTTCCGAAGTCGAACGTCTGCGTCAATCCGGACTGCAACGCATTTCATACCCAGACCGACCATGCTTTCGCCGAGACCGGCGGCAAGATCAATTCCCATACCGCCGACCAGCTCACCTATTCGCCCGATCCGCCCGCCATCTGCGGCATGGTGCAGTTCGATGGCGGCGGCCGGCTGATGGCGGACTTCACCGATATGGACATGGCCGAGCTCAGCGTCGGCTTGAGGATGCGCATGGTATTCCGCATCAAGGACTACGACTCGCAGCGTGGATTCACGCGTTATTTCTGGAAAGCGACACCTGCCGGTGCCGCGAAGGAGGCATGACATGGCTAGCGGCATACGTGACAAAGTAGCGATTCTCGGCATGGGTTGTTCCAAATTCGGCGAACGCTGGGACAAGGATGCAGATGACCTGATGGTGGAAGCCTTCGATGAAGCGATCAAGGACGCCGGCATAGAGAAGAACCAAATCCAGGCCGCCTGGCTCGCCACCGGGATCGAGGAGCAGCATGTGGGCAAGTCTGGCGTTCCGCTCGCCCTGGCTCTCAGATTGCCGTTTATTCCGGTGACGCGGGTGGAGAATTATTGCGCCAGCGGCACCGAGGCTTTTCGTGGCGCCGCCTACGCGGTGGCTTCCGGCGCCTGCGATTTCGCGCTCGCGCTAGGCGTGGAAAAGTTAAAAGACACCGGCTACGGCGGCCTGCCGCAGCGCTCGCGCGGCACGCTCAACTCGATGTTTTGGGCCAACCTTTCCGCGCCGGGCAGCTTTGCCCAGGTCGCGGCCGCCTACGTGGCCAAACACGGCTGCAGTGCGGCCGACCTGAAGCAGGCGATGGCCCATGTCTCGGTCAAGAGCCACGACAACGGCTCGCGCAATCCCAAGGCGCATCTGCAGAACAAGATCACCGTCGATAACGTGATGAATGCGCCGATGGTGGCCGCGCCGCTGGGGTTGTTCGACTGCTGCGGCGTCTCCGACGGCTCGGCCTGTGCCATCGTCACCACGCCGGAAATCGCGAAGAGCCTGGGCAAATCGGACATCATCAGCGTCAAGGCGTTGCAGCTTGCGGTGTCCAATGGTCTGGAGGCGCAGCACAATTCCTGGGACGGCAGCTATTTTGCCACCACGCGCATTGCTTCCAAGCGCGCCTACGAGGAAGCCGGGATCAAGAATCCGCGCAAGCAGATCAGTCTGCTCGAGGTGCACGATTGCTTCTCGGTCACAGAACTGGTCACCATGGAGGATCTGCACATCTCGCCCGAGGGTGGAGCGATCAAGGACGTCCTCGACGGCTTCTACGACTCGGATGGCACCATTCCCTGCCAGATCGACGGCGGTCTCAAATGCTTCGGCCATCCGATCGGGGCTTCCGGTTTGCGCATGATCTACGAGATGTATCTGCAACTGCTCGGCCGCGCGGGTCAGCGCCAACGCAAACAGCAGCCGGTGTTCGGCTTGACCATGAACCTGGGCGGTTTTCCGCATCAGAACGTCGTCTCCATCGGCATCGTCG
>SCTX01000067.1 GCA_004298385.1 Betaproteobacteria bacterium | reverse complement strand
TCTTCGCCCTCAATGAATCGCTTCATCCGCGTATCTCCACCAATGAATTCACATCGGTATCAACGCACAAGGGCCTCTTTCTGTTTACACAATCGACACGTTTTCACACAGCCTCGCCGACATCCAGTCATTCACAGTGACCGCCATGGCAGACGGCTCTTGGCCTTTGCGGGCTTTCGGGGACAGCGCGCATCTCCGCGGACATGAAGGGTCCGCGTCATTTTTTCGCTCCGGCCAACAGCCGGGCGAGCGCCGGCAGGGAAATGGCCTGCGTATCACCCCCTGCGGAGTAGCTTTCCTCCCCTGGGTACACCACGAACCGGCGCACCGGGTTGATGTCCGCGCAGGCGGCATGAAAGCCCCTCTCGATGCGCGGCGAAAGACTGCGCTTGATTTCCACGGCCCACAGACGGCCGCCGGGAAAGCTCAACACAAGGTCTATCTCGGCGCCGCCGCTCGTACGGTAGAAATGGCCCTGTACCCCCTCGGGGGCGACGGCAAGGAGGTTTTCGATGACGAAGCCTTCCCAGCTTGCGCCCACCACCGGATGGGACAGCAGGGCCTCCTTGTCGCCGATGGCCAGCAGCGCATGGACGAGGCCGCTGTCGCGCACATATACTTTCGGTGACTTCACCAGCCGCTTCCCCACGTTGGCATGCCAGGACGGAAGCCTGCGCACCAGGAGCAGATCGGTCAGAAGGTCGATATAGGCGGCGGCGGTCTTGGCGTCCACTCCCAGGTTGCGGGCCAGTTGGGCGACGTTGAGCATCCCGCCCTGATGGTGAGCCAGCATGGCCCAGAAGCGGCGCAGCGTTTCGGCCGCGATGCGTGGTCCGAACTGGGGAATGTCGCGTTCCAGATAGGCGCGGATGAAATCCTGGCGCCAGCGCAGACTGCGCGCATTGCTCGGCGCAAGAAAGCTTTCAGGGAAACCGCCGCGCAGCCAGAGGCGGTCGAGATCGGCTGCCGTCCCACCGGCCTCCAGGGCGTCGAAGGGATCGAGTTCCAGATAGCTCACCCGTCCGGCGAGGGTTTCCCCCGCCTGTTTGAGCAGTTCGAGCGAGGCCGAACCGAGAAGCAGATAGAGCCCATGCTTCTTTTTGCCGCGCCGGGCCCGGTCAATGAGGCCGCGCAGCACCGGGAAGAGCCCGGGCGCCCGGTGGATCTCGTCGAGGATGACCAGCTTCCCCAGATGGTCCGAGAGGTAGAGTTCCGGTTCGGCAAGCTTGGCGCGGTCCTGCTCCGACTCAAGATCCAGATAGAGCGCGCCGCGCGGCTTTCCCAAAGCCAGGGACAGCGTTGTCTTGCCCGCCTGGCGCGGCCCGAGCAGCACCACGGCGGGCACTTCACCCAGACGCTGCAGCAGAATGGCAAGGAGTCGTCGCTTAATCATGTGTGTAATTATGGAATTATATTCCATGAATTGCAAGGATATCTTGCCGCGCTACCCCTCCCTCCCCCAGCAAGCCCTCGGTCTCCTGCTGCGGCGGCTCGCTCGCGTTCTGCGAGCCGGAAAAGGCGGAAAAGCAAATAAAAAACATCGTCGAGTCGGCCTACGACCAGGGCAAGAGTGGGCACCGCTGGCGGCTTAGCGTGCGGCTGATTTGACATTCAGTTTAGCCAGCAGGCCTTTCGGACAAGTGCCATTCTTCGACGAAGCCCGAATGAATGGGACCGTGTTGGGTCCGTGTTGGCCCTGCAGGCAGAACACCGATCGCGTAGACTTCTGTGTAAGGAGTTGCACATGGCTACCAACCTTTCCCTGGATCCCCGTCTGATCGAACGCGCCGTGGAAGTAAGCGGCGAGCGGACCAAGAAAGCCGCGGTGACACGCGCGCTGGAAGAGTTCATCGCCCGCCGCGGGCAGAAGCGCCTGGTCGAATTGATGGGCAAGCTCGAATGGGACAAGTCATTTGACTACAAGACCGAACGCTCCCGCCGGTGACGCTGTTCGTCGACACCAGCGTCTGGTCTCTCGCCTTCCGTCGCGACCAACCCTCCGCCGCCCGGGAGGTACCCATGCACCTCCCAGTTTCCGCCCACTTCGGTCACACCGAGCTTGAGTTCCTCCATCGCGGGAAGCACCTCATCGGGCGCGCCGCGCACGCCCAGCTCGATATGCCGGCGCCGGCCCTCCTCGCCCACGCTGGGCAGGCTGAACACCTTGAGCCGGCGGTACTTGGCCTCGACCGCTTCCATCAGCGGCGTCAGGGTGCTCTCGGCCGAGTCGTACACCATGATCGAGGCCTCGGCTTCCGCGTGCCGGTGAAACAGGTGGGCATAGCGCTGGTCCAGCACCCACTCGACCATGGGCCAGGCCATGATCGGGAAACCCGGGACGAAGTGATGCTCGCCCAGGGAAAAACCGCGAATGCGGTTATAGTCGTTGGGGATTGTGCTCGCGCCGCGCGGAAACTCGGCCATCTTGAGGCGGTTCGGCGTGGCGTCGGCGCCGAAGCGGCCGCGGATTTCAGCCGCCGCTTCAGGATGCAGCGCCAGCGTCACGCCGGCCGCCGCCGCGGCGCAGGCTCGCGTATGATCGTCGGGCGTCGCGCCGATGCCGCCGAAGCTGAACACGATGTCCGGACCGGCGAGCGTGCGTTTGAGCGTGGCCGTGATCAGCTCGGGGTCGTCGCCCAGGTACTGGCACCAGGCGAGCGTGAGGCCGCGGCTCCGCAGAATCGCGATCAACTGCGCCAGGTGCTTGTCCTGGCGCTTGCCGCGCATGATCTCGTCGCCGATAATAAGTGCGCCGAAAGGCATCGTCGTTCTCCTATAAAACCGCTTGCTGAATGGCGACCGGCTCGTCGCGCAATTGCACCAACCGCGCCAGACAATAGTGGATGAAAGCGAGTCCGCCGTAAACCGGCGCGAAAAACCCGAGCACGGGTATGAGACCAAGCAGCGCCAGCACGACGCCCAACAGGAAGAGTTCGCGACGGTGGCGCCGGAAAATCGTTTCCATTTCCCAAGCGGTGGCATGCTCGGCCAGCGCGTCGTAGCGAAACACCCGCTGATTGAGGTAGCCGAACAGCAGGATCGGCAACACCGGCCACAGCGGTGGGAAAAACCACAGCGGCAGCGACAGCAAAATCAGCGCTGCGAGCCAGGCGAGCGCCGCCACGCTGTTCCAGAGGCCGCCGGCAAAGCTGCCGCCTTGCCTGAGTTCGAGCTTGGGATAGGCGCGCTCTGCCACCAGTCCCACCATCATCGGCATCGCAAACACGCCGATGATCAGCACCGCCGTAATCAGCACCAGCGGGAGGAACAGCAGCGCGAGGAGGATCCAGGCGAGATGCGTGGCGATCATCGTCAGCGGCCAGACCGTGATGGCCCAGCCGATGGCGGCCGATTGGTCAAACTCAAGCTGCATCCAGGCCGCTGCCTGCGACCAGAACGCGAATGCCAGTCCCAGCCACAACAGCAGCGCGATAACTACCGGCCAAAGCATCAGCAGCAGCATGCGCGGATGCAGCAGACTGGCGAACGCGCGCAACAGCGCTTTGGTGATTTCACTCATCCCTTGTCTTTCTCACCTCTGCATACTCTGCCACATTTTCTGCAGCCGCTTCACCGACACCGGCACCGGCGTGCGCATTTCCTGCGCGTAGAGCGACACGCGCAATTCCTCCAGCAGCCAGCGGAACTGCTCCAACCGCGGATCGGCCACGCCTTGTTTTCTCTGCTTGAGATCTTCGCGCAACCACAGTTGCCACAGCGGATTGACATCGGCGCTCCAGCGCGCATCGCGCGCGGGGTCGGCGCGCAGCTTCTCCAGCCGCAGTGCCACCGCCTTGAGGTAGCGTGGGAAATGCTGCAGCCGCTCCGGCGGAGTTGCAGCGATGAAGTTCTTCGGCAGGAGATAAGCGAGCTGCTCCTCGATCTCGCGCGCAGGCTGCGGAAAATTCTTCAGCCCCTGCAGTTTCTTCTGCAATGCCTGGTACTCGTTGAGTATGCCGGCTACCAGCCGGCAGAGTTCCTGCGCGAGCAGCGACAGCCGCGTCTTCCCCTCTTCGCAGCGCCGCAGAAATTCCGCCTGCGTCGCCGGCAGCGGTTCGGCCATGCAGGCGCGATCGAAGCTCGCGCGCAGCAACTGGTCCTTGAGCGAAGCGGCATCGCCAAAGTCCAGGAACTGCATCCCCATATCGCGCAGTCCGGGCAGATTTTTTTCCAGGTGCCTCGTCTGCTCCTTCAACTGCAGCATGAACAGGCGCCGCAGGCCGTCGCGATGCGCGGCTTTCGCCTTCTGCGGCGAATCGAGCAGTTCGAGGTCCACGCTGTCACCGCGGTCGATGAGCGCCGGGTAGCCGATCAGGGTCTGCGCGCCCTGACGGATTTCCATGATCTCCCGCAGCTCGCCGAAATTCCAGGCGGTGATGCCGGACAGCGCGGCCTTCGGCTGGGCTATGGCGCTGAATCGCTCCCCTGCCTGCTCGCCCAGCTCCGCGCGCAATTGCGCCAGGCTCCTGCCCATGGCGAGCTGCCGGCCGTGCTCGTCCACCACGCGAAAATTCATGGCGAGATGCGCGGGCAAGAGCTCTGGGCGGAAACCGTCCGGCGGCAGGACCAGGTTGAGTTCCTCGCGCGCGTAACGCGTGATCGCCTCGATCAGGGAAACCTCTTCCTTGCGCTGCGGCTCCGCCGCTGCCATCGCCGCGACGAAGCGATCGGCGAATTCGGGCAACTGCCCGAGCTTGTGGCGGATTTTCTGCGGCAGCGTTTTTGCCAGCAGCGCAACCTTATCCTTGAGTAGTCCCGGCACCAGCCAGTCGCAGCGCTTGGCCGAGAGCTGATTCAGCGCGATCAGGGGAACGCTGAGCGTAAGGCCGTCGCGCGCGTTGCCCGGATCGTGCAGGTACTCGAGCGCGTACACACGTCCGCCGATTTCGAGCTGGTGCGGAAACTGCGCGGTGGTGATGCCCGCCGCCTCGTGCCGCATCAGGTCCTCGCGCCTGAGGTAGAGCAGCTTTGGCTTTTCCGCCTCGGCCTCGCGGCGCCAGTGCTCGAAAGCGGCGCCGTTGTGGATGCCCTCGGGAACGAGGCTGTCGTAAAAGGCGTAGATCAGCTCCTCGTCCACCAGCACGTCCGGGCGGCGCGATTTGTGCTCCAGCTTCTCGATGTCCGCGATCAGCCTGCGGTTGTGCTGGAAAAAAGGCGCGCGCGTCTCGAACTCGCCCTCGACCAGCGCCTGGCGGATGAAAATCCGGCGCGATTCGACCGGGTCCAGCGGGCCGTAGTGGATGCGCCGGTTGCCATAGAGCAGAATGCCGTACAGCGTCGCGCGTTCGAACGCGGCGACGCGGGCGGGCTTCTTCTCCCAGTGCGGCTCGTATTGGTGACGCCTGATCAGATGCGCGCCTATGCCCTCCAGCCACTCCGGCTCGATGCGGGCGATGCACCGTGCGTAGAGGCGCGTGGTCTCGGTGATCTCCGCCGCCATGATCCAGCGCCCGGCCTTCTTGCCCACGCCGGAGCCGGGGTGGATCAGGAACTTGATGCCGCGCGCGCCGAGGTAATGCTCGCTGTCCTCGGATTTGCAGCCGACATTGCCGAGCAGCCCGGCGAGCAGGGCGCGATGGATCTGCGCGTAGCTCGCTTCCTTTTCCGACGCCTTCCATCCCAGCTCGGCGACGAAAGTATGCAATTGGCTGTGGATGTCCAGCCATTCGCGCATGCGCTTGTAGGAGAGAAAATTCTCGCGGCACAGCTCCATCAGCTTGCGCTTGGATTTCTTGTGCGCCAACGCCTCGAGGTAGAACTTCCACAGTTTGAGCCAGGAGAGGAAATCGGATTTTTCGTCGTCGAACTTCAACTGCGCCGCGTCGGCCGCGCCGGCGCGCTCCAGCGGCCGCTCGCGCGGGTCCTGCAGCGACAGCACCGCCGCGATGATCAGCACCTCGGCCAGGCTGTTCTCCCCTTTCGCCGCGAGGATCATGCGCCCTATGCAGGGGTCGAGCGGCAAGCGCGCGAGTTGCCGTCCGATCTCGGTCAATTCATTTCCCCCGTCCACCGCGCCCAGTTCGGTCAGCAGACCATAACCGTCGCTTATTGCTTTCGGCGGCGGCGGATCGAGAAACGGGAAATCTTCCACCTCGCCCAACCCGATGGATTTCATGCGCAGGATCACGCCGGCAAGCGAAGAGCGCAGGAGCTCGGGCTCGGTGTAGGCCGGACGCGCCTTGAAGCTGTCCTCGTCGTACAGGCGTATGCACACGCCGCTCGCCACCCGGCCGCAGCGCCCGGCGCGCTGGTTCGCGCTCGCCTGGGAGATTTTCTCCACCTGCAACTGCTCGACCTTGCTGCGGTAGCTGTAGCGCTTGATGCGCGCCTCGCCCGGATCGACGACGTAGCGTATGCCCGGCACGGTGAGCGAGGTCTCCGCGACGTTGGTGGCGAGCACGATGCGCCTGCCCCCATGCGGCTTGAACACCCGTTCCTGCTCCGCCGCAGACAGCCGCGCGTACAGCGGCAGGATTTCGGTGTGCGGCGGATGGTGCTTGCGCAAGGCCTCCGCCGCCTCGCGGATCTCGCGCTCGCCGGGCAGAAACACCAGCACATCGCCCGGACCGCAGCGCGCCGTTTCGTCGACCGCATCGACGATGGCGTCGATCAGATCCGGTGCGTCGCCCGTACCCGGCCGCGGCGCAACCGCGCCCGGCGTTTTCGCCGCGGCCGCCGGGCGATAACGCACCTCCACCGGGTACAGCCGTCCGGAAACCTCGATCACCGGCGCGCTATTGAAATGCCTGGAGAAGCGCTCTGCGTCTATGGTTGCGGAGGTCACGACGAGTTTCAGATCGGGCCGCCGCGGCAATAGCTGCTTCAAATAGCCGAGCAGGAAATCGATGTTGAGGCTGCGCTCGTGCGCCTCGTCGATGATGATCGCATCGTACTGGCCGAGCTCGCGGTCGCCCTGGGTTTCGGCGAGCAGGATGCCGTCGGTCATGAGCTTGATGTAGGAGCGCGGGCTCGTCTTGTCGTTGAAGCGGATTTTGTAGCCGACCGCGCCGCCGAGTTCGGTCTTGAGTTCCTGCGCGATGCGCGCCGCGGTGGCGCGCGCGGCGATGCGCCGCGGCTGGGTGTGGCCGATGAGGCCCGCAATGCCGCGCCCGAGTTCGAGCAGGATCTTCGGCAACTGGGTGGTCTTGCCCGAGCCGGTTTCGCCGCAAACGATGACCACCTGGTGTTCGGCGATCGCTTGCGCGATATCCGCGCGCCTGGCGCTGACCGGCAGCTCCTCCGGGTATTCTGGCTTGGGGCAGGCAGCACGGCGCAGCTCCAGCTCGGCGGCAGAGTATCGGTGCTGCTGCGGATTCCTGCGCCTGCGGTCGGATTGCTCGGGTTTCACCCCGCGCATTCTACCGGCTCCGGAGGTGCGGCCCGAACGGGAATGCCTGCAATTCGGTGCCTGAGCTGCCCTTCGCGGTTTGCTGATTCCCGGAATCAGGACCGCCCTCGCGAGCGTCCGCTCCCGGGGAACCCAAAGATACACCCCGACCCCTAGCAGCGCTCAGGCCTAAGCATTCGTGTAACCTGCCTCCTTCTGGCCGCGAATGGCAAGCACAAACACCGTGTCGATTTCCGAAACATATCGATACAGCGCAACATAACCGCGCGCCCGGCGCCCAATCACAAGTTCTCTAAGATCGGCTTGGACGCGCCGACCAATCAGCGGATTGCGCTCCAGCACGTCGATCGCCCGTACAATGTCCTCAACGCGCGATTTGGCGTCCTTCGCCTCATGCTCGACAAGATGGTCCAAGATGCGGTCGAAATCATCCCCAACCTCCGGCGCGAGCTCGATGCGCGACATCACTAACGCGCCGGCGTCCTCGGCTTTGGTCGAGCGATCCTGTTGCCTGTGAGCCGACGTTCAAGATAGCGACGCATCTCACTCCACGGCACGGTCTTGCCGGTGGCCAGAATCTCGGCGTACCGCCGCTCGGCCGTATCTTGGAACTCCCCCTGGCGCTCTTCTCGTTCAGCTTTTTCCGCTATCGCTTCGAGGATAAAGCTATGCGCCGTGCTGCCGGCACGTTCTGCCGCCCGAGCAATGCGCTCCTTGAGACCCTGCGGCAGACGAATAGTGGTGGTGGACATGGTTGAACTCCAACCGGGAATTCATTGTAGCACATGGGTGCTACATCGACATGCCGACGGACGAGAGTCTGGGTGTGCCGTCGCGGGCACGCCATCGACGTTCCGGCGTGACCGGCCGTCGGCCGAAGTCGCTTGCCGCGGCGGTCTCGCGCTCGCGGGATGGGTAAATATTCACCCCAGCTCAGCGCAGAAAGAAGAAGGGCGCAAGAGATATCGTCCTTTGCGCCCTTCGCGTCCTTGCGTTCAAAGCTGCTTACTTCGCCGCCTCCACCGCTCGCCGCGCCATCACCGTGACCAAGTGCGCGCGATACTCGGCGCTCGCGTGCATATCGCTATTGAGCCCCGCCGAGGGCACGCTTATGCCGGCTACCGCGTCGGGCGACCACTTCGCGGCGAGCGCTTTTTCCATTGCGGCGACGCGAAACACGCTCGATGCGGCGCCGGTGACCGCCACGCGCACGCCGCTGCCGGTTTCGGCGGCCAGCACGCCGACGATGGCGTAGCGCGAGGCCGGGTTCCTGAACTTGATGTAGGCGGCGCGCTTGGGCACGGGGAAGCTCACCGACACGATGATCTCGCCCGTTTGCAGGGCGGTCTCGAACATGCCCTTGAAAAAATCGTCCGCCGCGATCTTGCGCTTGTTGGTGTTGACCGTGGCGTTGAGGCCGAGCACCGCGGCCGGATAGTCCGCCACCGGGTCGTTGTGCGCGAGCGACCCGCCCAGGGTGCCCATGTTGCGCACCATGCGGTCGCCGATGCCACCGGCGAGACCGGCCAGCGCCGGAATCTTCGCCCGCACCTCCTCGGATCTGGCGACTTCGGCATGCCGGGTCATGGCGCCGATGGTGATGCCGGCCCCCTCGACCTTGATGCCGGCGAGTTCCTTGATGCCGGAAAGGTCGATCAGGTCGGTGGGCGCGGCAAGGCGCAGCTTCATCGCCGCGACCAGGCTCTGGCCGCCGGCGAGCAACTTGGCATCGCCGCCTTTGGACAGGGCCGCGGCCGCGTCGGCTACGCTTTTCGGGTGTTGATAGTTGAATGCATGCATGTTCCTCTCCTTATGCTTTCTTGTTGGCGGCGCGCCACACGCGCTCCGGCGTGGCGGGCATCTCGATTTCCCTGATGCCCAGCGCATCGGTGATGGCGTTGATCAGCGCGGGCGGAGCGCCGATCGCGCCGGCTTCGCCGCAGCCCTTCACCCCCAGCGGGTTATGGGTGCAGGCCGTCACCTTGGTGCCCACCTTGTAGGACGGCACGTCGTCGGCGCGCGGCATGCAGTAGTCGAGGTAGCTGCCGGTAAGCAACTGCCCGCTCTCCTTGTCATAGACGCAAGCTTCGGTGAGAGCCTGACCGATCCCCTGCGTGAGTCCGCCGTGCACCTGGCCCTCGACGATCATCGGATTGACGATGTTGCCGAAATCGTCCACCGCGGTGAAGTTGACGATCCTGGTGATGCCGGTATCGGGATCGATCTCCACTTCGCAGATATGGCTGCCCGCGGGGAAAGTGAAATTGGACGGATCGTAGAACGCCTGCTCGTTCAAGCCCGGCTCGAGCTTGTCGTGCGGGTAGTTATGCGGCACGTAGGCGGTGAGGGCGACCGAGCCGAATGGCACGGCCTTGTCGGTGCCCGCCACCTTGAACTGGCCGTCCTTGAACTCGATGTCGGTGTCGGAGGCCTCGAGCAGATGCGCGGCGATTTTCTTGCCCTTGTTCACCACCTTGTCCAGGGCCTTCACGATGGCGGTGCCGCCAACCGCGAGCGAGCGCGAGCCATAAGTGCCCATGCCGAACAGCACGCGGCCGGTGTCGCCGTGCACCACGTCCACGTCATCCACGGGTATGCCCAGGCGCGAAGCGACCACTTGCGCGAACGTGGTTTCATGCCCCTGGCCATGGCTGTGCGAGCCGGTGAACACCGTCACCTTGCCGGTGGGATGCACGCGGATTTCGCCCGCCTCGAACAGGCCCGCCCTGGCGCCCAGGGCGCCGGCAACGGCCGAAGGCGCGATGCCGCAGGCCTCGATGTAGCAGGAGTATCCCAGCCCGCGCTTCTTGCCGCGCTTGGCGGCCTCGGCACGCCGGGCCGGGAATCCCGCAACGTCGGCCAATTTCATCGCCTCGGCCAGCGTGGCTTCGTAATCGCCGATGTCGTACTGCAGCGCCACCGGGGTCTGGTAGGGAAAGGTCTTGATGAAATTGCGCCGGCGGATTTCGGCGGGATCTATTTTCATCTCGCGCGCGGCGGTCTCGACCAGGCGCTCGACCACGTAGGTCGCCTCGGGCCGCCCCGCGCCGCGGTACGCATCGACCGGCACGGTGTTGGTGAACACCGCGGTCACCTCGGCGTAGATCGCCGGGGTGGTGTACTGGCCGGCGAGCAGCGTGGCATACAGAATGGTCGGCACACAGGAGCCGAAAGTCGACAGATACGCCCCCATCGCCGCTTTGGTGTGCACGCGCAGCGCCAGGAATTTTCCGTCCTTGTCCAGCGCCAGTTCCGCCGTGGTCGCGTGGTCGCGGCCGTGGGCATCCGACACGAACGACTCGGAGCGCTCGGCGGTCCACTTGATCGGGCGGTTGACGCGTTTGGAAGCCCAGGTCAGCACCACGTCCTCGGCATAGAGATAGATCTTGGAACCGAAACCGCCGCCGACGTCGGGTGCGATCACGCGCACCTTCTGTTCGGGCAGGCCGAGCACGAACGCGGTCATCAGCAGGCGCTCTACGTGCGGGTTCTGGTTGGCGACGTACAGTGTGTAGGATTCGTCGTGGCGCGCATAACTCGCGTTCACCGCGCGCGGCTCGATCGCGTTGGGAACCAGCCGGTTGTTGATGAATTCGAGCTTGGTCACGTGCGCGGCGGAGGCGAACGCCTTGTCGGTCGCGCCCTTGTCGCCCAGCGCCCAGACGTAGCAGGTGTTGCCGGGGGCGGCCTCATGGATCTGCGGCGCGCCCTGCTTCAGCGCGGAAGCGACATCCACTACGGCCGGCAGCACCGCGTAATCCACCTCCACCAGTTCGGCCGCATCTCTTGCCTGGTTGTAGGTTTCGGCAATCACCACTGCGATCTGGTCGCCGACGTGATTGGCCTTGCCCTGCGCGAGGCAGGGATGCAGGGGTTCCTTCATGGGTTGGCCGTGTACGTCGGTGATCAGCCAGCCGCAGGGCAGGCCGCCGACTTTAGCCGCGGCCCAGTCTTCGCCGGTGTAAATGGCGAGCACCCCCGGCGCCCTCAGCGCCTTATCCTTCTTGATGCCCTTGATCTTCGCGTGCGCGTGCGGCGAGCGCACGAAGCAGGCGTAGCTCTGATGCGGCAGCGTCACGTCGTCGGTGTAATTGCCGGCACCGGTGAGGAAACGGTAATCTTCCTTGCGCTTGACCGACACGCCGATAGTATTCATATCACCCATGATCGTGCTCCTAATGTTTGTAACGTTACGAGGGGATACATCCCCTCGTGCTCCCCTGATTCAGGGCTGTCACAAAAAACCATGTGACAGGCGCTTACATCTTCGCCGAGGCGGCTTTTACCGCCTTGACGATGTTGTGATAGCCGGTGCAGCGGCACAGATTCCCGTCCAGCTCGGCGCGGATGGTTTCCTCGGAGGGGTTGGGGTGCTTGTTCACCAGGTCGACGGCGCTCATCACCATGCCGGGTGTGCAAAACCCGCATTGCAGTCCGTGGTGCTCGCGAAACGCCTCCTGCATCGGGTGCAGGGTGCCGTCGGCCTTGGCCAGGCCTTCGATGGTGAGGATATCGGCGCCCTCGGCCTGCAGCGCCAGTATGTTGCAGCTTTTCACCGCCTGGCCGTTCATGTGGATGGTGCAGGCGCCGCACTGGCCGGTATCGCAGCCCACGTGGGTGCCGGTGAGCCGCAGGTTGTCGCGGATATAAGTGACCAGCAGGGTGCGCGTTTCAACCTCGGCACTGACCGGCTTGCCGTTCACGCTCATCGATATCTTCATGAAGCTCTCCTTTGGTGAATGGGTTTGTTGCGTGTTGCCATTTCTCCTGCTGGCCTGGGCGGCGAAAGCGTCCTCTCTTTGCCTGCCGGGATCGGAAAGGATGCGTGTGCCAGCTTGAACGCTGGCCAGCCCGGACGCAGGGAGCAAATCCTAGACCTTGCCGTGCTTCGAATCAACTGAAATCGCGCGAGCCGCGTGACCGACCCGCCGCTTGACCGGTGCCGGAACGAGGAATAATCTTGAACGGCTTGTGCACGGAGCGTCCCAATGATTGATGACCGTACTAGGGTTATGGTATTGACGCTAGCGCCGGCGATCCCGGTTAAATCGGCAGAGGTGTGCAATGGACAGCGTCGACCTGGAAGTTCTTCGCAGCGCAACAGCCTGGTTAAAAGCGGGGCACGCGGTAATTCTGGCCACCGTGGTCCGGACCTGGGGTTCGGCGCCGCGCCCGCTGGGGGCGATGCTCGCCATCCGCGACGACGGCCAGGTGTCGGGATCGGTGTCGGGCGGCTGTGTCGAGGATGACCTGATCGAGCGCGTGCACAAGCACAAGCTCGCCGGCGACATACCCGAGGTCGCCACCTATGGCGTCACCAAGGAACAGGCCGAGCGCTTCCGCTTGCCCTGCGGCGGCACGCTGCAACTGGTGCTGGAGCCGGTCAAGGACAGCGCCGGCCTGGACGAGCTGCTCGGCGCCATCGAGCGCCACGAGCTGGTGGCGCGATTTCTCGACCTTGACACCGGCAAGTCCCGCCTCGAACCTGGCCGTTGGTCGGACGCGCTCGAATTCGACGGCAAGGTGCTGAAGACCGTGCACGGCCCGCGCTGGCGCCTCCTCGTCATCGGCGCCGCCCAGTTGTCGCGCTATCTCGCGCAGATGGCGCAGGCGCTCGACTACCACGTCACGGTGTGCGATCCGCGCGAGGAGTACGCCGAAGCCTGGGACTTGGCGGGCGTGCCGCTCGAGCGCGGCTATCCCGACGACGTCGTGCTGGCGATGAATCTGGACGCGCATAGCGCGGTGGTCGCCGTCACCCACGATCCCAAGCTCGACGACGTCGCGTTGCTGGAGGCGCTCAAGTCCCCCGCTTTCTACGTCGGCGCGCTCGGATCGAAAGCAAACAACGACAAGCGCAGGAAACGCCTGGCTGATTTTGATCTTTCGGCCGCGGAAATCGCGCGCCTGCACGGCCCGGTCGGACTCAAGATCGGCAGCCGCACACCGCCCGAGATCGCGGTGGCGATTCTGGCCGAGATGACGGCGGTGCGCCGCGGCGTGCAAGTCCCGCAGACCGTCGAGCCGCCCAAGGCCGGGGTCGAAGCCGGGTGCGGCGTTCCCCAGCGTGAGCCGGTACTTCCCGATCGGCTTCGCCCCCTTCCTCTCGGCCGCGCAAAGCCAGGGAGAAGGTGAAATCTCCGGCGGGCAATCAATGGCCGCGAACATCTGCGGCATTCTGCTCGCCGCCGGGGCGTCGAAGCGCTTCGGCTCGGACAAGCTGTTGTATCCGCTTGCCGCAGGAACACCGGTCGCGGTGGCCGCGCTCGCCAATCTGCGCGCGGCCATTCCACACGTCATCGCCGTGGTGCGTCCGGGCGTGCCGGTGCTGGAGAACCGCCTGAGCGAGGCTGGGGCGACCGTGATCCTGTGCGTCAACGCCGACGAAGGCATGGGCGCGAGCCTCTCGACCGCAGTGGCTGCTTCAGGCGATGTCGCCGGCTGGGTCATCGCCCTTGCGGACATGCCTTATATCCGGCCGGAGACTATAGTGAAAATCGCCGCGTCGCTGGCTGCCGGCGCCGCCATCGTCGCGCCTGCCTATCGCGGCGAGCGCGGCCATCCGGTGGGCTTGTCGGCGCGCTTTCGCCGGCAACTCGAAGATTTGCGCGGCGACGAGGGCGCGCGCTCGGTGCTCCGGGAAAACGCGGATCTAGTCAAGCTGATCGAAGTGGACGATCCCGGCGTTTGCCGCGACATCGACACGCCGGCCGACTTGTAGCCCGCTGCGACTTCCGCAGTTCGAGCTGCGCGGCTGGCAGCGCACCGCTTATACTATCGAACCGCGTTTTCCGGAGTGTTTGTCGATGAGCCTGCGCGCTGTCCTCGCGCTGTTGATGCTGCTCCTGCCACCCTTCGCCTGGGCCGCGCTGCCGGTCAACGGCAAGGGCCTGCCCACGCTTGCGCCGATGCTGGCGCAGGTGACGCCGGCCGTGGTCAACATCTCGGTGGTCACGCGCTCGCCGATGGAGGACAACCCGCTGTTTCGCGACCCTCTGTTCCGGCGTTTTTTCAATATTCCGGATCAGCCCTCGCGCGAGCAGAGCGCCGGTTCGGGCGTGATCGTCGACCGTGCGCGCGGCTACGTGCTCACCAATAATCACGTCATCAACAATGCGCAGGAAGTGGTGGTGACGCTGAAGGACAGGCGTACGCTCAAGGCGCGGCTGGTCGGCGCCGATCCGGGCACCGACATCGCCGTGCTGAAAATCGACGCGCAGAACCTGACCGAGCTCAAATTCGGCGATTCCGACGCCATGAACGTGGGCGATTTCGTGGTCGCCATCGGCAACCCCTTCGGCATCGGCCAGACGGTCACCTCCGGCATCGTCAGCGCGCTGGGGCGCACCGGGCTGGGCATAGAGGGTTACGAGGATTTCATCCAGACCGACGCCTCGATCAATCCGGGCAACTCGGGCGGCGCGCTGGTGAACCTCACGGGCGAACTGATCGGCATCAACACCGCCATCCTCGGGCCCTCGGGCAGCAGCGCCGGCATCGGCTTCGCCGTCCCCTCGAACATGGTGCGCACGGTGATGGCGCAGATCATCCGCTTCGGCGAAGTGCGCCGCGGCCGCGTCGGCATGGTCACGCAGGACATGACCCACGAGCTGGCGCAGTCGCTGGCGGCGGGCTCGGCCGACGGCGCGGTGGTAGTCAAGGTCGAGCCGGGCTCGCCCGCGGAAAAGGCCGGCTTGAAGCCGCGCGACATCGTGACCGGCATCAACGGCAAGCCGGTGCGCGGCTCGGCCGATTTGCGCAACCGCATGGGCCTTACTCCGGTCGGCGAAGAAGTCGAGCTGCGGGTACAGCGCGGCAAGCAGTTGCTCAGCTTGCGCCTGCGCATCGCGGAACTCTTCACCATGACTGAGATCCCCGGCGAGGCGGTGCCGCAGCTCGCCGGCGTGCGCGTGTCCAACATCGAGCCGGGCATGCCCTTGCACGGCATAATCGAGGGCGCGATCGTCACCCGCATCGAACCCAATACGCCGGGCGCGCAGACTGGCTTGCGCCCCGGCGACGCGCTCTATGGCGTCAACCGCAGCCGCGTGCGCTCGGTGGCGGAACTGCTCGCCGCGCTGCGCCAGGCCGAACGGCCGCTGCGCATTTTTCTGCTGCGCGGCGACTCGCGCCTAACCTTGACCCTGCGCTAGAGCTGCGGCCCGCCACGAATCGACATGAACGCTCCCGGCACTGCTCCCACATTGCCTGTCGGTCATGCCGATATTGCCGCCGCCGCCGAACGCCTGGCAGGCCACGCCCGGCGCACGCCGGTGATGACTTCGCGCATAGTGGACGAGCGCACCGGCGCCCAGGTGTTGTTCAAGTGCGAGAACTTCCAGCGCATGGGCGCGTTCAAGTTTCGCGGCGCCTTCAACGCAATGGCGCAATTGACGCCGCAGCAGAAACGCGCCGGCGTGCTTGCCTACTCCTCGGGCAATCACGCCCAGGCGGTGGCGCTGGCGGGAACGCTGCTCGGCGTCAACACCGTCATCGTCATGCCGCAAGACGCGCCGCAGGTGAAGCTCGAGGCCACGCGCGGCTACGGCGCCGAGGTCATCACCTACGATCCGAAAATAGCGAAACGCGAAGAACTGGCGGCGGGCATCGCCGGCGAGCGTGGCATGAGCGTCATCCCGCCCTACGACCATGCCGGGGTCGTCGCCGGACAGGGCACGGCGGCAAAGGAATTGTTTGAACAGACGGGACCGCTGGATTATCTGCTGGTGCCCTGCGGCGGCGGCGGCCTGCTCTCGGGCTGCGCCGTGGCGGCAAGCCGCTGGTCGCCGGGCTGCAAGGTGATCGGCGTCGAGCCCGAGGCGGGCGACGATGCCACGCGCTCGTTTCGCTCGAAGACCCTGCAGACCTGCCACAATCCGGACACCATCGCCGACGGCGCGCGCACGCCCTCGCTCGGCACGATCACCTTCCCGCTGGTGCTGCATTACGTGCACGACATGTTGACCGTCCGCGATGCCGAACTGCTGCGCAGCCTATTTTGGATCTGGGAGCGCATGAAAATCGTGATCGAGCCCACCGGCGCCCTCGCGGCGGCGGCCCTGCTCGAAGGCAAGCTCGACGGCCGCCACGATTACCGGGGCAGGCGCATCGGCGTCGTCATCTCCGGCGGCAACGCCGACATCAAGGCGCTCTGCCGCTTGATCTAGCCGCCCAAGGTCTAAGGTTGGCGATGGCGCTTCCCGCAGCATCGGCCGAATTCCGCTTCTACGAGGAGTTGAACGATTTCCTCGCGCCCGAGCGGCGCCGCGCGAGCTTCGCCTACAGCGTCGCCGGGACGCGCTCGGTCAAGGACGCGATAGAGGCGATCGGCGTGCCCCACACCGAAGTCGATTTGATCCTGGTCGACGGACATTCGGTGGGATTCGACCGCGTGCTCTCCGGCGGCGAGCGCGTCGCGGTGTACCCGGTATTCGAACGCCTGGATATCGCGCCGCTGCAGCATCTGCGGCCGCGGCCGCTGCGCGAACCGCGCTTCGTGCTCGATACGCACCTGGGCAAACTCGCCCGCCACCTGCGCCTGGCCGGCTTCGATTGCCTGTACCGCAACGACTACCGCGACGGCGAGCTCATCAGCGCCGCTCTGGCCGAGTGCCGCATCATCCTCACGCGCGACAAGGGCCTGCTCAAGCAGCGCGTGGTTACCCACGGCTACTTCGTGCGTAGCACCGAGCCGGAGGAGCAGTTGCGCGAGGTGGTGCGCGCGCTGCAACTGGAAACGAGCTTGCGGCCGTTCACACGCTGCCGCGAATGCAATGCCGAATTGCACGAGGTGCCCAAAGCCCAAGTGCTGGAACGCCTGCCGGAGAAAGTGCGCGCCGCCTACGAGCGCTTCCAGCTTTGCCCCGGCTGCGGCCGCATCTATTGGGAAGGAACCCATTATGCGCGGCTGCGGCGGCTGCTCGATCCGACAGCGCAGCCCGACGCAGGATGCGCCGAGCGCTGATCAGGCGGCCTTGTCCTTCATCGGGCAGGGGCTGAATCCAAACAAGGTATAGAGCGGACAGAAATTGAACACGCCCGGGGCTTTCCGTGCCGCCGAACTGTCTTCAGACAGGGACGAATACCGCTGGACTGACCTTGAAGAACTTGGCCAATTTCCCCGCTAAGGTTGCGCTGATCTTGCGTTTTCCCGCCAGGATGGCCGACAGATTGCTCTGCGGGTTATCTGCCATTACTCCCCCTGCTTTGCGCGCTGGATCAATTTACTCATTCATGGTTTAGGGCGCCGGCGCCGCCCGCCCCGCTTCGGCGCGTCTTAGTTTCACAGCGACTTCGACGCGTGACCCGAGCCCGTTGATCATCGTCATAAGGCGCTCGACACTGATGCGCCGGAAATCCGCATTACGGACACGCGAGAAATCTCCGGCATCGATCCCCGTGAGGCCCTGCGCCTTTCTCACGCTCAGGCCTTTTTTATCGAGTGTCTTGATGATCTCCGCCGCCAGGATCGCCTTCAATTGGCGAACGTCGGCGTCCGGCACATCGAAGTCCCGATAAATATTTCCGCTCCCGCGGACAAGCTCAAGCTGTTCCTTTTTCATCGCAGCATCTCCTTCAGTCGCTTCAACCGGTCCTTGATCAAATCGATCTCGTGTTTCGGGGTCTTGATGCCGTGCGTCGACTTTTTCTGAAACGCATGAACCACCCAAAGCTCATCCCCGAGCTGCACCGCATAGACCACCCGAAAGGCATTGCCCCGATAAGGTAATGCGACCTCGAACACCCCAGACCCGAGGCCCTTCATCGGTTTGGCGATTCCCGCCATGCCGGCAACGCTCAACGCATCCATCATGATTTCCCGCGCGCCGTCCGGAAACGCCTCAAAGGCTTTTCGCGCAGGCGTGAGCCAGGATACCGGCCGCGTTGATCTCATTCTTTCTTGCCCATTGCATGGTTATGTTGGCAGTTTTACCAACGTATGTCAACCTAATTGCCGAACACTTCTCTTTCGGCCAGACGGTCGCACGGCGAGGCTTCCGAAAAAAATGCGTTTTTCGACCCAATACCCCCTTGCTACCCCCGTTAGTCCTGCTACCGGTCAGCGTCCGCCCAAGGCGACGGTTGCGAGAGTAGCAACAGTAGCAACAGTAGCAGCACCTCCTGGTGCCGAAATCCAATCGTCAAAGGTCATTCCCGACTGGCCAGCAGCGCCGGATTGATCGCCACGTACCGCCGGCGCCGGTCTTCCTCCATCCGGGCACGTCCGCGCTCGGCGAGGATAGCCAGCGCCGCGCGCAGGTCCCGGCTGTCCCGGACGCAATTCGGACCGTACTGGTAAATCCGCTTCGTCGGCACCCGATCGGTGTCGAGCGATAAGTAAATCAATCCGCCGGGCACCCCTAAATCCACGGGCCGATGCATGCGCAATCAAGCTGTTTTGACCCCAAAGTGCGCTTATATGTACTTATGTTCACTCCGGGCCCTCCTCTGAGGAAAATGGATGTGATTCCGGACGGGATTATCGGTTAACCAAGGGACTCGCCACCGAACTGGCCGAATACGGCGTGCGCGTCAACGCGGTCGCGCCCGGCATCATCGAGACGCCGCTCACCGCGCCGATCACCGGCAACCCGGAGTGGAACCGCGCCTACGCCGAGCGCACGGCGCTCGGCCGCTGGGCGCATGCCGACGAGATGGCCGGGCCGATCGTGTTTCTCGCCTCGGACGCGTCGAGCTATCTGACGGCCACCGTGATCCACGTCGACGCCGGCTGGACCGCGATCGACGGGCGTTACCGGCCGCCAGTCGCCTGACGCCCCGCTACCCGAGATAACAGACCCAATCCCGCCTGCCGGGACGGATCTGCTATAATGTGGTTACACGCGTAAGCACATCGGGAGAGGTTCATGTCCAGCGCCGTCGAAAAATATTCGGGCAAGGTCACGCCGGTTGGAAACTCCAAGGGCATACGGCTGGATGCGGCCTTTTTCAAGGCGCACCCGGAGTTTGACGGGGAAGTAGGCGCAACGGTTCTCGCCGACGGACAGGTACTGCTGTCCGCCCGGTCGTCGGGGAAGAAAGCGAAGGCGGGCGAAAAGGAAGACCCCGTTTTGCTCGGCTTTCTCGGCTTTCTGGAGGCGCAGATGGCGGCGCAGCCGGAACGGATCACCGCGGCCGATCCGGCCCAGCTTGCGCGCATCGGCAAACTCGTAAAAGGCGTCAAAGCGAAATAGCGGCGGCCTGTCGTGAACGTCAACGGCTGGCAGCTCTACTACTATCGTACTTTCGCCGCAGCGCTCGACGAACTGGAGACCGAAGTGGCTGCGCTGGCGGCACGCGATCCGCGCGGCTACAAGGCCCATCCGAAAACGCGTTTGCTTGCGTCGGTGTACAAGGCCATCACCGAGCGCGTGCCGGCAGGCCCCGATCATCCGGATTTTCGCCTGGGCAAGACCCTGGGGCGGGACTACGGCAACTGGCGGCGAGTCAAGAAGGGGTTGCCGGAGCGTTATCGTCTTTTCTTTCGCTTTGCCTCGAAGCCGGTCAAGCTGATTGTCTACGTCTGGTTCAACGACGAAGACACGCTGCGCAAGGCCGGCTCCAGGACCGACGTGTACGAAACCTTCCGCCGCATGCTCGCGCGCGGTGAAGTGCCGGACAGCGTCGATCATCTCCTGAGGGAAAGCCGCAAATCGGGCTGAAACACGCGGTGCGCGTCCGAAGATTGCGCTGCCTCGCGCAGCGCTCGCGCCGCTCACGCGCGCGATGAGCCCGCTATAGGCCCGCACGCTCCGTCATTCCACCATGCAACGTATACATTGATTCCGCATGAGCACGAGTGCAGCACGACCAATGATGGAGGCGCTGGGTCGAGAGGTGAATTGCTCTATACGCATTGAACACGCCCCCGGTTCAACACGCCACGAAATTCGTCCGCGCTACCGCGAAAGCATGTACAGAGCGATAAGCGATAAATCAATCCGCCGGGCACCCCTAAATCCACGGGCCGATGCATGCGCAATCAAGCTGTTTTGACCCCTAAGTGCGCATATTGATGTTATGTTCTTTCCGCGCGCGTCGTCAAAGGCAAATGGCCTAGATTTCAAACGCCATTGCCATTCGGCGGCCCGGTATCGTCCTTCGGCCTTCCTGGTCGTCCGGGAAAGCGTGGCTCACTGCGCTCCTGTTACCATGGAGAATGGGGGTTTCGCACCTTCAGCAAGGAAAAACCCGTGTTCAGCCAGTCCAGGCTGAACGGAATGTTTCTGATGTACCCGCCCTACGGAAAAACCGTCGAGCGCATGCTTGCCTTGCTCAAGCGCCTTGCCTGACGCCCCCCGCACTCCGGCCATCCTTGTAATTCAGCTATAAAACAACAGGTTAAAAGATTTTTCTGGCAGGTGTATCCGGCCTCCGGAAACCCGGATTGTGCATGCTAAAATTGCCCTTCATTCATTCCGCAGACGAAACTCCATGTCCTCGCTCAACAACCATCTGGCCGACATCGACACCGAACTGTGGCAGGCCATCCAGGCCGAGAACCGGCGCCAGGAAGACCACATCGAGTTGATCGCCTCCGAAAACTACGTCAGCCGCGCGGTGCTCGAAGCGCAGGGCTCGCAACTCACCAATAAGTACGCCGAGGGCTACCCCGGCAAGCGCTACTACGGCGGCTGTGCCCAGGTGGACGTGGCCGAGTACTTGGCGATCGAGCGCGCCAAGCAACTGTTCGGCGCCCCCTACGCCAACGTGCAGCCGCACTCCGGCTCGCAGGCGAACCAGGCTGTTTACATGGCGGCGCTCAAGCCGGGCGACACCATCCTCGGCATGTCGCTCGCCCACGGCGGCCATCTTACCCACGGCGCCTCGGTCAATCTCTCGGGCAAGCTCTACCACGTGTTGTCCTACGGCCTGAACGCCGACGAGACGATCGACTTCGACGAGGTCGAGCGCTTGGCGCGCGAGCACAATCCGCGCATGATCGTCACCGGAGCCTCCGCCTACTCGCGCGTCATCGACTGGCAGCGCTTTCGCAGCATCGCCGACGCGGTCGGCGCCTACCTGATGGCGGACGTGGCGCATTATGCCGGCCTCATCGCCACCGGACTTTATCCGAGCCCGATCGGCATCGCCGATTTCGTCACCAGCACCACCCACAAGACGTTGCGCGGCCCGCGCGGCGGGCTGATTTTCGCCAAGGCGGAGCACGAAAAAATCATCAACTCCGCGGTGTTTCCTGGGCTGCAGGGTGGCCCGCTGATGCACATCATCGCGGCCAAGGCGGTCGCCTTCAAGGAGGCGCTCGCGCCCGAGTTCAAG
>SCTX01000066.1 GCA_004298385.1 Betaproteobacteria bacterium | reverse complement strand
CTTACGGCCGCGACAGCGGTTGCAGCAGTGGCTGGAGCAATAAGCACTTTCGACATCAAGGGTGACTACGGTCTCCGGTCTACTAAGCGACCCATGAGTCCATATCGATACTCATATCACATACACCAAGAACTGCGATAATTGGCCGGCTGCAAGCAGCCGATAACCCCGGCCGCGCGCCATAAGGTCGCGTATCCGCAGTCCGTGTATCCGCAGTCCGTCGCAACATGACCTGGCGCTACGTATAATCCGTCTTGCCGCAGATTTCCCGTCTTGGGCGCAACCACTTTATCGAGAGCGTGCTGCCGGCCGCGAACCGCTGCAGTTTCGGCTTTCTCGGAAAGGTCTGAGACCGCGGTTACCCGGCCCGTCAGCACGCACTCCGGAGCAAGCACTATGACCCAACGCATCACCGGCGTACTGTCCCCCGTCGTCACCCCGTTCAAGGCCGATTTGAGCCCCGACGCCGAGCGCTTCGTGCGCCAGTGCAAGTGGCTGATCGCGAACAACGTCGGCCTGGCGGTGTTCGGCACCAATTCCGAGGCCAATTCGCTCGCCGCGGGCGAACGCATGGAATTGCTGGAGAAGCTGGTGCAAGCCGGCGTCGATCCGGCGCGCATGATGCCCGGCACCGGCTGCTGCGCGCTTAGCGACTCGGTGCGTCTCACGGCGCATGCGGTGAAGCTCGGCTGTGCCGGCGCGCTGATGCTGCCGCCGTTCTACTACAAGGGCGTGTCGGACGAAGGCCTGTACCGCAATTTCGCCGAGATCGTCGAGCGCGTCGGCGACGCGCGCCTGCAAATCTACCTGTACCACATTCCGCAGGTGACGCAGGTGCCGATAAGCCTCGCGCTGATCGAGCGCCTGCTCAAGACCTATCCGAAGAACATCGCGGGTACCAAAGATTCATCCGGCGACTGGAGCAATACCAAGGCGACGCTGCTTGAGTTCGGCCAGGACGGCTTCGACGTGTTTCCCGGCAGCGAGACGTTCCTCCTCGCCGGCCTGCGCAACGGCGGCAAGGGTTGCATCAGCGCCACCGCCAACGTCAATCCGGTGGCGATCCACAAGCTCTACACGGAATGGAAGTCGGATGCAGCCGATACTTTGCAGGCGGGCCTGGACCAGGTGCGCGGCATTTTCCAGAAATATCCGATGATTCCGGCACTAAAGTGCGCGATAGCGCATTGGAGCGGGCATGCGGACTGGGCCACGGTGCGTCCGCCACTGGTGGAGGTAAACGCCGAACAGTCGAAGGCGCTCATCGCCGATCTGGAGCAGTGCGGTTTCACCATGCCCGGACTGAAGGGCTGATTCCGCTTACCCGAGTTGCGCGCCCTTCTCGGCGAGCAACGCGCGCAGGATAGCGCGGTGGCAGTGTGATTCGTCCTCACAGTAGCAGCCGACGGAGAAGTTCGCATGCTGCGAGAGCGTCGCGAGCACGTCGAGCGTGCGGCTGTTCGCGGGCGTCGCCATCTCGGCCCGGTATTTCTTTAAGAAGGCGAGCCACTCGCGCGGGGTCGTAGCCGCCTGCCCGGACTTCATGGTTTCGACGCTGGGCGCAAGATTGGGAAACCATACGTCATACCAATTCTGCGACGCGAATGCGGCCTTGGGCACGCCTCGCGGCGGGCGGCGGACCGTGCCGATTCGGGTTCCTTCGTCTTTGACCCTCTGGCTGCCAAGCCTGACTACGCGTATGACCATTGGAGCCTCCCAGGAATGCGCCTAATGCCTGAATTGTGCGGCGCCGACAGCGAAAGTTTCTGCATGTGTCACCTCTCCGACAAGCTCGAAATCCACCGATGGATCTCATTCCATCACCGCGCTTGCTCGACCAGATACGAATCAACGGCTAACCCGGTTCCGCCCGGCCTCCTTCGCCCGGTACAGCGCCTTGTCGGCGGCGCGCAAGACCCCGGCGGGCGTCGACAGGACGTCGTCGGGCTCGGCGATGCCGATGCTCACCGTCACCGACAGCGTCTTCTCGGCCGAGCGCAAGCTGCGCAGCTTGGTTCCGGCCTCTGGATCTTTCGGCCTATCGTCCCCGCGCACCGCCATTTGGTAGGCGGCGATGTCTGCGCGGATCTTCTCGATGTGGGGCAGGGTCTCGGCCAGCGTGCGGCCGTCGAACAGCAGGCAAAATTCCTCGCCGCCGTAGCGGTACGCCCTGCCCCCGTCCTGGATCTCGGCGAGGCGCGCGGCGACCAGCTTCAGCACCTGGTCGCCGATGTCGTGGCCGTGGGTGTCGTTGAATTTCTTGAAGTGGTCCACGTCCACCATGGCGATGGCGTAAACCGGACCAAGCCCGTGCAGCCGCTCCTCCAGCGCGCGCCGGCTGGGCAGGCCGGTCAGCTCGTCGCGGAAGGCGAGGCGGTGCGACTCCTGCAGCAGCGACACCAGCATGATGGCCCCGGCAGCCGCCATGAACGCGTTGAACGCGGAACGCGCAGCCACCCACTCGCAGGCGATGAAGAAGGCTATGAGCACTCCCACCAGTCCCGTGTCCAGCGGCCGCGTGTGCGTTCGCGGCGGTCTTGGCCACGCCCGCCAGATCGCGGCGAAGAGAGCCGCGACGAACGTCAGCCGTCCCGCGAGGGGTGTCGGCGGCGAGCGGAACAGCCAGTGCTCGAGCAGGTCCTGCCATGCCGTGCCCGACAGGCTGCTGCGGCCTGCGCTCGCGATCCAGGCGACGACCACGGTTTCGACCACGGCCAGCATGAGCCAGCGGTAATTGAAATGGTGGGATACGCCGCGCTCGGGGAGGAAGAGCGCGAGCAGAAGGTTGAGCGGAACCAGGATGGCGATTGCGGCGTACACGGCGCGCGCGGCAAAGCTGGCGGCGCCGAATTCGAGCGCGAGGCTATAGCCGGCGAAGGCGGCAAGCAGCGACGCGAGCGCGATGAACGCGCGGCCGCGATTGAACCACACCGCCATGCCGGTTCCCAGCAGCAGCAGCACGGACGGTCCCAGCGTCTTCAAGCCGGAAAGGGAAGCCGGCAGCGCCCGGCCGGCGGCATGCGCGAGCATGGCGGCCAGCAGGATCGCGGCCGGCGCGAGCGCAGGTTGAAAGGCGCGAAGAAGCGGAAGATTCAACGGCGCGCGCGGCGTGGGGTTTCGGGCGTGCCGACCATAGGCGTCTTGCTCATTATTGCGGATCGTTGGGGTGCTTGTTCTGCGCGACATGGTACACCGCCGACGCGGGTGCAGGAACGCCGGCGATCAAACGGAACCATACTCATTCACTGCGCCGCGCGCACGCGCACGCCCAGCGCGGCGAGCTCGTTCAAAAGCAGCGCCGCGATTACCAGGGCGCCGCCGGCCAGCGTTGTCAGAGCCGGCGCTTCGCCCGCGCCGAGCCAGACCCACAGCGGGCCCAGCACCACTTCGAGCAGCGCCAGCAGCGCGATCTCTGGCGCCGAGAGCTGCGGGCTCGCGCGCACCATCAGCATGCAGGGAAGGCCAAGCTGCAGACAGCCGAGCACGGCGAGCAGGACGAGGTCATGCGCGTTCGCGCTGAAGGGCAGCGCGAACGGCAGGGTGAGGGCGGCGGAAAGAATGGCGCCCAGGAGCACCGCCGGGATGAGGTCCACCGAGCGCCCGGCGTGCTTGAGTGTGACCAGGTTCACCGCCGCGGCCAGAGGCACCGCGAGGGCGATCAGCATCCCGGCGAGGTGGCGCGGCTCGCCAGCGGCGAAGTCCGAGCCGAACATCCACAGCATGCCGGTGACGGCGAGCGCGATCGCGGCCCAGGTGCGCGGCGCGATCGGCTCGCGCAGCACCGCGCGCGCCAGCAGCGCGGTGACCAGTGGCGTGATGCTGTTGACGATCAGGGTGTTCGCGGTGGTGGTGGTCATCAGCGCCAGCATGAACGCTACGAACATGATGCCCCACATCGTGCCGGACAGGATGCCGTAGCCGCCGGTTGCGCGCACCGCGTCCCAGGCGTCGCGGCCGCGGGTGACGAGCAGCGCGCCGAGCACGAACACGGCCGCGAACAGGCTGCGCCAGAACGTCACTTCCCAGCGTCCGGCGAATTCCAGGTGCCGCGTGACCACACCGGCGATGCTCCACAGCGTCGCCGCGACGACCATCAGTGCGATCGCGCGGCGGTGCGCGCGCGGGCCGGGATCGCTCATCGCGCGCTGACCGACCAAGGCGGCACGCGCGCACTTTCGATGCAATTCGGGGTGTGCACGGAATCCACGGACTTTTCCCTATCTCGGCTCGACCCGGAAAACTGCGGATCGTCATCGCCCCCGATTGTGCCATGAGTCGCGTTCCGCTTTGCAGTCGGCCCTTGATCGATCGCGGCCGGTCATCAAAGCAGTTCGCATCTGGTCCGGCGATTCGGTGAAACTGCACTCGCACGCAGGCTGGGCTAGACTGACTTGGAAGGAGCGGAAATGCCGACCCTGAGAGATGAAAACACCCAACCCAATCGTGCCGCTGGAATAGCCAGCGTCCCGCCCTGGCACGTAAAATACGTCCGGCGGCTCGCTAATTTCCGACTGGAAGTGGAATTTGCCGACGGCACCAAGGGTTTGGTGGATATGGCGCGCCTCCTGGCGCGCGATTGCGGTGTATTCGAGCCATTGCGCGAGCCGTCGTTATTCAATAAGGTATTTGTCGATGACGGCGTGGTGACGTGGCCCGGCGGCCTGGACCTTGCTCCTGACAAGATGCACGAGGAATTGGGTAAGGCCGGCGTCTATGCAGTTCGGTAATGCGTCTGTGTAAAGCGACAGAATGATCTGCGGTTAAGGTTGCATCAAGACAGGCGTCAAATTGCATTAATCGCGTATTCGTATTGCGTCACCTCTGCGGGTCTCCTCAAGGGGGATCGAGATGATCGAGATGGTCGAACTCGTCTGGTGCGACGCATCAATGAACCCAACCGCCTTGAACCCGATAAGTTGACTGTCCCAGATCGGCCATGACCGGTCTCTCGCCAATTTCCTCGATAGCAGTCGCTCGATGAACGGTGACGACATGACAATCCAAGTGGCTCCTATATCGTGTGAGTGTGTAGGCGCAAATCTTGATCGCCATGGTTGAGGAAACAACGGCTTGGGCGTAGTCTGATCGCGCTAGACCCGATTTCTGCGGTCTTATAACGCCCCGTTGAGAGGGCCCACTTCTTGTTAAGCATCAAGGGGCGTTCAGTGGTCGTATTTGAGCCAGATGAAAAGATCAGCCAGATCGAAGCGATAGATCTTCTTACCGATTTGGCGCTGTACGGCAATTACATTCCCCTAGACGCGAAACCTTTCGGTCTGATATCGGAAGTTGCAGAGTACTTAGGGCGAAGAGGGAAATCTATCCCCGAGTGCGCAGAGGAAATGAGGCTCTATAGTGAAAAGCCGAAATACTTTTTCAATTTAGTTGGACCTACTTGGCATGGCAGCGGTGTGAAGGTAAGTCATGTCGATCTGGTCTCAGGAAATGAAAAGCAAATTCTGTCTGGCGATGGCCAATACCATTCCGCAAATTACTGGGCGAAGTTCGATCAGGCCGAAGCCGATTTCGAGAGGGCCATGAAAGAGGCCAACCATGAACTGCTCCTGAGCGCCTTCGCAAAGGGGCAAGCGGCAATAGAAAATTACTTGAACGTCCTTCCCATTGACGGTATCAAGGATTGCTCGGTCGAAGACAAACTGAAAAAGGTATATCTAGCGAAATATCCAGAACATGATTGGAATGAGGAGCGCGGGCATGAGCCATGGTCGTCGTTCATCGAATTGAAGAAGGTCAGAAACAAACAAGAGATCCACAACAAGGAGAATTCGTCTGGCTTTACCTACGAAGAGATACATCGTCACTTCAATTTGTTTCCGAAGGCCATCAGTAAGACACTTTTCACGCTACACAAGCTCACAGAACGAAAATGTCCTGCTTCGATAATTAGATCCAGTTACCACCCATACATAAGAATGAAAAAGCTTGAAGGCAATCATGCTTAACTTTGAATACAACGGACCGCCTTCGGTGGCCGTTGACTATCGACGTTACGCCTTTGGGAATGCACTGAGAGATATTTGTGAACATTGACGATATCTGGTCGAATTATTCTGAGCGAATGGCTGAAATTGAATTGTTTCAGCGCACCGCAAAAGACGCTGCAAAGGACGAACTCAAAGTCCTACTCGACTACGGCAAGAGGATGGAGGAATTACCAGAATATAAGGACATGGCGCTCTCGACACACAACATGACGTTTCGCGATGCGCGGTTTGGTCAACTGCGTTCATATCACCACAAGAGCTTGTCCGTAGAAGATTGTCAGCAAGAAGTTATTTTTCGGAAAAACCGACAATACCAATGGTTGCTTGCGGAGGCGTATGAGGAATTCGAAGACTATGTTCATAAGCTTTATGCTTACTGCGGGTTCAACGACGTAGATTTCTGGCCGCTGAGTGATTACGGCAGCATAAGACTCTCTGAGCGTAATTCACTGGGGTTCAATTGGTATATTGGACAGTCGCACAAAAAGAAAGGGGCGCCGCGAAGTATCTTGGTGAGATTTCGGCAATCGTTTCCATTGCTTCAACGACATGAGGTCAAAAACGCGCTTGGGGTCAATCTGGCATTGGCGATAATTCTTGTCGAAGAATTGAGGCATATCGTTGTTCACAACGGTGGAAAGGTAAAGAGCAAAGAAGCATTTATCGAGTTAGTTGCTAAGGGGGCTGGATTTCTAAACAACGGAAATGTGGCCCTCGAAAACAGAGAACTGATTGAACAGTTCTTTGGGGCAGATAAGTACGAAAATCTTATTGCCCTGCTCGAAATTCGAGTGCGGCCGGAGTGGCCAATCGAAAGGTATGTTTGCCGTTTTGGCATTCTGGTTAACTACCTTATGTCATATGGTTTCCTGTTGTATGAGGTAGTGAAAGTTCATGTCAAGCCTGCGCAGGCATAACCCGGCAGTCAAGCGGACCTGCGCAAAAGCGCGCAGCCCCTTACTTTCACGTTGAGCGTCTGCTTTCCCAATCGCGATACTTCCGCTGTGGGTCGAACTGAGACGTTCAGCGGATCTCTCGCAAGGTTGCTTCCACCCATTGGCATACTGCGATGCGGCATGCATTGCGGTCATAAACCATCTCGATCATCCGGAGGGGGGCGCATTTCGAATACCCCGTTATGCAAATCCTTTTGGAGTCCGATACGCGGATCCGCAAACTCCCCGTCTTTGAGCGAGGATAGTTCACTGCTTTCGCGGTCCGTCCAAGCCACGCTCCGCGAGGAACTGGGAGAGCACGCGCGCGGTGTGCGAGCGCGCAGGCGCGCTCGCGAGCGTGGACGGCGTGCCTTGCGCTGCGATGCGCCCGCCGGCGCCGCCGCCTTCGGGGCCGAGGTCGATGATCCAGTCGGCGTCGGCGATGATGTCCAAATTGTGCTCGATTACCACCACCGTGTTGCCGGCCTCGACCAGGCGGTGCAGCACGCGAATCAATTTTTCCACGTCGGCCATGTGCAGGCCGACGGTGGGTTCGTCGAGCACGTAGAGGGTGCCCGGCCCCCTCACCCCGACCCTCTCCCCCAAAGGCTTGGGGGAGAGGGGGGAATTGAGTGCAGCCGCCGCCATATCTGTCCCCTCGCCCCGCGAAGCGGGGAGAGGGCTAGGGTGAGGGGCCCGGACCTTCGACAATTCGGTGACGAGCTTGATCCGCTGCGCCTCGCCGCCTGACAGCGTCGGGCTCTGCTGGCCCAGGGTCAGATAACCCAGGCCCACGTCCTGCAGCAGGCGCAGCGCGTGATGCGTGGAAGGATGGGCGGAAAAGAACTCGACCGCCTCGTCCACATTCATGGCGAGGACCTCGCCGATCGATTTCTGCTTGAAGCGGACGGACAGCGTTTCCGGATTGAAGCGCGCACCGCGGCAGACGTCGCACAGCACTTTCACGTCGGGAAGAAAACTCATCTCGATGCGTTTCACGCCCTGGCCCTCGCACGCCGGACAGCGTCCTTCGCCGGTATTGAAGGAAAAGCGCGACGGGCTCCAGCCGTGCATGCGCGCGTCCGTCGTGTCCGCGAACAGCCGGCGGATCGCGTCCCAGAAGCCGACGTAGGTCGCGGGGCAGGAGCGCGGCGTCTTGCCGATCGGCGTCTGATCTACCTCGAGCACGCGCCCGATGTGCTCGGTGCCGAGCATCGCGCGGCAGCCGCTGAGTCGCACCTCGCTTCGTTTGCGCGGGGAAAGCCGCGCTTGCGCAACCAAGCGCGCGAGATTGGCGTGCAGCACCTCGCGCGCGAGTGTGGACTTGCCGCTGCCGGACACGCCGGTGATGGCGCACAAGCGCGCCAGCGGCAGGCGCAACCGCCTGATGTTCAGATTGTGCAGATCGGCGCCGAGGATTTCCAGCGCGGGTGTTTTTGCGTTTGTCGCGCGCGGCGGATGCAAGGGATGTCTGAGCGGATGTTTCAGGAACCGCCCGGTGACCGACTCGGGGTTCGCCATCAGGTCCGCGGCCGAGCCCTGGGCCACGACGCGTCCGCCGCGGCTGCCCGCGCCCGGCCCGAGGTCGAGCAGGTGCGCCGCGCGGCGTATGGTGTCCTCGTCGTGCTCCACCACCACCAGGGTGTTGCCCTTGGCCTGGAGTTTCTCCAGCGTGGCGAGCAGCACGCGGTTGTCGCGCGGGTGCAGGCCGATGGTGGGCTCGTCCAGGATGTAGCACACGCCGCGCAGGTTGGAGCCGAGCTGCGCCGCGAGGCGGATGCGCTGCGCTTCGCCGCCGGAGAGCGTGGGTGCCGAGCGAGCGAGCGCCAGATAGCCGAGGCCGACCTCGTCGAGAAAGCTCAGGCGGGACTTCATTTCCGCGACGATATCGCGCGCGATCTCGGCTTCGCGCCCGCTGGTTTCGAGGTCGCCGAAGAAGCGCGCGAGCTGCGCCACCGGCAGCGCGACCAGGTCCGCGATCGAGCGCTTGCGGTAGCGCACCGCGAGCGCCTCGCGCTTGAGGCGCCGGCCGGAGCATTCGGGGCAGGGAATATCGCCCGCCTCCTGCTCGTCGAGAAAGCTGTCCAGGCGCTGGTCCTCTTGTTCGCGGCTCGCATCCCGGTCCTTGCCGTATTCGGGTTCCCGGTAGCCGGAAATCTTCACGCCGGTGCCAACGCAACTCGCGCACCAGCCGTGTCTGGAGTTGAACGAGAACAGGCGCGGATCGAGCTCGGGGAAGCTGCGCGCGCAGGACGGGCAGGCGCGCTTGGTCGAAAAGATCGCCTGCGGCAACGTCAGCTCGAGGCGCAGGCCCTTTGATTTTCCCGCGGCTTCGGCCAGGCGATCCAGGCCGCCGAGGACCTGCACGATGCCCTTGCCGAAGTCGAGCGCGCGCTTGAGCGCCTCGCGCAGCTCCGCCTCGTTCGCCGGCGTGAAGCGCAGGTCGGCTACAGGCAACTCGATGCTGTGCTCGCGAAAACGGTCGAGGCGCGGCCATTTCGCCGTCGGCAGGAACTCCCCGTCCACGCGCAGGAAGCCGTAGCCCTTGCCCTTCGCCCATTTGGCGAGATCGGTGTAGTAGCCCTTGCGGCTGCTCACCAGCGGCGCGAGCAGGCCGATGCGCTCGCCTTTGTAATTCCGCATAAGGCGCGCGGCAATGGCATCGAAGCTCTGCGGCTCGATCGCCACATTGCAGTCGGGGCAGTATTGCGTGCCGAGCTTGACGTACAGGAGGCGCAGGAAGTGGTAGATCTCGGTGAGCGTCGCCACCGTGCTCTTCCTGCCGCCGCGGCTCGAGCGCTGCTCGATCGCCACGGTGGGAGGAATGCCGAAGATCGCGTCCACGTCCGGGCGCGAGGACGGCTGCACGAACTGGCGCGCATAGGCGTTGAGCGATTCGAGGTAGCGCCGTTGGCCCTCGGCGAACAGGATGTCGAACGCGAGCGTGGACTTGCCCGAGCCCGAGACGCCGGTGATCACGGTGAACTGGTCGCGCGGAATGTCGACGTCCACGTTCCGCAAGTTGTGCTCGCGCGCGTTGTGGATCCTGATGCAGTTTGGCTGGACGACGAGCGCTTTTTGCAGCGGCAATGCCTCTGAAACGCCCAGTCGGCGCGGCGTTCCGGCCGATCGGCCGGGCGCGGCGTCGTAATCGCGCAAGGCTTTTCCGGTGTGCGAGGCGGCGTGTGCTCTGAGTTCCGCCGCCGTACCGGTACAGACGATTTCACCGCCCGCATCGCCGCCTTCCGGGCCGAGGTCGATGATCCAGTCCGAGGCGCGGATTACGTCGAGATTGTGTTCGATCACCACCACGGAATGCCCAGTCACGATAAGCTTGCGCAAGGCGCCGAGCAACTTCGCGATGTCATCGAAGTGCAGGCCGGTGGTGGGTTCGTCGAACAGGAACAGTTTTCCCTTGCGCGCGAGGCCGCCCGCGGCGGGCGAGCCCTTGTTGGCCTCGAGCAGATGCCTGGCGAGCTTCAGCCGCTGCGCCTCGCCGCCCGAGAGCGTGGGCACCGGCTGGCCGAGTTTGAGGTATTCCAGACCGACATCCGCCAGCGGTGCAAGCACGGCTTGCACCTGTGCATGATCGGCAAAGAAGGCGAGCGCTTCGGCTACCGTCAACTCGAGCACGTCGGCGATCGACAGCGCCTGCGCACCGTTCCTGTCTGCGAGCGTCACTTCCAGCACCTCGGCGCGAAAGCGCCGGCCGTTGCAGTCGGGGCAGCGCAGGTACACGTCGGACAGGAACTGCATTTCGACGTGCTCGAAGCCGTTGCCGCTGCAGCTCGGGCAGCGCCCATTGCCCGCATTGAAGCTGAAGGTGCCGGCGGTGTAGCCGCGCTCCTTCGCCGCGGGCGCGGCTGCGAACAGGGCGCGGATGGCGTCGAAAGCGCCGACGTAACTGGCCGGGTTGGAGCGCGTCGTCTTGCCTATGGGCGACTGGTCCACCATCACCGCATCCTCGATTAGTTCCGCGCCTGCGAGCGCGCGGTGCGCGCCGGGCGTTTCGGTGGGCCGGCCCTTGGCTTTCAGCAGCGCCGCATGGAGCACGTCCTGCACCAGCGTCGATTTGCCCGAGCCGGACACGCCGGTGACACATACGAGGCGCGCGAGCGGAATCGTGACATCGATGTTTTTCAGATTGTGCTCGGCGGCGCCGAGCAGTTGCAGTTGCGCTCCTTTCGCCTCGGGCGGCCTGGGCGCCACGCCCGCGTCGGCGCGCTTCCTGCCGGAAAGGTATTCGGCGGTAAGCGAGTGCCCCGCCCTGAGCTGGTCCGGGGTGCCGAAAGACACCACCTCGCCGCCGCGCTCGCCCGGGCCCGGGCCCATGTCGAGTATGCGGTCGGCGGCGAACATGATCTGCGGATCGTGCTCCACCACCACGAGCGAGTTGCCGGCGTCGCGCAGCCGCTGCATCACTTCGATCACCCGGCCCATGTCGCGCGGGTGCAGGCCGATGGAGGGCTCGTCCAGCACGAACAGGGTGTTCACCAGCGAGGTGCCGAGCGCGGTGGTCAGGTTGATGCGCTGCACTTCGCCGCCGGAGAGCGTGCGCGACTGGCGGTCGAGCGTCAGATAGGCGAGGCCCACCTGGCACAGGTAGGAAAGCCGCGCGCGGATTTCGGTAAGCAGGAGGTCGGCGGCCTCGTCCAGCGGCGCCGGCAGGTGCAGGCAGTCGAAGAAAGCGCGGCAGCGTGCTACCGGCAACAGCATCAGATCGTGCATGGTGAGCCCGGGCAGCGCGGCGAGCTTGTCCTCGCCCCATTTCACTCCCAGCGGCTTGAATCGTTTATACGAGCTAAATACCTTATCGGCATTCTGCTTCGTGCCCAGGCGCCACAACAGCGCGTCGTGCTTGAGCCGCGCGCCTTCGCAGGAGGGGCAGGGCGTGTAGGCGCGATACTTCGACAGCAGCACGCGGATGTGCATCTTGTAGGCTTTGGTCTCGAGCCAGTCGAAGAACTTGCGCACGCCGTACCAGGTGCCGGGCCAGGATTTGCGCCAGTTTTTCCATTCCGGCTCGCCTTCGAGCACCCAGTTGCGTTGCGCCTGACTGAGCTTGCGAAACGGCGTGTCGAGCGCAATGCCGCGTTTGTTCGCGTACTTCACCAGATCGTCCTGGCATTCGCGAAAGCTCGCCGTCTGCCACGGGCGGACCGCGCCCTCGCGCAAGGTCTTCCCTTCGTCCGGGACGGTCAGACCGAAATCGATGCCGATGACGCGGCCGAAGCCGCGGCAGGTATCGCAGGCGCCGATGGGCGAGTTGAAGGAGAACAGCGACGGCGTCGGGTCGGCGTAATGGATGTCGCACTCGGCGCAGTGCAGGTCGGAGGAGTAGCGCCAAACCGGGGGCAGACCGCCTTTTTTCCGTTCGGAAGAAGGTGGTCTGTCGCCGATTTCGCCGGTTTCAATTTCCAAGGGTGGGAGGGTTGGCGCGGGGGCTTCGCCGTCCTCGCCGGCCACATACACGTTCACCTTTCCCTGCCCGATTTTCAGCGCCGCCTCCAGTGCCTCGAGCACGCGCGTTTTCCCGGCGGAGGAAAGGCGCAGCCGGTCCTGCACCACTTCCAGCATGCCGTCGCGGCGCGCGTGGATGCGGGCATAACCCTGGCCTTGCAGCAACTGCTCGACCTCGGCTGCGGAGAAATTCTTCGGCACCGCCACCGGGAAGGTGATGATGAGGCGCGGTTCGCCCGCGTCTTTGGCGCGCGCGCCGAGCGCGGCGTAGATCGATTCCGGCGTGTCGCGCGCCACCTTCTCGCCGCAGCCGCGGCAATAGAGTTCCGCCGCGCGCGCGAACAAGAGCTTCACATGGTCGTTGAGTTCGGTCATAGTGCCGACGGTCGAGCGCGAGGTGCGCACCGGATTGGTCTGGTCGATGGCGACGGCGGGCGGGATGCCCTCGATGCGGTCCACCTGCGGTTTGTCCATGCGGTCGAGGAACTGGCGCGCATAGGGCGAGAAGGTCTCGACGTAGCGCCGCTGGCCCTCGGCGTAGAGCGTGTCGAACACGAGCGAACTCTTGCCCGAGCCCGACACGCCGCTGACCACGACGAGCTGGTTCAGCGGGATTTCGAGAGTGAGATTCTTGAGATTGTTCTGGCGCGCGCCGTGGATGAGAATGGCGCGGTCGCTGTTTGCTTCTGACATTGGGCCATTTTATCGGTCGCGGCCCTATCGCGCCGCCCGGATGTCTCCGGCCGGATGGCGGCACTCAACGGGTAAGCCAAAAGTGAACGTGAGCTTCAACTGCGGTTTCCCGAATCCTAGCTGCGGTGGCCGATCTTATTTCTGCGCTATGCGCCGATCCTCGAAACGCTTGGGCTTGGGCCGGTCGGTGCCGAGTCCGGTCAAGGTACGCAGCGCATCGGGACCCACCACCTCGACGTTGATGCGCAACCCGATTTCCACCTTGAGACGGTCTTCCAGTTGGGCGCGCAGGGCCCCGGCGTCGCCTATCCCCGCCTTATGTTCCACCATGATGGTCAGTTCATCCACGTCCCCCCGCGGCGTCTTTTTGGTTTCGGCGTAGCAGAACCATTCGCCGGTCACCCGTGGATCCTTGTTGACCACGTTGCCGCAGCCTTCGGGCCAGACGTTGATGCCGCGCAGCTTCACCATGGTGTCGCTGCGGCCGAGGAAGCGGTCGGTACGCAGGTGGGTGCCGCCGCAGGCGCAGGGCTCGCGGGAGACGATGCGGCACAAGTCCTGGATGTTGTAGCGGATGTGCTGGTTGCCGGTCTTGTAGAGGCAGGTGACCACCAGGTTGCCGGTCTCGCCGTCGGGCAGCGGCTGCCCGGTGTCCACGTCCACGCATTCCACGATGAAGGCATCTTCGAACACGTGCAGCCCGGCGTGGGCGTCGCATTCCGCGGAAATCACCTGCACCTCGTGGAAGCCGTAGGCCTCGTAGGCCGGGCAGCCCCAGGCTTCCTTTACCGGCAGCGGGTTGCCGAAAGTGGGCAGGGTGCGGATTTTGAAGTCACGCTGGAGATCGTAGCCGAGTTCCCTGGCGAGATTGGCCATGTACACCAGGTGATCGGCCCAACTCAGGATGGTGGTGACGCCGTATTTGTGGGCGAACATGAGCTGTTTTTCGGTGGCGGTGACGTTGCCGGTGCCGGTGGTGATATTAAGGCAGCCCAACCAGTGGTGCAGGGCGTGGTCATAGATCCAGGCGCCGTTGTGGGTGGAGAAGGCCCAGGAGTTCATCACCACGTCGCCGGGCCGCACTCCCTGGAGATAGTACATGCGCTGGGTGAGAATGGCGCCGGCTTCCCGGTCCCATTGGGTGTAGACGGTGGGCCGGGGGTCGCCGGTGGTGCCGCCGCTCCAGAAAATGCGCAACGGTTCCTCGGCGGCAGCCGCCGCCGCTCGGCCCTGGTAATCGCCGTAGGGCGGATCCAGGGCGATGCTGTCGCGGATGTCGTCCACGGTGTAGAACGGCAGCTTGGGCAGATCGGCCGGAGTCCGGATGTCGTCGGGCCGCACCCCGGCCTTTTCCCAGCGGCGCCGATAGAAGGGCGTCTGCCAGGCGCGTTGCACGGCTTCCCGCAGGCGTTGCTGCTGGAGGGCCACGAGCCGCTCTCGGGGCCATTTCCAGACGGTGTCGAAATAGCCGGGGGCGGGCGGATAGTCGGCCACCAGGCGGTTCCAATCCAGGGTTTGATAGTAGTAGGGGGGGACGGGGTGAGGCATGGGCTCCTCCTTGGAATTTCGCGGCGCGGTTCGGGCGATGCTTGCAAGATCATTGTAACGCCGGCCGCGGGAGCGGGTAAAATCCCCGGCATTGGCGAGACGGTGGAGCGGTAAAGCCGCGGTGAACGATAGAAGGAAATTCAATCCTGTCTCTTATCGCGCGCCGGGCCGATGGCAGCGGTCTTTTGTCTGCGGGCGTTGGCGCTCGAGCATGACGGACGCCTCCTGACGCTCGATTCCGGCAGCGCGCTCTTCGCAGTAAAGGGCGCTGCAGCCAGACATCGGGAAACACTGGTATGAGCAAACGGGCCGGCATTCAGATGATTTGCAGGTGCTCCGCCGGATGGGGGAAACGAGCATGAACGGTCAGCGCATCCGGCGCAGTTGGGCCGCCGTCGCCGCGGTCACGGTGCTTAACCTGCCGCTTGGCTCCATCTACGCGTTCAGCGTGTTCCTTCGGCCGATCGAGGCAGAGCTGGGACTGACCCGGTCCGCGCTGTCGCTGGTGTTCGGCCTGGCCACGGTCGGCTTCTCGCTCGGGATGCTGATTGCCCCGTACGCCTATGGCTTGACCTCGGCCGCCGGGCTGATCGCGATCTGTATGTCGGCCGCTACGATCGGCATCGCTCTTTCGGCAACCACCGGCGGACTGACGCAGTTGCTGATAGGCTACGGCGTCCTGTTCGGCCTGGGTGGCGGAGCGGCCTATATCGTGGGGCAGCAGTGCGTGAATATGCTGGTCACGACGCGGAAAGGCCTGGTGAACGGTTATATCGTCGGCCTATGGCCGGCAGGCGCGATGCTCGCAGCGCCGCTGTTCGGCTGGGCGAATGCCGCGTTCGGCTTTCGCTGGACCATGGGCGGGCTGGCGCTGGCGCTGCTGCTGTCGGGGCTGGCCGGGATTGTGCTGCTGAACCTTTCCGGGGCGATCCTGCCCCGTCAGGTCGCCGGCGGCGCATCGGGCGATCGCCGCTTCGCGATCTTCGCCCGCCTCTTTACCGTGTTCTTCGTCGCAGCGGCGGCGGGCCTGACCGTGCTGAGCCAAGCCGCCGGGATGATCGCGGCCTATGGCGGTACGACGGGCATGGCGCTGGCGGCGACCACGGCGATCGCCGGCGGCATCGCCGTCGCGCGCGTGAGCGGCGGCTGGTTGACCGACCGCTACCAGGTACCCTACGTTGGCGCGTTCGCTCAGGGCTTCGCGTTGACTGGCGCGATCCTGCTGACCTTATGGCCGAACCCCTTGGTCGCCGCAGTGGCGCTCGGCATGGTCGGGATGGGCTATGGCTTCATCTCGGGCTGCACCGCGGGCGCCATCGCGCAGTATTGGCCGCCCGCGGACTATGGCTGGATCGCGAGCCGGATCTATGTCGCCTGGTGCGTCGCGGCGATCAGCTTGCCGATATTGGCGGGCCACCTGTTCGACCTGACCCGGGGCTACGAAACCGCGGTAATCATCGCCGGTTGCGGCAACCTGGTGGGCGTGATCGTGGCGCTGGGCTTGCCGCGGCGGGCGTTGCGCGATGCCTGACTTTTTCCGACAGTGGTTCCTGCCGCGAAGCGGGAAAACCTGCAGGTCCCGCGTGCGCCCGTACACTGTAGGCTGTCACAGTTGTTGCGCCAGAATCATGACCCGGCGGTTAACTTGACGATATCGTTCAGCTTCCGTCTTGAACGCCTCCGCCCCGCTGTTTCAGAACGAATGGAACAAGGCCGGCGACCAGCGCCAGGATTGAGCCGGTCAACACAATGGCAACCATGGGAATCGGAGTCCCATCGGCGAGCAGGCTGTATATCTGGGCGAAAACAGCGCCAAGAAACATCTGGAAAAACACGCCGATGCCCGCCGCCGTGCCGGAGAGACTCGGTATCACCCGGATTGCGCCGACTTGCGCGTTCGCGAGCGCAGTTCCCTGACCAAAACTGATCAAGAACGCGGGAATGAAAATCACCAGTGGCGACAGATACCCGGCGAGTATCGATGCCGTCTGGAGCAAAACCGCCAGGAAGCTGATGAGGGACCCGGCAACAACCATATCCTCGATCCCGAAGCGCTGGCTTACCCTGCTCGAGAGCAGATTCCCGAGGAAAAATCCGATCGGGAAGGCCATGAAATAAGCGCCGAACTCCGTCGCCGACCGCCCCAGATAATCCTTCATCAGGAACGACGAAGCCGCCGCCATCGCGTAGAAAAGTCCCGAGGAAAATCCCGTCTGCAATACAAAGGCGGTGAAGCGCGCGTGGGAAAAGAGCGCGACGTAATCTTGCAGGAAACCTGAAGGTTTCCTCTGGGTATCCTCCTTCGGGCGCGTTTCGTACAGCACCACCCGGGACGCCGTCGTGATGAGCACGCCTGCGATGGCCGCGAGCCAGAACAGGCTGCGCCAACCGGCCAGGTCGATCAGCATTCCGCCGAAGAGCGTCGCCAGCATCGGTCCAAGCGTGTAGGCCATGGTCAGATAGGCGATCACCTTGACCAGTCCCTCCGTGCCGTAGGCGTCCCGCGCGATGGCGCGGGCAAGGGTGACGCCGCAGCCGGCCCCGAAGGCCTGGATGACCCGTCCCGCGATAAGGCCGTAGACGGAATCCGCGATGCCCGACACGCCGCTCCCGAGGGTAAACAGAGCTAGGCCCACGAGGAGCACGGGACGACGGCCATATCGATCGGACAGCGAGCCGTACATCAGCGTCGAGACGGCCATGACCAGCAACGCCGCGCTGTATGTCAGGCCCACCAACGCATCGGAGATGGCAAAGACCGACTTGATCACCGGCATTGCAGGCAAGAACATGTGGATCGCAAGCGGGCCGATCAGGGAGATCGAGGCCAACGTGACGAGAAAGCGCCGGTTGGGGCCGCGGCGCATTATCCGGGCAGAACAAAAAAATTCGAGGCGATCACATCAACTCTTTGAAGGCAGCAAGAGCTTGTTTCGGAATAATTGGAAGCAGTTTCAATCCGCCGCATCAAGATTCTCGACTCCTCGTGTCAAAGCCGCGCCGTCACTTCTTCGACGTGTATCATCAGCGCGCCCCGTGCCCGCTAGTCGATTTCCACCAGGAAATTCGGATCGAATAGCGGATTCTCGTTCGCCCCGTTCTTTACATAACCACGCGGATTACACACCACCCGCGTGCCGTTCAGCAAATAGTCGAAGCTGTCGTGGGTATGCCCGTGCACCCATAGGCGGGCGCGGTCTGCGTCGATCAGGCGCTCGGCATCGGAAACGAAGCACGCGTTCAGGAGCGAGCCGGCAAACCGCGGATGGATGCTCTTTCGCGACGGGGCATGGTGGGTGATCACCACGGTCGGCCCGGCATGCGCTTCGGACAGCTTGCCTCCGAGCCATCTAGCCTGGATGTTGAATAGCGCGGCCGAAGCGGCGGGGGTGAACGGCGATTGCGCTGCTTCGCCAATGCGAATCCTGCTGAAATCGCGCGTGAGACTCAGCGCTTGCCGCATCGCCGCCGCGCGTTTCTCGCCCTCGCCGAACAGCATGAAATCCGTCCACAGCGTGGTTCCCAGAAAACGCACCCCTTCGATGATGACTTCGTCATTGTCGAGCACGCGAATGTTGGTTCCGGCGCACAGTCGTTTGAGCTCATCCGCGGTGCCGGCAATGCTGCCGCCGTAGAACTCGTGGTTCCCGGCAACGTAAAGCACTGGTTCGGCAAAACCGGACGCCCAGGAAATCGCCTCCTTCGGGCGGGCGATGTCCCCCGCCAGGATTACCACGTCGGCGTTGTTCCGCGGTATTTCCAATGCGCCGAGGCTGAGATGCAGGTCAGACAGAATATTGAGTTTCATAAGTTCCGGGTGTGTTGCGGCAATGCCGGTATGCTCGCCGGCGATCCAATCCCGTTCCCAGGCCGGCGCTCGCTCCGCGGCACGCAACGGACGCGCCCGAAGAGATAACAGACCGCGCCACGTTTAGCCTGCGCTTCCTCGGGAATCGACCTTCGCAACTGCCTCAAGTTCCTTGCGCAGCCTGATCGGCTGGCGCTTGCGCAGGCGCAGGTTGAGCATTTCCACGGCGACCGAGAAGGCCATGGCGAAGTAGAGATAACCCTTCGGAACATGCGTCCCGAAACCTTCGCCGACGAGCGCGACTCCCACCAGGAGCAGGAAGGACAGAGCCAGCATCTTGATGGTCGGGTGGTCATCGACGAAGTCGCCGATGGGTTTGGCGGCGAACATCATGACGCCCACGGCGATAACGATGGCGAGCACCATGACCGGGACCTGGTCGACCATGCCGACCGCGGTGATCACGGAATCGAGCGAGAACACGATGTCGATAATGGCGATCTGGGCGAGGACGCTGAGGAAACCGGCATGTCTGGACGGTTCGAACTCATACTCGCTCCCGCCTTCCAGGGCGTTGTGAATCTCCATGACCGCCTTGGCCAGCAGGAACAGGCCGCCGCCGATCAGGATCAAGTCGCGGCCGGAGACGCCATGGCCGAAAACCGAAAACAGCGGACCGGTCAGGCGCATCATCCAGGCCAGCGACAGCAGCAGGGCGATGCGGCTGAACATGGCGAGACCGAGGCCGATCCTGCGGGCCCGGTCGCGCTGTTCCGGCGGCAAGCGGCCTACAAGGATGGAAATGAAAATGATGTTGTCCACCCCGAGCACGATTTCCAGTGAGGTCAGGGTAAGGAGGGCGATCCACGCCTCCGGCGAAGTTAACCATTCCATGGGCATTCTTTCGTATCCGTTTCATTCGGCAATAGCGAGCATAACGCATCCGGCGGATCTGGCGCGAGCAGCTTGAGGCGACCAGGCGCTTGCTCCATGGCGCACAATGTGGCGCGGCCTTACGCGCGCCAGGTCATCGAATTCCTGGATTACGCCAGGAAGCGCCCGGGCGTCAACTTCGGTTTCGCCGAGGGCGCTTCGGGCGAGGGCGTTTCCGTCAGTTGCCGGGCGCGCTAGCCACGGACGGCGCCGCGGTCTATCCGCTCCAGCCGATGGAGCGCGAGATCTTTTCCGCGGTCTCTTGCACCAGGTGAGACCAGCCCGCTTTCATGCGCTCCGCCGGCGCCGATACCGACAGGCCGGCGACCAGGGCGCCATCATCGTCGCGTATGCCGGCGCCGATGCAGCGCACACCCAGTTCGGCCTCTTCGTGGTCCAGGGCGTAGCCCTGCCGGCGCACCTTGCGCAGGTCCTTTTCCAGCGCACCGAGGCTGGTCAGGCTGTTGCGCGTGTGGCCGGGCAGCTTGGTGCGCTTGGCGTATTCGCGCAGACCCGCGGCGCCGTCCTCGAGCAGGAATAGCTTTCCCACCGCGGTAACGTGCAGCGGCGCGCGCCCGCCGATCACATTGACCACGCGCATCATGGCGCGGCCGCTGGAGCAGCGCTCGATGTACACGATCTCGTCCTCGCGCCGCACCGACAGGTTGACCGCTTCGCCGGTGGCCGCGTGCAGTTCGCGCATGAACGGCAGCGCGTGCTCGCGCACGCTCACCCTGGATTTGGCCAGATTGCCCAGCTCGATCAGGCGCATGCCCAGGCGGTAGCTGCCCTGCTCGACGCGCTCGACCATGCGCTCGTTGACCATGGCGGTCAGGATGCGGTGCGCGGTGGACGGATGCAGGCCGGCGGATTGGGCCAGTTGCTTCAGTCCCGCCGAACCTGGCGAGCTGGCGAGCGCGTTCAAGAGGCGCGTCATGCGCTCGATCACCTGGATGGAATTTTTGGATTCGGACTGAGCCATGATCTGTGGGAGGATGTTGTGGTGGCTTGATCGACAGCCGGAGCGCCCTACAGCCAGCCAGACCTGCGGAAGCGGTAAAACAGGTAGCAGTCGATCGCCACCATGATGCCGATCGCAAGCGGGTAGCCGAGCACCCAGTCCAATTCCGGCATGTGCTTGAAGTTCATGCCGTAGACGCCCGCGACCATGGTCGGCACCGCCACCAGGGCGGCGTAGGCGGCCAGGCGCTTGGTGGTTTCGTTTTCCTGCAATGTGATGAGCGACAGGTTGACCGAGATCGCGGTGATCACCATGTCGCGCAGGCTGTCGATGGTCTGGTTGATGCGGATCAGGTGATCATAAATGTCGCGGTAGTATTCTTGCGTGCCGACGCAAACCGGAGGCACGCGCCCGCCATATAGCTTGCCGGCGCCGTCGAGCAGCGGCCGCACCGCATGCTGCAGCAATATCAGTTTTTGCTTCAAGGCGTAGAGCGCTTCGACGTTGGCCCGCGGCGAGGAGCCGGCGAAAATCTTTTCCTCCACCCGCTCCAGTTCGTCTTCCAAGGTGTCGAGCACGGGAAAATAGCGGTCGATCACCGCGTCCATGAGCGCATACAGGACGAAGCCGGAGCCACGCCGCAGCAACTCCGGTTCGCGCTCGCAGCGCGCGCGCACTTCGGCGAGTCCGCGCTCGGAGTGGTTGCGAACCGACAGGACGTAATTTTTTCCGACGAATATGTCGATCTCGCCGAGTTTGAGTCCGTCGTCCGTGCCCTCGATGGTGTGCAGCACCACGAACAGCGAATCGCCGTATTCCTCTATCTTCGGACGCTGGTGGCCGTGGTGAGCATCCTCGACCGCGAGCTCGTGCAAGTCGAACTCCGTCTGCATGGCGGCAAGCTCGCCGGGCCCGGGATCCCGCAGCGCCACCCAGACGAAGCTGTCGGGACGACTAACGTAGTCGCTGATTTCTTCAGGCTTGATATCGGCCAGTTTACGGCCGTCCTGGTACGCGGCGCAGTTGATGAGCATCGGATTCCCCTGTAACAGCGCGATGATAAAGCGACAAGGTACTGGCTGCATAGGCTAAAATGACTTTCTCCATTTTTGTGACGCAGCGCGCATGCCCAAGACCAGCCGCCGCACCGCCGAACTCGGCGCCGAGAACGCCCGTATCGCGCTCGCCCAGGTGAACGAGCTCCTTCGCCAAGGCAAAAATATCATTTCCTTTTGCATCGGCCAGCCGGACTTTCCCACGCCGGTTAACATCCAAGATGCCGCGGTGAAGGCAATCCGCGAGGGCCGCCACGGCTACACGCCCTTGGCCGGAATCCCGGAGCTGCGCGCGGCGTGAGCGCGCGAAATGCCTAGAGCAGCGGCTTCGATAAATGTATTCCTGGCGCTGTTTGCCTGGAGTGCTTTCGCCGCGCGCGCAGACGAGGTCACGATTTGCTACAACTACGGCTGTTACACCAAGGCGCAGGTGGACTACAGCGACCGGCAACTCGACCGCCTGCGGCGACTGCTCGCGGCGGCCGGCGATGCTGCAGCCGAGCGCGAGGCGATTGCCGTCGCCATCGGCCGCATGTACGGCATTGCCGGCGAGCAGACGCCGGTGTGGCGCGATAAGGGCGGCAACTACGCCGACGGCGGTGAGAACGGACAGATGGATTGCATCGATCATTCGACCAATACCAGCATCTTCCTCCGGCTGCTGCAATCGCACGGGTGGCTCAGATTCCACGAGGTGCTGGAACCGATCCGGCGCACGCGTTTCTTCGTTGCGGTGCACTGGGCCGCGCGCGTTCGCGACCGGGGAACTCAGCAGGCTTATGTCGTCGATAGCTGGTATTTCGACAACGGCCGTCCGGCGGCAGTGTTCGCGGTCGAGGAATGGCTCGCCGGAAAGCGTCCCGATGGCGCATAAGGAAAAAATCGTGGTCGGCATGTCGGGCGGCGTGGATTCTTCGGTGGCCGCCTTGCTGCTCAAGCGCGCGGGCTTCGAAGTCGTCGGCCTGTTCATGAAGAACTGGGAAGACGACGACGATGACGAGTACTGCTCGACCCGCCAGGATTTGATCGATTGCGCCGCGGTCGCGGACGTAATCGGCATCGGGCTGGAAGCGGTCAATTTCGCCGCCGAGTACAAGGAGCGCGTGTTCGGCGCTTTCCTTGCCGAGTACCGGGCCGGGCGTACACCCAATCCGGACGTGCTGTGCAACGCCGAAATCAAGTTCAAGGCCTTTCTCGATCACGCCCTCACGCTCGGCGCCGGGCGCATCGCCACCGGCCACTATGCAGGCGTGCGCGAAGTGCGCGAGGGAGAAAATGCGCGGCGCTTCGAACTGCTCAAGGCGGCGGACAGGAGCAAGGACCAGAGCTATTTTCTCTACCGGCTCAGCCAGGCGCAGCTAGCCAGCGCGGTGTTTCCGCTGGCGCAACTGCAAAAAACCGAGGTGCGCAGGATCGCCCGGGAGGCGGGCCTGCCGGTGCACGCCAAGAAAGACTCGACCGGCATCTGTTTCATCGGCGAGCGCCCGTTCCGCGAATTTCTCAACCGTTATCTGCCGCGCACGCCGGGCCCGATCCGCACCCCCGAGGGCAGGGTGATCGGCGAGCACGTGGGCCTCGCTTTCTACACCATCGGGCAGAGGAAAGGCATAGGCATAGGCGGGGTGAAAGGCGCCGGCGCCGAGGGCGAAGCCTGGTATGTGGCAGGGAAGGACATGGAGAAGAACGAGTTGATCGTGGCGTGCGGCCACG